>NZ_JAVTSS010000002.1:318580-637161 GCF_032678705.1 Pedobacter frigiditerrae | reverse complement strand
CGCAAACATACCTAAATTCATATTTGCTTTTAAGTTTTTTGGATCTTTCTTAACCACATCCAATAACATTGCGATACCACTCATTGGAGCACCTAAACCATTAACGATAGTAATCCCTAACCCAGTTTTAGCATCGTTATTGTTGGTGTCAATTGCTAGTGCTTTGGTAAAAGCATTATTAGCCTTTTGCAGCATAGCTGGTTGTATCAAGCTGTCTTGGGTGTTGTCAAAAGCTTTCAAAAAACGAGTTCCTGCATTCAGCCAATTAGAAAGCGTACCTTCATTATTGGCAACAACCTCTAAGTACATTGCACTTGGTATAGATTGTTCAACGTCATCCCATTTCTGAGCTAATGTTTTGGCAGTTGTAATTTTATCTGCTTCCGAAGCACTTTTATATGAGCTTTCTAAAGCAATAATCTCTTTGGCAGTTGCACTGCTTACTAAGTTTTTTGCTGTGTTAGAAACTTCTTCAATAGTAATTTTCGGAGCCGATGACGAAGTAGAGGCTTGCCCATTGGTTGGCATTTTACCAGCTTCATCTTTTGGTTTAACCAAACCCTTAACGTCTCTAGTAAACAAAAATCCGCCAAGCAATAATATTGCGACAATAAGAATAACTTGTTTTGAACGGATATTGTTTAACATAAGGAATTAAGCTTCTGCTTTAACTTTTTTAGAATTGTTTTTTACTTTATCAACAAATACTTTTGCTGGTTTAAAGCTAGGAACAAAATGTTCTGGGATAATGATAGCAGTGTTTTTAGAAATATTTCTAGCAGTTTTTTGTGCTCTCTTTTTTACAACGAAACTTCCAAAGCCTCTAACATATACATTTTCGCCACCAATCATACTGTTTTTGATTACTTTGAAAAATGCCTCAACTGTTTCTTGTACATCTACTTTCTCAATGCCTGTTTTTGTTGATATTTCTGAAATAATATCTGCCTTAGTCATATTTTTCTATTTTATTAAGTTATTGTGTATTTAATATTATAACTGTTTTGGGGTTGCAAAAGTATTGCTTTTTAATGAGATAGGAAAATAAAAGATGATTTATTTACAATCAAAATCATCATGTTACTGCAAGTTTTAATAAAAAGATAAGTTTTGATTGTATTTTTGATGAAATGAGCTTCCAAACTGAAATAATAAAATGGTATAAAATTAATAAACGCGATCTTCCTTGGCGTAGTACAACCGATCCTTATGTAATTTGGTTATCTGAAATTATCTTACAACAGACTAGGGTTGAGCAAGGCTTACCTTACTTTAATAAGTTCTTGGAGAATTTCCCTACAGTAAAAGCTTTTGCAAGTGCTACTGAAAATGAAGTTTTAAAACTTTGGCAGGGGTTAGGTTATTATTCTAGAGGTAGAAATATGCTTTATACGGCTAAGCAAGTAATGGAAATGCATAATGGGAATTTTCCAAAAGCCTATGAAAAGTTAATTAAACTGAAAGGAATAGGCGATTATACTGCAGCTGCTATTTCTTCCTTCTCGAATAATGAATCTAAAGCTGTTTTGGATGGGAATGTTTTTAGGGTGTTGTCTCGATATTTCAGAATTGAAGAACCAATTAACTCTACAAATGGTAAAAAGATATTTTCATCGCTTGCTCAAAAATTAATTGAAGATCATAAACCATCGGTATACAATCAAGCGATTATGGAATTTGGTGCGTTGCAATGTAAACCAAAATCGCCAGCTTGCAATATTTGCCCTTTACAATTTGGCTGCTTTGCGCTTAAAAATCACAAAGTGGATGTATTGCCTGTAAAACTCAAAAAGGTAAAAGTGAGAGAAAGATGGTTTAATTATTTTGTCGGATTTAAAGATGATAAAATTTTAATTAAACAGCGTCAAGCCGGAGACATTTGGCAACAGATGTATGATTTTCCTCTAATCGAGACTAATGATGTTGCGGGCTTAAACGATAATGATTTTACCGCAACTATAAGAGAGATGTTTGGTAACGATGTAAAAATCAAATCTTTGGTGCAAAAAAAACATATTTTAACTCACCAAATTATATATGTTCATTTTTTTGGTTTAGAAAATTATATGATTAACTTTAATGTGCATACAGATATTAAATCGGTTACGCTTGAAGATTTAGCTACTTTACCACATCCAAAAGTTATAAGCGATTTTTTTGAATTGTATTTGCAAAACAAACCAAATATTTAATCTATGTCCGGTATTAACAAAGTTATTTTAGTGGGGCACCTGGGTAAGGATCCAGAAGTCCGACATTTAGAAGGTGGCGTAACAGTTGCTAGCTTTCCTTTAGCAACATCTGAAACGTATAATAAAGATGGTAAACGCGTTGAGCAAACAGAATGGCACAATATCGTGCTGTGGAGAGGTTTGGCAGAGGTGGCCTCAAAATATCTTCAAAAGGGAAAATTAGTCTATATTGAAGGAAAATTAAGAACACGCTCTTTTGAAGATAAGGAGAAAGTGAAAAAATATGTAACTGAAGTTGTTGCGGAGAATTTCACAATGCTTGGAAGAAAAAGTGACTTTGAGAACACCCCAGTGAGCTCTGGCACTCCAAAAAGTGAAGATGATTATATAACACCAAATGGTGATTCTGTGGCTGAAACCGGCGACTTACCCTTTTGAGAAATACAAAGTAAAACAAAGAAGCCTCAAAATTAATTTTGAGGCTTCTTTGTTCTTATTCAACTGTAACAGATTTTGCTAAATTCCTTGGCTGATCTACATTACAACCTCTTAATACAGCTATATGGTATGATAATAGTTGAAGTGGAATAGTTGCAAGCAATGGTAAAAATGCTTCGTTCGCGTCAGGTATTTCAATACAATAATCAGCCATTTTTTTAACTTCTGTATCACCTTCTGTAACAATAGCTATAACAACTCCTTTTCTAGCCTTAACCTCTTGAATGTTGCTGATTACCTTTTCGTAGGATGAATTTTTAGTCGCTATCACAACAACTGGCATTTCTTCATCTATTAAAGCAATCGGCCCATGTTTCATTTCCGCTGCAGGGTAGCCTTCTGCATGTATATATGAGATTTCCTTTAATTTTAATGCGCCTTCTAGTGCAACTGGAAAGCCGCTTCCTCTTCCTAAAAATAAACAATTCCTAGAATCTTTAAACTTCTCAGAAATTTCTTTAACGATATCATTAGATTTTAAGGCTAACTGTATCTTATCGGGTATCGAATCAAGCTCGGTTAATAGCTCGATCAATTTAGAACTGGTAATTGTTCCTCTTTGTTGAGCCATATAAAAGGCTATTAATGTTAACACCGTTACTTGTGCGGTAAATGCTTTAGTTGATGCTACACCAATTTCAGGTCCAGCATGTGTATATACACCTGCATGAGTAATTCTGGGAATTGATGCCCCAACAACATTACAAACTCCAAAAATAGTAGCACCTTTTTCTTTGGCCATTTCTATTGCGGCCATAGTATCTGCCGTTTCACCGGATTGAGATATGGCAATAACTACATCTTTTTCGGTAATAATCGGATTTCTATACCTAAATTCAGATGCATATTCTACTTCAACAGGTATACGAGCGTACTCCTCAATTAAGTATTCTCCTACCAAACCAGCATGCCAAGAAGTTCCGCAAGCCACGATAATGATACGATCAATGTTTTTAAGCTTGTCAACAAATTCCTTAATTCCTCCCAATTGTACTTTACCTTCTTCGGGATAAATTCTTCCTCTCAAACAATCTCTAATAGAACGAGGTTGCTCATAGATTTCCTTTAGCATAAAGTGATCATAACCACCTTTTTCTAACATTTCTAGTTTAAGTTCTAGCTCTTGTATATAAGGTGTTTGAACAACATTATCTAAACGTTTAATCATTAACTCGTCGCGTTTTAAAAAGGCAATCTCATTATCGTTAAGATAAATTACGTTTTTTGTGTATTCAATAATCGGTGTAGCGTCTGAGGCAATAAAATATTCTCCTTGCCCAACACCAATTACCATTGGACTTCCTTTTCTTGCGGCAATAAGTTGGTCTGGCTTATCTTGATCCATCACAACAATTGCATAAGCGCCACTTACTTCTTTTAAAGCTAACCTTACGGCCTCTAACAAGTCGTTGTGTTCATTCTTATAAATTTCTTCTATTAAATGAATTAATACTTCAGTATCTGTATCGCTTTTGAATGTGTGTCCTCTTCTTAGTAGTTCTTCTTTTAGAATAGCGTAATTTTCTATAATACCATTATGAATAATGGTCAATCTTCCATTGTCTGAAGTATGCGGGTGTGAGTTTCTATCAGAAGGCGCTCCATGCGTTGCCCATCTAGTATGTCCCATACCAATCGTTCCTGCTAAGTCTTTGCCTTCCGCAAAATTTTCAAGTTCATTAACTTTACCGGCTTTTTTATATATATTTAAATTGCCGCTCTCAATCAAGGCAATACCTGCACTATCATATCCTCGATATTCTAACCTTTTTAATCCTTTTAGTACAATTGGCCAAGCTTCTCTAAACCCTATATACCCTACAATTCCACACATAAAATGTTCTTTTAAAAATAAAATCCCTCGAAAATAGTGAAATTTTGAGGGATTTTAGAAGTTATAAAATTATTTATACCTCTAATTTATCTTGGTATAATAAATATTCAATTTCATCAAATTATCACCAGCAACTGGATTCTTTTTATAGGAACCTAATACCGATCTTGCGGCTGTTGCTATCGAAGGCACTATTTCAAATTCTGTGGATGGTGTTGCAGCTAAAAAAGTCCCGTAGTCCTTTGTCTTACCATCTAGGAGGTCTTGTATATATCCAGAAATATTAAATATGTATTGTTTTGTTAATACATTATAATAACCTCCAAAGGTTCCAGTATAACGGGGATCTGGACTTGAAGTTGAAGAACCAGCATTATTGTCTGGCAAATTTTCTCTTTTTTCTGCAATGTCATACCTATATAGGGCTAGTCTTGGTGCGGCATTAAAAGGAATAGCATCAGAACCAGCGCTTAAGTCAATAACTAACTCAGCTTTGTTAACAACGATTTTACCTGCACTAGCGGCAAATTTGTTTAAGTAAGGAAATGAAATTTTGTTTCTTACTCCAGACAAAGGCTGCAAATAAGTAACCGGAAATTGTGTGTTAGGACTTGCTAATTGCGTAGCAATTTGTGTACCTGTATAGTCATGCTTAATTGTCGCAGCAACAGGATTTGTATTAGCAGCTATTGGAAAGTCAATTGAAACGGTGTCCTTTAATCCAGTACTTACATTTGTTTTTTTATAATATAAGACAAGAGAAGAGGCTGCACTACCAAAATCAAAAAACATTATGCCACCATTACCAGTAGAGTTTGTTTTGTTTATTTGTACATGCAATCCATTAAAAAACCTAGTAAAATTTGCATTGTACTTTAAATTTTCAGAACTAATATTAACAATGTTTTCTTGGATGAATGTTTTATCTAAGGGAATTCTTATTTGAGGGCTAACTGTTCTTAGTGTATCCGCCTTTCCTGCCACAACATCTGTAACTTTATAAGCAGTAGATGGTTTAAGTCTCCCTGTTTTATTGCCTAAGAAGGTTGAATAAGTCCAATCTCTGTTGCTTAAAAATGAATTTTCTCTAGATATATTCACGTCTAATTGATGAACATCTATACTATAGTTTGCCGTACTATCACCATAAAATTGACCGCCATATTTTAAGACTAAAATGGCAGAATCAACAATAGGGGTTGTGCCGAAATTGTAAGCATCAACAGGCAAATTTACCGTCATTGCTAAACTCGATTCTGTTGTTCCGAAAATAGGGTCTTTTAAAAAGCCCATTGGAAATCTAGCTGAAGACACTGTAGAAGTGATGTCTTCGGCTACAGTTCTTGAACTAATAGTAACCGTATCAACCAAGGCACCTTGTACAGCAATACTTGGGTCAACTTCTAAACCAATTGTAGAGGAGTTTTCGCATGAAGCGAAAAGAAAAAGACTTATCAACAAGGTTAATAAGTCTAGTTTTATAAATTTCATATTTGTTATTAAAATAATGCTTCTTAAGCTACTGAAACCAATTCTTCATCAGAGATTTCTTCATAAAAATTGAAGAAGTTCTCGTAATTTTCGGTTAAATTAAAGGCTAAAGTTGGCTTATTAGAATCTTTAACAAATTTTAACACATCATTATCAATCTTTTCATCAGCTAATACTACTGCGTCTGAGTGAGTTATGGCTCCAATGTGTAAGCTATTACTGTCTGCTTTAATGAAAGCTTTTGTATCTTCCTCAGTCATATTTTGCATTACAGCTTTTTTATGCAAATCAGCATTTAAAGTTTCTGTAAAACAGTTTTCGTAAACCGAATAAACAACTTTAGCATTTTTAAATGTTGGGTCGTTTTTGTAAGTTGTTTTAATGTAAGCAGGTACTAAAGATGTCATCCAGCCATGGCAATGAACAATATCTGGTGCCCAACCTAGTTTTTTAACGGTTTCTAGTGCGCCTTTACAGAAGAAAATAGTACGCTCGTCATTATCTGCGTAAAATTTGTTTTCCTTGTCTCTAAAAACATACTTTCTTTGAAAATAATCTTCGTTGTCTAAGAAATAAACCTGCATACGTGCAGCAGGAATTGAAGCAACTTTAATGATTAACGGATTGTCATTATCATCAATAATAATGTTCATTCCTGATAATCGAATAACTTCGTGTAACCTGTTTCTTCTTTCATTAATGTTACCAAACCTAGGCATCAAGATGCGGATTTCGAATCCTTTTTCTTGCATTGCTTGTGGCAGTTGACGGGTAATTTCAGAAATTTTAGTAAGTTCGAGGAAAGGCGACATCTCGTGTGTAACAATCAGTAGCTTCGTTTTTGCCATCTCCATAGTGTATATTAAATTATGTTAATTTAAAGATTATCAAGGTGCAAAGGTACGAATAATATTAACATTTATCAATAACTTGTGCAATAGGCTTTGTAAGTTTTAGATAATTGTTCAACTTTGAGCCTTTAAAAACCAATTGGTAATTTGGAAATCACAAATACAATCTCAGCATTACAAATGTTGTTAAGTCCTTTACAAAAGGCAAAATCTAAAGTTGCGTTAGTGCCTACCATGGGTGCATTGCATAAAGGGCATCTCTCATTAATTAAGATTGCGCAACAATATGCTGATGTAGTTGTATGTAGTATTTTTGTGAATCCCACTCAATTTACAGATCCAAAAGATTTAGAAAAATATCCACGCCCGCTTGAGCATGATATTAAAATGCTACAAGAGGCAGGCTGTAATTTTGTCTTTATGCCAACTGTAAAAGAGATGTACCCTACTTTTCCAACTCCAGAAGATTGGCATATAGACTTAGGTGCGGCTGAATTTTTATTGGAAGGTGAGTTTAGAAAAGGTCATTATCAAGGGGTTACCCAAATTGTAAAAAAGCTTTTTGATGCGGTTAATCCGGATATTGCATTCTTTGGACAAAAAGATTTCCAGCAGGTGCTGATGATTAAAAATATGGTTAAGCATTTTAATATGCCAATTGAGATTGTTTCTTGCCCAATTATAAGGGAAAATGATGGATTGGCGATGAGTTCTAGGAACATTCATTTATCCCAAAACGATAGAGAAAATGCGTTGGTGCTAAGCAAAGCCTTGCAGTTTGTAGCTGACAATTTTAACAAACTATCTAATGATGAGTTGTTGGGTAAAGCCAAATTGATGATAAATGAAACGAACGGCGTTGAATTAGATTACTTTACAATTGCAGATGGTGAAACCTTATTGGCAACAACAAACAAGGAAGTTAAAAATACAATAGCCTTGGTTGCTGCAAAAGTTGGCGAAACACGTTTAATTGATAATATGCTGCTTAATTAATCAGTTTAATCACATAAAACCTTTAAAAATCGTCTTCTAAAAAACTTTATTCCTAACTTTGTAGCATGATTATCGAGATTTTAAAATCGAAAATACACCGCGTTAAGGTAACACAAGCAGAATTAAATTACGTTGGTAGCATAACTATAGACGAAGATTTATTAGATGCAGCTAATATTATTCCTAATGAAAAGGTTCAAATTGTTAACAATAACAATGGCGAACGTTTTGAAACTTATGCCATTAGAGGCGAAAGAGGAAGTGGTATGATTTGCCTTAATGGCGCTACAGCTCGTAAAGTTCAGGTTGGTGATATATTAATAATTATGTCTTACGGTTCATTGCCAATGGAAGAGGCTAAAAAGTATCAACCAATCCTAGTTTTCCCAGACGACAATAATAAATTGTTGAAGTAGGGTATTAATTAGCCCTATTTTCTTCATCGCTTTTTTTATTGTCTTTGGCTTTGTAGGTAGAACTACCAAAGTTATAGGTTAAACTAAAAACTAAACGCTGAGTTCCAAAGTAGTGGTAAAAATCATTGTTGATAATACTCATTTCCCTAAAAATCAACCTCCTTTTAACATTGTCGAAGGCATCATAAAGTGTAAGTTTAGTATTGATTTTGCTTTTGAACCAAGCTTTTTGCAAACCAAAATCAACTCCATAAACAGGTTTAAATACATAAAGACCATTGCCACTTTTTGATTCGTAACTATAGCTAAAATCCAACAGCCAATCTTTTAAGCTGAAAACCTGACTACCGTTAATGGTATAGTTAAATACACCAATATGATACGTTTGATTAAAATAAGGAGTCAATTCCTTGTTGTAATAAAAACCAATATTGTTGTTCATTCGCCACCATTTATTAAAGATTAAGGGCGAACTTAACTGTAGATTTGCAAAATCCCTATATGGAAGATTTCTGCCCAAAAAAATCAATTCATTTGTTGTTGGATTATATTCAGGGTAACGGGCTATAACTTCTGTTTCTCGTCCAGCATTTAATGAAATGTTAATTGATTTTCTACTATACCCAAATGCGAATAGATTGGTAGTAGAAGGTTGAAGGTAAGGATTTCCTATCCAGTAATGCCTTGGACTATAATAAAAACGAAATGGATTTAAAGCAGCAAAAGTCGGTCTTGTCAATCGCTTACTGTAACTGAAACTTAATTGTTCTCCACTGCTAATGCTATAGGTAATGTTGAAACTGGGTAGCCATTTCAAATACTTTTTTTCTGTAACTGCGTTGGTTGTTATTGAATTTGATAAACTATTTGTATGCTCAGCTCTTAAACCTAGGCTGTAATTAAATTTATCCCATTTCCCAAGAAAAGAAAGATACACCGCCGTAATATACTCATGGTAACGGAATTGATTACTACGATTGGGGTCTAAGTTAAAGACCTTATTTGCCAAAGTATCATAGCGAAGATTATTTTGAGTGGTAGTGTTGGCAAATTTCCCACCAATTTCTAGTTTACTTGTACCTATGGCTCGACTGTAATCTGCTTGTGCAGTATGGATCAAGATGTTGTTCCTAGAATTGGTTTTCCAATAATTTAGTCGCTCATTGCTCAATTCATTCCAGTTTTGAATGTCTTCGTTTTGCCGATTATCGATTTGTGCCAAAGAAGCGATTACATGGAGCTCGCTATTTTTAAACTGTGCATCGTAATTGAGCCCTCCTGCATAATTATGCTGTTTAGGCAATGCATTATTCGAGCCGCTAACACGTGCTGTTGTTTGTGCTAAATTGTTGGTTTGTGTAAGTAATTGATTGTCTGTTACCGCATTTCGGTCTATTTGGAAAGTTCGTACAAAAGCTTCTAAACTTTGCCCTTTTTGCAATTCGTACGCTAGCCTTGCCTGCACATTAAAATTCTGATTTGAGGTAATTGTTCGTGTATCGGTAGTCATTGCATTGGTGTTAGGTAGGTACTGTAGGGCATAGTATTTATAAAAGGTACTTCCAGTAGTATGGCCTAACTTTAAATCGTAGAACAATCGATTTGTTTTATAGGTAAGAGACAGGTTGTTGTCAAGCAAACTATAATTGTTTCGCTGAAACCTAGCATTGTAAGTCCCTCTCAGGCCTAAAGTTTGATTTCTTTTTAATTTTACATCAATAATACCTTGATATTCTCCATCGTATTTTGAAGAAGGCTGGTTAATTAGCTCAATTGATTCTACCATTTCTGGAGATAAACTGCTTAAGTAAGTCAGAATTTCATCACTATTCATATTTACGGGTTTTCCATCAACAAATAATGTCGGAGTAGCTCTATTGGCCATTAAAATAGTTCCATCTTGGTTAACCTGTAAACCAGGTAGTTTTCTAAATACATCTAGTAGATTTGCTGATGATTTAAAAAAAGCATTATTAGCAACGGTAATCTTTATTTGACCATTTTTTGTGCTAAAGCTGGGTTGGCCACCAGTAATGGCTATTTCTTTTAGGAGATTAAGGTCTTCAGTCAATAAAATATTGCCTAAATCTAAATCCTTTAAGTTATTCCCATTGACCAATATTTCTTTTTCTGTTTTTTGATAACCTATTAATGTAACTGATAAAAGATACTTGCCTTTTGAGATTTCTTTAAACTCAAAAACTCCAAGGGTATCGCTATTTGCATATCTGATAAAGCTTGGACGCTCTTTATCGACCAATGTCAGTTTGCCAAAAGAAATAGCTTGATTGGTTTTGCCATCAATGAGTTTTCCTTTAATTGTTTGTGCATTTAATAACTGGCAAATAAGTAATAGGAAAGATAATAATAAGGTTGATTTCATTTTCATTGCGTTGTATGGAATGACCAAAACTAGCAGTGATGAAAAGGAAAATGGTTTTGATTCTCAGATTTGGGAGTTCGGAATTATAAATTCAGACAAATCATAAATTATGAAATAACTAATAATTGCTCTTTATAAAGGGTTGGTGTAGTCTGCTTTAATTTTTTAAACGCTGCATAAAAAGTAGATTTAGAATTAAATCCAACTTCATAACCAATTGCTTCTAGTTTGATGTTGGCATTATTAATAATCAGTGTACAAGCCTCATTTATACGATATTCATTTACATAAGCCGCAAAGCTTTTACCTAAATTATCATTAAGAAGTTGCGATAGTTGATGACTTGAAATGTTGATTTTCTGAGCAAGGTCATTTAGCTTAAGATCAGGGTTTTTATAAAGTTCCTGCTCTAATATAATTTGCTGAAGTTTTTCTGTTAATGCAAGTGCCCGCTCACCTCCAATTTTTTTATTCGCATAAGGCTTTGGCTCTTGACCGTCTGAAAAAAAACTGCTTGTTTTTCTTTTGCTAATAAATAAGAAAACATTTAAATAAAGAATAAGAGAGAAAAATAAAGCCCCACTAATACAAGGGCCATTAAAAAAATCAAAAAAGGATAATTTAAATGACACAGGAATCACCAGATTGCCTATAAATACAGACAGTAATAACATCTCAGTTTGTGAAATCTTTTCTTTTGTACTAAAGAATTTCATTAAAACTCTTTTGAGCAGCCAGCCTGCTAAAATCATATAAACGGTCAATTGTAAAGCAACTATAGTCCAGATATAATTTTCCCATATATCAGGTCGACTATCATATGGTGTAATAATGCTCGTAGTTACAATTACCAAGAACCAAAATACATAAGTCGCTTTCTGTATGGTGGTTATTTTTGCATTTGGCTCAAGTGCCGATTTAATAAAATAGAAAAGAGATGGACCAACCAAAGTACTCCCCAAAAGACCTATTTGGATATAGATGCCTGGCAAGTCTGGATAAAAATAATAGATAAAAGATTTGCCGATTTTTAAGCAAAGGCCTAAAAGCAATAACCCTAAGAAATAAGAACTCGGTGACTTTGGTCTTTTGAAAAATAATAGATAAACACTAATGATTAAGCCATTAAAGACACCTAGTGCACTAAAGAAAAATAGGATTTGTTGAGCTAGGTTCATTTAACAAAAATAATAATCTTGTGCTAATTTAGGTGGCTTTTAGCATATCCAAATTTTTTTGTAAAAATGCCTTTAAAAATACCTAATCTTAGCGATTGGTGTCCGGTTTAGCGAAATAACTCTTTTGAAAAGCAAATTCTGTGCTTTTCGAAGAGTGTAGTCCCGCCACCGTTCCTGCCAGAAGGAGGCATCCACTCATGTCGGGTTTATTTAACATAAGCCTGTAGCGTTTAGGCAGGAAAACCATCATAGTAGCAGAAACCTTTGTAAGATAAGCCTGATTGTAGCGAACACGAATCCCGATTTTTCTTCGGGAGAGTAAAGCGAAAGCAGGGCACCAATTTGTGTTTTTCACTTCATTTGCCTTCCTAAAACTCTAAAAACCTATCTTAATGATCATTTTTTATAAAAAATTACTATGCAACCATAGTAATTTCATTAAGAAATACTAAATTTGGCTTTGTTAACCATTTATAAACTTTAATTATGCTTTTTGAGTTAAGTGAAGAACAATTAATGATACAACAGGCCGCAAGAGATTTTGCTCAAACCGAATTAAAACCTGGAGTAATCGAAAGAGATGAACATCAAAAATTTCCTGCAGAACAAGTTAAAAAACTAGGAGAATTAGGTTTTTTAGGGATGATGGTTGACCCAAAATATAACGGAAGTGGTATGGATGCTGTTTCTTATGTTTTGGTAATGGAAGAACTTTCTAAAGTTGATGCATCTGCTTCTGTTGTGGTTTCTGTTAATAATTCGCTGGTTTGTTACGGATTAGAAGCTTACGGAACTGAAGCTCAAAAGGAAAAATATTTAAAGCCCTTAGCGTCTGGAGAAAAGATTGGTGCATTTTGTTTATCTGAGCCAGAGGCGGGTTCTGATGCAACTTCTCAACAAACTACCGCCGAAGATATGGGTGACTATTACCTATTAAATGGCACAAAAAATTGGATTACAAATGGAAGCACTGCAAGTACCTATTTGGTAATTGCGCAAACCCATAAAGAATTAAGGCATAAGGGAATTAATGCTTTTATTGTAGAAAAGGGAACACCTGGATTTACAATTGGTCCGAAAGAAAACAAGTTAGGAATTCGTGGTTCTGATACACATTCATTAATGTTTAATGATGTAAAAGTTCCAAAAGAAAATAGAATTGGTGACGATGGGTTTGGCTTTTCTTTTGCGATGAAAACTCTTGAGGGAGGCAGAATTGGCATAGCTGCACAAGCGCTAGGAATTGCCGCAGGTGCTTACGAATTAGCCTTGGCTTATTCAAAACAACGTAAATCTTTCGGAAAACCAATATCAGACCATCAAGCAATCGCATTTAAATTAGCGGATATGGCCACTCAAATAGAGGCGGCTAGAATGCTGGTTTATAAAGCCGCTTGGTTAAAAGACCAAGGTGAGTCTTACACTTTAGCAGGTTCTATGGCTAAGTTATTTGCAAGTAAAGTAGCTATGGACGTTACGGTTGAAGCAGTTCAAATACACGGCGGTTATGGTTTTGTGAAAGAATACCATGTAGAACGAATGATGAGGGATGCGAAGATTACGCAGATATACGAGGGTACATCTGAAATACAAAAAATGGTAATTAGTAGGAGTATTTTAAGTAAATAAACCCAAGCTTAAAGAGAATTATTTTAACCACAAAGAAAAGAAGTACGCAAAGCATATAAAATTAACTTTGCGCTCTTTGCTTCTTTGTGGTTTGTTTTTGTTGTTACTTTTTATCCACACCAAAAATAGAATCCAATATCATTTTAATTACAGAAACTGCGATTGCTAAAATTGCGGCAGCTAGAAACCCTGATGTATTAAATCCAGTCATCCAATTATCTACTAATAAAATCATCAGTACAGTAATAATAAATGAGATTAGGCCCAAGGTTAATACGTTAAGTGGGAAAGTGAAAACCCTTAAAATTAATCCGATAGTAGCATTCGCAATTGCAATTAAAACTGCAGCAATAATTGCACTTCCATAGCCATCTACACTTACACCGGGTACAAGGTAAGAGCCAAGCATCATTGCCAAGCCCATCAATAAAATTTCGAGTATTAGCTTCATAATGTTAATTTAGTTAAATGTTTAAATATATAAAGTTTTTAAGCTTTGTTATTGGTGTTGCGTTAGTTGCTTGTAATGCTACAAATAGCAAGCCATTATCCATTCGTTTTTCTGCTGATAGCAGTAAAATTATTATTTCAGATATTAATGAAGCAGGATTATATCAAATTAAAACTAATATCAATATAGATAGCGGCTACCAAAAACTAGTTTCTGTTCTTCAGACTCCAGCTGAAGACGATTCGACAAGTATGGAGATAGAATGGCCAGGAAGATTAAGCGTGGCGGGAGATAGTTTAATTTTTACCCCAAATTTACCCTTTGAGAAGAAGAAAGAATATCTAGTAGAAACGATACTGAATGCACGGTTCGCAAGTGGTAAGGACATTATAAAATCTAAAGTTGGGTTTAAAGTGAAAGCACAACAGCAGATCTTAACAAGATAACAATATGGTATATTATATTATCATATCAATTCTTATCTCTTTAATTTTCAAAGGTGTTTATGATTTGCTTAAAAGTAAAATTCTCTCAAAAGCAGAAAAAATAATATTAGGGTGTACCATAATTGTTTTGCCATTAATTGGAGTTACAATATTTTATAGGTATCAGCATAATAAATTTATATCAAGAAGAAGCAAAAACAACCATAATGTTTTTTAATTATCTAAATTAGAAACAGGTAGGGCTTTTATTTTGAAAAAATAATTCGTACATTTGCACGGTAATAGAGGAAGAAGAGGGGACGGTGTCCCCTCTTTTCTTTTACAACAAATTAGGATATGCAGGTAGAAAAAAGAGTTAAGGAACTTGTAGAAGAGAAGATTGCGGACAGGCCTGAGTTGTTTTTGGTGTCAATAAAAATGTTGCCAAATAACAAGTTGATTATTCATGTTGATGGTGATGAAGGGATTAGCATTCAAGACTGTGCGGCAATTAGTAGGCATGTAGGCTTTCACTTGGAAGAAGAAAACACAATTGAAAAAGCTTATAATTTAGAAGTCTCTTCTCCAGGCGTTGGTGAGCCGTTGTTATTAAATCGTCAATATCATAAAAACATTGGCAGAGATTTAAGCGTTAAATTAACTGATGGAAAGGTGAAAGAGGGTAAATTGCTTGTGGTTAACGATAGTGCAGTTACAATTGAAGAAAAAGTAAAAGAAAAAGGTAAAAAAGTTCAGCTGGTAGAAGCCCAGATCGAATTTAATAATATAGTAGAAACAAAGGTTTTAATTTCATTTAAATAGAAAAATGAGCAATATTAACTTAATCGATTCATTTCAGGAGTTTAAAGACTTCAAGAATATCGACCGCCCTACAGTAATTAGTGTACTGGAAGAGGTATTTCGCAGTATGTTGCGTAAAAAATATGGCACAGACGAAAACTGTGACGTAATCGTGAATCCAGATAATGGGGATTTGGAAATCTGGAGAACTAGAAAAGTAATGGAAGATGGGTTTTCTGAAGATGATGATTTAGAAATTGAACTTGCAGAAGTGAAGTTATTAGATGCAGATATGGAAGTTGGAGACGACTACATAGAACAAATCACTTTAGAAAGTTTTGGCCGCAGAGCGATTTTAGCAGCTCGCCAGACTTTGGTTTCTAAAGTTTTAGAATTAGAGAAAGACGAAATCTTCAAAAAATATAAGGATAGAGTTGGTGAGATTGTAACAGGTGAGGTTTATCAAGTTTGGAAAAAAGAAACTTTGGTATTGGATGATGAAGGCAACGAGTTAATGATGCCTAAAACTGAACAAATCCCAGCTGATTATTTCAAAAAAGGAGATGCAGTTCGTGCTGTAATCTCTAAAGTTGATATGGTTAATGCAACTCCAAAAATCATCATCTCTAGAATTGCACCTGAGTTTTTACAGCGTTTATTCGAAATTGAAGTTCCAGAAATTTTTGATGGTTTAATTACCATTAAGAAAATTGTTCGTGAGCCAGGAGAGCGTGCTAAAGTTGCTGTAGAATCTTACGATGATAGAATTGACCCTGTAGGAGCATGTGTTGGTATGAAGGGTTCTCGTATCCACGGTATTGTGAGAGAATTGAAAAATGAAAACATTGATGTAATTAATTTCACAAATAATATTTCATTATATATTCAACGTGCTTTAAGCCCTGCAAAAATCACATCTATTAAATTAGATGATGTTACAAAACACGCTTCAGTTTACTTAAAACCAGATCAGGTTTCACTAGCTATTGGTCGTGGCGGACATAACATTAAATTGGCTGGCAAATTAACTGGGTATGAAATTGATGTTTATCGTGAAGCTGGCGAAGAAGATGAAGATGTAGATATCGAAGAATTCTCGGATGAAATTGATAGCTGGATCATTGATGAATTGAAAGCTATTGGTTGTGATACAGCGAAAAGTGTATTAGCTTTATCTGTTGATGAATTAGTAAAAAGAACCGATTTAGAAGAGGAAACAATTAAAGAAGTAATTGGTATTCTTCAGTCGGAATTTGAATAAACGTTGTATGCTTGAATAAACAAGGAATAAACGTTACTTTTGTATATAATTAGTAAAAAAATAGGATAATAGATGTCAGACGACAAAGCCGTAATTTTATTTAAAGCAGCCAAAGAGCTTAACATAGGAATCGCTACAGCAGTAGAATTTCTTGGTAAGAAGGGCTTTGCTGTGGAAAATAAGCCCACTACAAAACTTTCTAAAGAAATGTATGATACATTGATGAAAGAGTTTCAGGGGGATAAAATCGTAAAAGAAGAAGCCAATCAGATAGTTATAGGTAAAATACGTCGTGACGAACCCGAAGCAGCTGAGAGAGCTCCTGAGGTGCCTAGTAAAAAACAAGATTTTGAAAACGAGGGCATTTTAATTAAAAACCTTCATTCATATACTCCTCCGGTTGAGAAACCTAAGGAAGAAAAACCTGTTGAGGCAAAACCAGTTGAGCCAGCAAAGGCTCCTGAACCAGTTGTTGCTAAGGAAGAAGAAGGTTCTTTGCCGGGTGTGAAAATTGTTGGTAAAATAGACCTTAACAACTTAAACAGTAAAACTCGTCCTGATAAAAAGGAAGAGCCAGCTCCTATAGTAGAGGCTAAAAAAGAAACACCTGCTCCTGAAGTACCAAAAGTTGCTGAGCCTGTTGCCGAGAAACCTGCGCCAATTGAAGAGGCAAAAGCACCTGTTCAAGAAGTAAAAGTACCAGTTCAAGAAGTAAAGATTGAAGAAAAACCAAAAGCTGCTGAACCAGTTATTCCTGCTCCGGTTGTAGAGGTTAAAGAAACTCCAGCAGAAGATGAGGTAATTAAAGCTCGTTCGGTTAAATTATCAGGACCAAACATTATTGGTAAAATTGTATTGCCAACAACGCCTGATCGAAGAAACCAACCTGTAGCGTCTTCTGGTGATAGTGAAGCTGCGAAACGTAAGCGTAAACGCAAGAAAACTCCTGGTGGACCAAATGCTCCTCAACAAGGACAAGGTGGTAATCAAGGCGGACAAAGCCAACCTCAGCAACAAGGACAACAAGCTCCTCGTCCGGCAGGTACTGGTGTTCCAGCTAATAGACCAGATTTTAGAAATAATACAAACAATACAGCTGGCGGCCGCCCTAACTTTAGAAATGCTAGACCTGGTGCTCCTGCAACAGGCGGTCCTAAAGAAGAGCCAACAGAAAAAGAAATACAAGATCAGATTAAAGCAACACTTGCTCGTTTAAGTGGAGCAGGTAAATCTGGTAAGTTTGCGCAAAGAGCAAAATTACGTCGTCAGAAACGTGATGATGTTGCATTAACTGCAGAGGAAGCAGCAGCAGAAGAACAATTACAATCTAAAGTATTAAAGGTTACGGAGTTTGTTACGGCAAATGAATTAGCTAATATGATGGATGTACCAGTTACCAAAATTATTGGTACTTGTATGAGTTTGGGTATGTTCGTTTCTATTAATCAGCGTTTAGATGCTGAAACTTTAACAATTGTTGCTGATGAATTTGGCTATGAAATTCAGTTTGTAAAAGCTGATGAAGAAGCTGATAGTGTAATTGAAGAAGAAGACGCACCAGAAGATTTAGAAACTAGAGTTCCTGTGGTAACCATCATGGGTCACGTAGATCATGGTAAAACATCATTGCTAGATTATATTCGTAAAGCGAATGTAGTAGCTGGTGAGGCTGGTGGTATTACACAACACATTGGAGCTTATAAAGTAACCACAAACTCTGGCAAACAAGTTACTTTCTTAGATACACCAGGTCACGAAGCATTTACAGCGATGCGTGCTCGTGGTGCTAAGGTAGCCGATATTGCAATTATCGTTATTGCTGCGGATGATGCTGTGATGCCTCAAACTAAAGAAGCAATTAACCACGCTCAAGCGGCTGGTGTTCCTTTGGTATTTGCGTTTACAAAAATTGATAAGCCAGGCGCTAACTCAGATAGGGTAAAAGAACAATTATCTGCAATGAATATCTTGGTTGAGGACTGGGGCGGTAAATTCCAATCTCAAGAAATTTCAAGCAAAAGCGGATTAAATGTTGATTTACTTTTAGATAAAGTATTATTAGAAGCTGAATTATTAGAATTACAGGCTAACCCTAACAAACGTGCAACAGGTACAGTTATCGAAGCAACGCTAGATAAAGGTCGTGGTATTGTAACTACGGTATTGGTGCAAGCTGGTACATTAAGAGTTGGAGATCCAATCTTAGCAGGAAGTTATAGTGGTAAAGTAAAAGCTTTATTTAACGAACGTGGTGCTAAGGTAAATGAAGCAGGTCCATCTGTACCAGTACAAGTATTAGGTATGCAAGGAGCTCCAACTGCAGGTGATAAATTCAACGCAATGGAGAGTGAAGTTGAAGCGAGAGAGATTGCAAATAAACGTTTACAATTAATGCGTGAGCAAGGTTTGCGTACGCAGAAACATATTACACTGGATGAGATTGGTCGTCGTTTGGCAATTGGTAACTTTAAAGAGTTAAACTTAATTGTTAAAGGTGATGTGGATGGTTCAATTGAGGCACTTGCCGATTCATTATTGAAACTATCTACCGAAGAAATCCAAATCAATATTATTGGTAAAGCTGTAGGTCAAATCTCAGAATCTGATGTGTTGTTAGCATCTGCTTCAGATGCAATCATTATCGGTTTCCAGGTACGCCCTTCGCCAGGCGCTCGTAAATTAGCAGAGGCTGAGCAAATCGATATTCGTTTATATTCTATTATCTACGATGCGATTAATGAGATTAAGGCTGCGATGGAAGGTATGTTGGCTCCAGAATTTGAAGAGAAAATTGTGGCTAACGTAGAAATTAGAGAAACCTTTAAAATTACTAAAGTTGGTACCATTGCAGGATGTATGGTGTTAGATGGTAAAATTACCAGAAACAGTAAAATCCGTATTGTAAGAGATGGTGTTGTAGTATATACTGGAGAGTTAGCTTCGTTAAAACGTTTCAAAGACGATGTGAAAGAAGTTGCTAAAGGTTACGAGTGTGGTTTAAACATCCAAAACTTTAATAATATTGAGGTTGGTGACATCGTAGAGGCATACGAACAAGTAGAAGTGAAGCGTAAATTGTAACATTTCTAATTCTTAAAATATAAGGGAGCGATATTTGTATCGTTCCCTTTTTTATTTTAAACCTATTTAGTAAAATCCTGTCAATTAATTAATGACTCAAACCATCATCCCTCAAGAAACGCCAAAGAAAAATTTTGATTTTATAGATTCTATTCGCGGCATAGCCATGTTAGGTATTGTTCTTGAACATAGCTCTGCTTTTTGGTTATTAAAATATGAGAGCTATAATGATAAGTTGATCCAAGCTGGATATATGACGGTTTTTAAGTTCGCTACTATCACTTTCTTTCTCATAAGTGGGTTCTTAATAAACCATAAATTCACAGAATACACACCGATACAATATCTTAAAAACCGTTTTAAGAATACTGTTGGGCCATGGTTGTTTTGGATCTTTATATACTTGACATTACTAATAGGTCACCAAGTTTTCATCACGCTTAAAACAACTGCACCCCATATAAGCCATATCAATTGGTACGATTCAACTGTGGGAATGTTTTTTTTAGTAATTTTTCATAGCAACTACTGGTTTATTCTCAATTTCTTAATCTGTATTGCCATTTTACTATTGTTTAAAAAATACATTTACAAATGGGAATTTGGATTCATTCTGGCATTATGCTCCTTGTTTTATAGTGTAAATCTGTATTATGGATGGTTGCCATTAGAACATACAACAGCGTTATTTGGGTTTGTATTTTACCTCTGGCTAGGTATTATTCTGAACAAACACTTTGATCGTGTTAAAGCTATTTTGGGTAACATATCATTTGGAACAATCATCGTTGTTAACATAGTGCTGTTTGCCTTAGCGACGTTAGAATCTGTGCATTTGATGGATTTAAATCTGAAAGATCCTTTTAATACATTAAGGATCACCAACATTATTTATTCTTTTGGCATATTTGCTCTATTGTTAAAAATAAAAGATATGAAAAATGTACAAAGAATACTAAATCCCAGACATACTACCTTTGGAATCTATTTGCTCCATTTGATTATCATTGATCATTTATTGATTGAAGTTTTACGCCCATTGCAATTAGACGTTAATACAATGTCGGCATTTGGCGTAGTTGGCTACTCAATTATGAGGTTTGCCATTACTTATGTCATAACTCTTCTTCTTGTAAAATTGATTGCCCGAACAAAATTCAAATGGTCAATCGGTTCTAGGTGAAATAAACGATAGGCATTTCGCTAATCCTCATTGAGGTTTTATAAACATAAAGATTGAGCAAGCGTTCGCTTAAAAAAGCGACAGATCTATTTTGATAAGGGTATGGACTAAGTTTAATATTTTTTTCCAGCTCAAATAATATTGGAAACAACCACGTACAATAGTCGCTGATAAAAGATTTATCTGCTACAAACATATTATAGCAATGCATCAAATTTTTTGATGTAAATAGAGTTTTTGCAAATTCGAAATCATCGGGCACTAAGTTTTGTAAAGTTCGTTCAAAAATCAGCCAGTCTTCAATAAGATGATTATAAATAAACTGATCTTTGATATTTAAAAGATGCCCCCCTAAGTTGCCTATGTGACTAGCTTTAGATAACAAGATATCAGATTGTCCTAGTTTAGCTAGTATGTAATTTTTAATAGCAGGTGATGAAATGTTGTTTATTTCTTCAGTAGATAATGACCTAATATATACATCAGATTTATCTTCTATTGTCTTGGAAGTCCATAATTTTTGTTTTGTTCTTGTTTCAGGTATGGTGAGGTATCTTCTATAGTGAGCTAAACCAATATATTTACTTGGAATATGTTGGAGATTTTTCCAGATCCAATACAAGGCCGTAGCTTCGGAAAAACGTATATTTTTATCTGAAATGTTGTCTCCTGTATCGTCACTTAAAAAATGTAAGTTAAGTTGATTCTGTGTTTTGCCTACTTGTATGGGTTTTATAAAAGAGCAGTTTGGAGCAGGATACTCTTTGTGAAACACACTAAAAATGGTTAAGTCTTTATCGTACATTTAATTCAGCTTTTGCTGCATGTAGTGATGAAGCGATCACTTGATGCATATCGTAATATTTATATTCAGCTAGTCTACCGCCGAAAATCACATTGGGTTCCAACTCTTTTAATTTTTTATATTGATTAGCTAAGGTTTCGTTTTCAAAGTCATTAATTGGGTAATAAGGCTCTTTTTCTGTTGTCCATTCTAATGGATATTCTTTTGTAATTACTGTTTTAGGCTGTTTGCCAAATTCGAAATGTTTATGTTCAACGATGCGAGTATATGGCGTTTCAAAATCCGTATAGTTAACAGCTGCAGATCCTTGATAGTTTTCCGTGTCTAATACTTGGTGGTTAAATTCTAAACTACGATACTGCAGGTGTCCTAGTGAGTAGCTAAAATATTCATCTAGCTTACCTGTATATACAATTTTAGTAGCGAGTTTTATGAGCTCATCCTTATTCTTGAAAAAATCTGTACCTAATTGCACTTCAACCCCTTCAAGTAATCCTTCAACCAACTTATTATAGCCACCGATAGGAATGCCCTGATATTTATCACTAAAGTAATTATTATCGTAAGTAAATCTCAGAGGCAAGCGTTTGATGATAAATGCTGGTAATTCTATCGCTTTTCTTCCCCATTGTTTTTCGGTGTAACCTTTGATTAACTTAACATAGATGTCTTTACCCACAAAGTTGAGTGCTTGTTCTTCGAGATTTTTAGGTTGTTTAATGAAGTTTTTAGCAACTTGTTCATCAATTATAGACTTTGCTTCAGCTGGGGTTTTTGTTTTCCAAAGCTGATAAAAAGTATTCATGTTAAAAGGTAAACTATAAAGTTCGCCTTTATAATTTGCAACCGGTGTGTAGGTGAATCTGTTGAACTCTACAAATGAATTTACAAAATCCCATATTTCTTTATCGTTGGTATGGAAAATATGTGGGCCGTACCAGTGTACATTGATTTTTTCAATCTCCCTACAATAAATATTTCCTCCTTGATGGCCTCTTTTATCAATCACCAAACACTTTTTCCCTGCTTTGGTCATTTGATGCGCAAAGGTTGCTCCAAATAGTCCAGAGCCTACAATGAGGTAATCATAATTTTTATCCATATAAAAACAAATATAATTATTGCTACTTTGATTATATTATTTAAGAAAGATTAGTTTTGCATTAACTATCAAACAATGATATCTATCATCATCGCTTCTGGAAAAAATGAGCTACTAGTTGACGTTTCTGAAAACATACGTCAAACTATTGGGGTAGATTACGAGATTATCAGCTTTGATAATTCATATGGTATCCAGGGCCTCTGTGAGGTTTATAATCTTGGGATTGCACAGGCGAAGTATGATTTATTATGTTTTATGCATGAGGATATTTCAATTGAAACAATAGGCTGGGGCAAAAAAGTAATTGAAGTTTTTGGTAAGTATGAGCTAGGGATACTTGGAGTTGCTGGTTGTACATATAAATCTTACGCACCTTCAGGCTGGTGCCCACCCCAAGAATATGGAAGGGATTCTTGGCGTTTAAACCTAAAGCAAGGTTCAAAATATACAAGCAACAACGAGGTTTACGAGTACTATAATCCACTGAACGAATCGATAAGTGAGGTAGTTTGCCTAGACGGAGTGTGGCTGTGCACAACAAAGAAAATCGCACAAAAATATGGTTTTGATCAGCAACTGTTAAGAGGTTTTCATGGATATGACATTGATTTTTCTTTAAATGTTGGTCGTCATCACAAGTTGATGGTTACTTATGATATTTTGCTTTTTCATACCTCTGAAGGAAATTTTAACACTACTTGGCTTAAAGAACTTTTAAAAGTACATCAAAAGTGGGGTAATCTATTGCCTTTGGGAAAGAGTGAGTTTGATGACATTACCAATAAAGCTAAAGAAGTTGTGGCATTAAAAAGGGTGCTGAAGGAAATAAGCCGAAATGAGGATTTTAGCTTTGCTGAAATAAAATCAATCCTATATTATTATAAGAAGGATATTCCTTTAGCTTTTTTCTTAAAGCTTCTTGTTAAGACATATTTTAAAAGAATGCGTAAGCCTTGATGATGGTGACTTGCACTTTATTTCAATGTCTTAAATATAGCTATTGGTGTTAATTTGATCAGACTAGTTTTAGTGGACAAAGATTGACGAAAAAGGGCTTTGATCAGTATGCGATTATCTTTAGGGATTGTGGTTTTTACACGCCAATATTCAATATATTTTTTCTTAAATGCTTTATAATAGATGTTTTCTGTGATTAAGCTATCTTGATAAAGCCAAGAAATAATTTTCAATTCCTCGATGAAGTTTAAGCCACTCTGATAAGCTTTTCCACTCACATCGTTTTCATGTTTTCTGAAATAGTTTAAGAGTTTGCCACTAATATGGACATTTCCATGTTTACAAAGGTTAATCCAAAAATACCAATCGCCACAAAATTTAAATGAAGTTAACTCGTCAGGTATTAAGTGAAATAGATCTCTTTTCCATAAGGCCATACTTGCATTAAAAATAGCAATAGGTACAGAAAGGTATTGTTGGATGTAGGTTTTTCCTTCAACAATTTCAGATAATTTGTTGTGGCTAGATTGGAACCTGATATTATCATCTTTAGTAACACAATAAGATTGACAATAGCTAATTGCACAATTGGGGTCTTTTTCTATTCCGTCAACTAACGTCTGCAAAAGTGTTGGTTCGCACCAATCGTCACTTTCTGCAATCCAAATATAATCGCCAACTGCTAATGAAACACCCTTTTTCCATTGTTTAAATGTATTGCCACTATTTTTTTCGTTATAAATGATATTGCTAACCTTAGAGCAACTTGCATAATGGTTAATAATATCACGACTGTTATCTGTGGAAAAGTCATCCATGATAATAAGTTCAAAATCTTGATATGTTTGATTTAATACGCTATCAATACGCTGCTTTAAATAGGGCGCATGATTAAAATTAGGAACTATTATGGAAACTTTAGGCATAATTTGATAGTTGCGATTATAGATCTATGAGCTAACAAAATTTTTTTCAAATTTCACAATTGATTGTAAGATTGGATCATTGGGATAATCTAACTTTAGCAAATATCTTAATGTATTTATACGTTTCGTCTTCTTCTTTAGTGATGTCGTAAATAGAATCCTAAAGGGTGTAATGATAACAAGTCTAAGCCATTCAAGAGAGTGCTTTTCGACTTTCAATTTCAATTGAGTAATTAAACGATATTTATCTAAAATAAAATTACTTTCTGCCAATCCTTCATAAAGTAGCAGTCTATAACTCTCAGTTAATCTATTTAAAGGCATATAGTGATATAAATACATATCAGGATCATAAACTAGTTTATAGCCCATCAATATTAAACGTTGACAGTATTCGCTATCATCTCCTGCCGTTAATTTGTTTTCTTGTCTGCCTACTAGCATGGTTGGTAATTTAGCATATGCCAAATTAAATAGTTCAGTTTTTGTTGCCATTCCGGCTCCAAATAGATAGCCTCTTTTGCTGATATCGCCTTTTTGTTCTCCTTGAGGACCAACGGCATAGCCACATTGATAAGTCTCAAACCACGTAGGTAACTCTTGGCCATCAGTTGTGGCAATAGAAAGGCCACCTACGGCACCAATACTTTCATCGCTTTTGAGTAGGTCATAAGCATTTTGAACATAGTTGGGGGAAAGCCAATTATCGTCATCACAATTGATAAAGAAACAGTATTTGCTCTGTAATACTCCTGTTGCCATCGCATTTATCTTACCTGGCGTGGGCTCGATCATACATTTGAAACCAATTTTCTTATTGTTATGATTATCCCATTCTTGAGTAGCAATTATAGCTGAGCTATCAGATGATGAATTGTCAATAACGATTACTTCCCAATTAAGATTTGGGTTAACAATTTGATTGGCAAGGTAATCTAATGTTTTAGGTAATCTACCCGCACCATTGTAGGTACATACAATAACGCTGATGCCATCTTTTAAAGTGCTGTTTTGATTTGTATAGCTTGTCGTACTCATCGATAATCGGTTTTATTGAGAGATTTTTTTTTTAAGAAAAGTAGGATGACATTCATCATACCCTTTAACAGGCTCCAGGCTAACTTGTGTTTTCCAATAAAAAGAAACTGCTTTGTTCTTTTTGAGCCTAGGGCGGTGATAGATTGATAATCGTCGATAAAAGCAGGAAAATATTTACATAAAGTCTGATTTCGTTCTTCAAACATTAACCGATAATTATCTTTTAAGGAAGAAATACCTGCCACATCATAAATCGTGACAACTAACGGAATGTGTTTATACGACACATTCATTTTACAGATGGCGTAAATGAAAAACTCCCAGTCTGACACTATTTTATATGATTCGTTATAGTAGAAAATCTCGTCGAATAGACTTTTTTTGATGAAACTTGCTTGGTGAGATAAACTATGTTCTAGAAAGAATAAGAAGGTCAGTTTCTCAGGTAATATTCTTTCTCTTTGTTTATTAGGGTGTTGATAGATTAGATCACCATAATAAATTCCATAGTTGTCATCAATATATTCTTGAGCGTTCTGTAAGGTGTATTCATTTAACAAAATATCACCACTATTTAGAAATAATAAATAAGTGCCTGATGCCAATCTTATGCCTTTGTTCATGGCATTGTAAATTCCAGAATCTGGCTCGCTGACATAATGTGTAAAAGCATGTTTGTTGGCTTCAATGATATCTTTACTCCCATCATTACTATTACCATCAACCACTATAAATTCAAATTCCTGCCAATTTTGACTAGCCACACTAGCTATCGTTTTCTGAAGGCCATTTTTATCATTGTAATTTATAGTTATGATTGAAATTTTACTCGACATCAGGATCAGCTTGTTTGTTGAATTTTTTCAAACAAAGATTGTAATTTTTCTCCAATCATTTCTGGAGTGTATTCATAGATTGCTTTTAGGGATTGGTTTCTTATTTCTTCCCAGATCTGCTGGTCTTGGTAAAGCCGAATAATCTGATTAGCAAAACTCTCTGTATTGTCGGCAATTAATACATTTTGATTATGGATTAAATTCATCCCCTCAACGCCTATAGTAGTTGATACAATTGGTAAGCCAAACTCTAAGCTTTGTCCAATCTTGCCTTTCATACCAGCTCCATATCTTAATGGAGCTACAAAAATGCGAGAATTTAAAAAGTAAGGATCTACATCATGTAAGTATCCTGGTACAAAAACATTTTTGCTTGCAAGTTCAGATATTGCTGGAGTAGGGTGGGCGCCAAGTAGATATATGGGTATATCACCTAGCTTTTCTATCACTAAAGGCATTATTTCCTTTATCAGCCAAATTGCCGCATCAACATTTGGTGGATGACCATAGCCACCAATAAACACAATCCCTTTTCTTTCGGTAAAAATCTTTGATTGTTCAAAGGTTTTTGGTGAATGAACATTTGGGATTACAAAAACATTTTTTATGTTTTCGTTAAGCAGCATATCTTTTTCTACGTCTGTAATAGCGATGGTAGCATTTGCTGCACTTGCCAACGCCAGTTCTAATTTCTTAAATTTTGCAGCTTTTTTAATAAGTCTGGGTTTATTTTCTTTAGCAGCTTGTCTAAGAAAACGTACATAATGAAGATCAACGGTGTCATAAATCCACTTTATCTTGGCGAAGCGTTGTACAAGGTATTGATATTTTAAGTTTAAGTTTGGTCTGCTGATCCACAATATTTCACTGGTTTTAACCAATGCAGAGATGGATGATTTGAATTGTTTTTTGCCAGAAAAATTATACGCTACTGGAATGCCTAATTTGGAAGTTAAAATTCTATAATAAGGTGCAACATATTTACCATCATGAGGAATAAACTTAACATGGTAACCTAGTTTTTTAAATATTTTTAATAATTGAAACAACCTATTTGAGCCCGATTCTTTATCGAAAAATGGGAGGTAAGAGTCGATTACGCTTATTGTTTTTTGCGGTAAAAATCTTGTGGCAGCAGCTTCAATGTTAAGAAATTGATATTGATTGCCTAGAATACTTTTCCATTTTGATAAAAATGCTGAATCGTTTTCGCGAAGTTTCTTAAATGCGTTTCTTCTGTTATTTCCACTTATAATTAATATAGTGGATGATGGTTGATAGATAACGGTTTTCCCAAGCTGATGCCTAATTGAAAAACATAGGTCGATTACTTGGTAGGTTGGACTCTCTATATTGCTGTCAAATCCATTAACTTCATTTAAATCAGATTTGCTTAATAGTATAACTGTATCGCAAAAATCTACAGGTCGTTTATAGTCACAGTTAAAAGCCCTAACATGTTGATAGCTTCCATAATTGGAATAATTTCCGCTTTGATCTACAACTCCTCCGGCTTGTTTAATTAATCCATATTGAGACAAAATCTTTGATCCAACACAACCTACTTCTGGATCATCCTGAATAGTTTCGATTAAGGACTCTAGCCAAGAAGGCAAAACTATTGCTTTGGCATTTAAGAGACAAATATATTTTCCCTTCGCTATCGTTATTGCTTTTTTACACGAGCTTAAATTTTTTGAAAGTGTTTCATCTTTAATATAAGTGACACCTGCACTATCTTTTACCGACTTTAAGATTTCAGCGTTATTACTGTTATCCACCACAATTACTTCAAAATTATCGGTTTTATGTGTGTTTAAAAATACTGACTTTAAGCATGCTTCTAATGTAGTTCTTTCGTTGGCAGAATGTACTATTATAGAAACGGTCGGAGTAGTGTGTTCTTCGAATGAAAGTTCAATTTTATTTACTTGTTTGTTATAATAATAAGGATCTTGATTAGGCTTAGAGAAAAATCTTAAACCGAGCAAAGTAAATAAGATTTCAACAGTTTTAGATGAGCTAAGTGGTAATTGTTGTTTTTTATCTAGCGCCCAGCTATATGGAAGGTATAGCTGTTTATTAAATCTTAAAACATTAAGTCCAACTAAAAATAGTCGTAGAATATAATATGGATAAAATAATGGATTTAAAACAATATTCGTTGAATAGCCCGAATCTATTTTCTGTAAATAGATTTGATTGATCTTTAAGCAGACCTTTTCATTCGTAAAATCTATCCAACGTGTTAGTTTATTCATTTTTGGACGAAGTGATTTAATTCTTTGCAATTAACTTAATCGTTAAATGCTTGCATATCGATTAACCTTTTATAAATCCCTTTATGTGCAATTAGTTCACTGTGAGTCCCTTCTTCAGCCACTTTGCCATTATCAATCACAACTATTTTATCCGCGTGTTGTATAGTGCTCAAACGGTGGGCTATAACTATTGATGTTCTATTTTTCATCAAATTATTTAAAGCATCTTGAACCAATTTCTCTGATTCTGTATCTAATGCTGATGTAGCCTCATCTAATAACATAATAGGTGGGTTTGCTAAAACTGCTCTAGCAATGCAAATTCTTTGCTTCTGTCCGCCTGATAGTTTATTTCCCCTATCTCCAACCGATGATTTATATCCATCTTCTGTGTTTAGAATAAAATCATGCGCATTTGCAATTTTAGCGGCGTTAACAACTTCCTCTTCTGTGGCGTCTGGTTTTGCAAAAGCGATATTATTAAAAATGGTATCATTAAACAAAAAGGATTCTTGGTTTACTATCCCCATTTGACCCCTGATGCTCTCAACTGTTAAGTCCTTAAAATTATGGCCGTCAATTTTTATAGTGCCAGATAATGGATCGTGGAAACGTGGAATTAAATCCATTAAAGTGCTCTTCCCTCCACCTGATGGGCCCACCAAAGCAACAGTTTTGCCTTTTTCAATGCGAAGGCTAATTTCTTTTAGAACTTGTTTGTCTCCATAATTAAATGATACATTTTCAAACGCAAGTGCATTATCGAAATCAGTTAAGGCAATGGCATTCGGTTTATTGGTTAATTCTGGTTTTGTATCTATTAAATCTAAAACTCTTTCTCCGGCTGCAATTCCAGAATGGATACCGCTAAACGAATCTGTTAAAGCCTTTGCAGGGCGCATAACCTGTGAAAAAAGTGCAATATAAGCTATAAATTGACTTGTTGATAAAGCATCGGGCTGATTGCTAATGATTAAATTACCTCCATACCAAACAATTAATGCTACCATAACAACCCCTAGAAACTCAGATACTGGAGAACCTAATTGTTGCCTCCTTACCATTTTCCTGTTAAGGTTCGAATAGATAATATTTTCTGTTTGAAATTTATCCTTAGTTCTATCTATACCATTAAAGGCTTTGATAATTTTAATTCCTCCTAATGCCTCATCTAAGAAACCTATCATTTTTGCAAAAGACTCATGTGCTTCTTTAGCTTGTTGTTTAATCCTTTTTACTATTTTGCTAATGATAAAGGCTGAAATAGGGATTACCAAAAGAGAAAATAAAGTAAGTTTAACAGAGATGGATAGTAGTACAAGGACATAGAATATCAATGTTAAGGGTTCTTTAAAAACAACTTGTAAAGTATTTGTAACTGTAAATTGAACTACTTGAACATCTGAGGCAACCTTAGATATAATGTCACCTTTTCTTTCATTGCTAAAAAAACCAACATGTAAATCCATAACATTATTGAAAACGGTTTTACGTAGGTTTAATAAAGTATGTACACGTAAATCCTCCATGTATCTTTGAGATAGATATCGGAAAATGTTTGATAATAAGACTGAGCCTACTATTGCCAAGCATACATAGGTTAGAGTTTGGGAGGTTCCATTTTCAATTTTAGACTGTCCAATTAAATCTCTAAACTGACCAGTAATGTCGAAGGAAGAAGTAGCCGTTTCTGTAAGACTTTTGCCAGCATTTTTTGCTTGTGGCATTAGCGTTTCAAATAGTGGAACTAATAATGTAAGATTTAGTGTGCCAAATACGATTGAAAGTATAGTTGCTATAACATAAGGTATAGCAAACTTTTCTATAGGTTTTGCAAAAGATAATAATCTAAAATAGGTTTTCATTTAATGGTATAAAGAACACAAAGTTACGGTTTTTGTTGTTTGTTTAGCTAAATGAGAATTTGTGTACTGTAAACTTTAATAATTTTATCAATGGCAAAACTCATAAAATTCTGTTTATTTGTAGTAAATGAACTTGCATCAAGATTTAAAAAGGGGAATTGAAGAAGGAGATTTTCGGGCAATTGCTAGGGCATTAACCTTGGTTGAGAATGATATTGAGCCTTCTGGTGATCTACTTAAATCTCTAAAAATTAACGACACGCTGGTTTTAGGTATCACTGGCCCCCCTGGAGCAGGTAAAAGTACGCTAGTAAACGCCATAACAAATAACCTAGTTGTTGCAGGAAAAAAAATTGCTATTTTGGCAGTTGATCCAACCTCACCTTTTAATTTTGGATCTCTGTTGGGAGATAGAATCAGAATGGCTCAACAATTTAACAATCCAAATGTTTACATCCGTTCTATCGCTACTCGAGGTGCTTTAGGTGGTATGTCATTAAAAACACTGGAGCTGGTGGATGTGTTAAAGGCGGCAAAATTTGACTTAATCATTATTGAAACAGTTGGGGTTGGGCAATCTGAAGTGGAAATAGCGGGTTTAGCCGATAAGACCTGTGTGGTCTTGGTGCCAGAATCAGGAGATGAAATTCAGAATATTAAATCTGGATTAATGGAAATTGCTCAAGTATTTGTAATAAATAAAGCAGATAGAGAGGGGGCAGATGTTTTTGCAAATAACCTAAAGAAGTTAGTAAATGAACAGCATCAAGCTATTCCGGTTTTTAAAACAGTTGCCGATAAAAATACAGGTATAGTTGAGTTATGTGACTGGATATTAGAAGAAAAGATCGACACAAATGAAAAAAGAAAATTTTTAATAGCTGATAAAGCTTATAAAATTATTCAAAACCAAAAAATGAAAGATATAGATAAAACAAGGCTTCTTAACGATGTTAAAGAAGCCTTGTCAAAACAGGATTTTAATGTTTATCAATTTACCCAAGATTGGCTTAGGCATTCATAATTTCTTCTATTTCTTCTGCAATTATTGGGATATGGCCCATTAAATCATAATTTCCATCTTTTGTAATAAGAATATCGTTTTCTAATCTAACAGCAAACCCTTCTTCAGGAATATAAATTCCAGGTTCGCAAGTTAAAATATTACCTTCGGCGAAGGGAGTGTATCGCCCTGCGAAATCATGTACATCTATACCTAAATGATGCGAAGTTCCGTGCATAAAATATTTTTTGTAGGCTGGATATGAGGGATTTTGATTTTTCACATCTGTAGAAGAAATTAACTTTAACTTAATTAGCTGCTCAGTCATTAACTCACCAACTTGCTCATGGTAGGTATTCCAAATTGCTCCTGCAACCATTAGCTTTTTCGACTCATTTAGCACATATAAAACTGAATTGTATACCTCTTTTTGTCTAGGTGTAAATTTTCCGTTCACAGGGATTGTCCTTGTCATATCTGCATTATAGTTCGCATATTCAGCTCCAAAGTCAAGCAATATCAATTCTCCATCCTTACATTCTTGATTGTTGTCGGTATAATGGAGGATATTTGCATTATTGCCACTAGCTATAATCGGATTATAACCGTGGCCCGTTGCAGCTTGTCTAATGAATTCGTGAATGATCTCTGCTTCAACTTCATATTCCATTACACCTGGTTTTATAAATTTCAAAACCCTATTAAAGGCATCTCTAGTAATATCACAAGCTTTTTGGGTAAGATTTACCTCTATATCGGACTTTATGGCACGTAGTTGCCTCATTAAAGGAGCGGCCCTCTCATATTTATGTAGTGGGTATTTACTTTTTAATTCGTTAATTAATCTAATATCACGATAGGGCACTGTGTGGGCATACCTGTCATTCTCGTTTGTGTTAAGAAAAATATGATCGGCATAGTGAATTATGCTGTGAAGAATATTGTCAAAGTCATCAAGCCAATAGACATTTGTTATACCTGACGTTTCCTGTGCTTGCTTTTTAGTGTATTTGTGCCCCTCCCAAACTTTTATGTGATCATTGGTCTGTCTTAAAAACAGGACTTCTTTATACAAAGGATTAGGACAGTCGGGGAAAATCAATAAAACAGACTGTTCTTGATCTATTCCACTAAGATAAAAGAGATCTGAATTTTGCTTAAAAAGAAAATTTTGGTCACCGCTTCTAGGAAATTCATCGTTTGAATGAAATATAGCGACTGATTTTGGTTGTAATAGGGTTTTAAAATCGCTTCGGTTCTTAATAAATAGAGAATTGTTTATTTGCTTGTATTTCATGGAATTATTAACTTAGATTTGAAGATCAATTATTCAAATGTAATTAAATGAACTAAATTTTTGAAGTTTGGAACAGAGTTTGTGTAATGTTTTGAGATTATAAAAATTTGTTTAATTTTGTCTTACAAAAAATTATACAATTAATATTTGTTTAACCTTAAAAAAGAAAATTATGAATTATTCTACTTTAAAAAAGGGTGTTGCCGCATCTCTTGTAGCTTTGGTTGGAGTTTCTACTCTTGCTAATGCTCAGGATGCTCCAGCCTCTTCTTCTGCCAAGGTATTTGGTGGAACAGCGCAGTACAGAACTTGGTCATTAGGTATTAATGCTGGTGTTTTATCTCCAGTTGTTGTGACAGGTGGTACTAACGATTTTACTAACTGGGATGTTAACTTAGGTTACGGTATCTCATTACGTAAACAATTATCACATGCTTTCGGATTAGAAGGTAACATTATGCGTGGTAAACTATCAGGAACTAATAAAGATGCTACTGGTGGTGTTTTAAACGGAGTTAAAGATTTCGAAACTAAAATCCAATATGCAGCTGATTTAAGAGGTGTTATTAATGTTGGAACAGTTGATTTCTTAAAACGTGAGAATTCAGTTAACTTCTTTGTAAGTGCTGGTTACGGTTTAATGGCTTTTAACCCAACTACTACTCAAGCTAACGGTACAACCGTAGATAACTCTGGTAAATATGGTGAAAATGGCGATAACGATTATATCAAACAAGCTTACATTCCTGTAGGTGTTGGTGTTAAATTTAAAGTTTCTGATCGTGTAGCTTTCAATTTAGCTTATACTGCTAACTTTGTTGATGGTGATAACGTAGATAGAGTTTACGCTAATGGTACTTCTAAAGATAAATTTTCTTACGGTTCTGCTGGATTAGAATTCTCTTTAGGTTCAAAAGCTAAACCAAACTTGGATTGGGTTAACCCGGTAGCTTTAATGTATGATGAATTAAAAGATCCTACATTACGTCAAGAAGTTGAAGCATTGAAAAACCGTGTTTCTAACGTTGAAAAATCTGTTGAAGATTTGAAAAAAGATTCTGATGGTGACGGTGTTGCTGATCAATTTGATAAATGTGCTGGTACTCCAGCTGGAACTAAAGTTGATGGTTCAGGTTGTCCTCTTCCAGTTCCTGCTCCAGTTGTTGAAAACACTGGTACTGCAGCTCCAATGGTTTCAGGTTTCGAAACTATTCAATTTGAATTCAACTCTTCAGTATTAAAAACTGAATCTTATCCTACTTTAGATAAATTATCTTCAGTATTGAAAGAAAACGGTGGTAAAGTAACTACTAAAGGTTACGCTTCAAGCGAAGGTACTGCTGCTTACAATATGAAATTATCTAAAGACAGAGCAAATTCTGTTAAAACTTACTTAGTAAACTCTGGCGTTAACGCTAGTCAAGTTACTGCTAAAGGTTTTGGCGAAGCTAATCCAATCGCTTCTAACGATACTGAAGAAGGTCGTATCCAAAATCGTCGTGTTGAGACTACAAGAAACTAATCTTTCTTAATTCGATATAAAAAAGTACCGACCAATTGGTCGGTACTTTTTTTTTATACCTACATTTGCAATATGTACTTCTTTAGAAAACAAGACCCCAATAGGCCAACAAATATTAATATCAAGATCATGCATGTTATTAATGCAGTTGCGATTATTTTATTTGTGGGAGGAATAACTTGGAAGTTAATTCAATGGTTTATTTTAAAATAAAAATACAGACGAAACTAGTATGTCAAAGCTTATCAATAAGAAAATCATAGTAGCTTCATCACTTTTAAAACAATAACAAAACGGATGAAAAAAGTAATTTATACAACCAGTGCGCCAGAACCAATTGGCCCATATAGCCAAGCCATAGTTGCCAACGGATTTTTATTTGCTTCGGGTCAAGTAGCTATCAACCCCGAAAATGGAGAGTTGACCTTAACATCTATAGCAGAAGAAACTCATCAAGTAATGCGTAATATTAAAGCAGTTTTATTGGAAGCAGAGTATACATTTGAACACATTTTAAAGACAACTATCTTTTTGTCAGATATGGGTTTATTTGCTGAAGTAAATGAAGTTTATGGTTCTTATTTTGAATCAGCTTACCCAGCTCGTGAAACTGTTGCGGTAAAGGGGTTACCAAAAGGTGTTAATGTAGAAATTTCAATCACTGCATATAAAGCATAAGATTGTTGAAATCCAAATCAAGGTATTTATTAGCTGCATTTCTTTCTGTTGCCATTTGGGGGTTTTTCTCAATTCCATTAAGGAATTTAAAGGCTTATCCTTCAGAAGAAATATTGTATTACAGAACATTCACTTCTTTAATAGTCATTTGGATTGCCATCTTATTATTTAGAAGGAAATATCTTAAGCAGGATATTCAATATTTTAAATCGGCATTGCCAAAACAAAGGAAGATTATTGTTTGGCAAATAATTGGGGCAACTGTATTGCTAACTCTAAATTGGTATACATTTATTTATGCCATAAATAATGTAAGTATTAAATCGGGTGCATTTGCTTATATGGTTTGTCCTTTGATTACTGCTTTTGGCGGTTTTATCATTTTAAAAGAAGAGCTTTCTAGAATTAAGCTAATATCACTCGGTATTGCTTTGTTAAGCATAATTATGCTGGCAACTGGCTCTTTTATAGAAGTATTATGGTCGGTTATCATAGCAGCTCTTTATGCCTTCTATTTAATCATTCAGCGTAAAATGCAACACTTAGATAAGTTAAATGTACTGGCTTGTCAGATTACGCTGGCAGTAGTTTTAATGTTACCATTCTATATTTATCATCATCAAGGTTTTCCAACTGGCGGATGGTTTTGGGGTCACATTATAGTAATTGCAGCGTTGTTTACGGTTATTCCTCTTTTTTTGAGCTTGTATGCACTAATAGGAATTCCTTCTTCAACATTAGGTGTAATTATATATTTGAATCCAATTATTGCGTTTACAGTTGCGGTTTTATATTTTGATGAACATATTAGCTTTCATCAGCTATTGGCATATCTATTATTGTTGTTTGCAGTTTTTCTATTTAATTGGAACTTGATAAAAGATATCTTTACTTTTAATAGAAAATAGATTGCTTTGTTTGCTTCAAATTTAGATACTCCTCTTGTTTACTTAAAAGGCGTTGGTCCGAAACGTGCCGAACTTTTGCAAAAGGAGTTGGGAATGTTTACCTATGAGCAACTTTTAAATCACTATCCTTTTAGGTACATAGACAGAACTCGTTTTTACAAAATTAATGAGCTCAATCCTGATATGCCTTTGGTACAAGTTATTGGTAGAGTAACTGGCAAGGAAACCATAGGCGAAAAGCACAAAAAGAGAATTGTTATCAAATTTACTGATGATACTGGCACAATGGAATTGGTTTGGTTTCAAAGTTTAAAGTGGGTTGAAGATAACATCATGAGAGGCAGTTTATACATCGTCTTTGGCAAACCAACATTCTTTAACAGCGGCTTTAGTATTTCTCATCCAGATTTAGAGCCCTATCCCAGACAAACAGGCATTACGGGAAACCTAACATTGCAACCTATTTATAACTCGACAGAAAAGCTTAAAAAGAGTTTCTTAGATAGTAAGGGCATACAGAAGTTAATTCATCACATAATTGAATTACACATTAATGAAGTAAGGGAAACACTACCAAAATATATCCTAGATAAATACAAACTGATTAGTCGAAAAGATGCGTTAATCAATGTCCATTTCCCTTCAAATACGACAATGTTGCAACACGCTGAAAGGCGATTGAAATTTGAGGAACTTTTCTTTATTCAGCTTCAATTACTTTACAACAAGCAACTGCGGAGTTTAAAGTTTAAAGGAGCATTATTTAATACGGTTGGAGAGCGTGTAAATACTTTTTATAACACAATGTTGCCATTTGATTTAACAGGTGCACAGAAGCGAGTTATTAAAGAAATTAGAATAGATACCCAGAGGGGAAGCCAAATGAATCGCCTTATACAGGGTGATGTGGGAAGTGGAAAAACAGTAGTTGCCTTAATGAGTATGTTATTGGCCAATGATAACGGTTACCAAGCCTGTATGATGGCACCTACAGAAATTTTAGCTAGGCAACATTATCAATCGTTAGTGGATTTATTGAAAGGTGAATTGGTGAATGTTGCCGTATTAACAGGAAACTCAACTAAAAAACAAAGAACTGTTTTACACGAACAATTAGAAAACGGGGAGATTGATATTTTAGTTGGTACGCATGCGCTGATTGAAGATAAGGTCAAGTTTAAAAATTTAGGCTTTGTTGTTATAGATGAACAACATCGTTTTGGCGTTGAGCAAAGGGCTAAACTTTGGCGTAAAAATGTAATTCCGCCTCATATTTTGGTAATGACTGCAACACCAATTCCACGAACTTTAGCTATGACTTTATACGGCGATTTAGATGTTTCTGTGATAGATGAATTGCCTGTTGGAAGAAAACCAATTGAAACAAAACATTTGTTTGAAGGGCAACGATTGAGGATGTTTGGCTTTATGAAGCAGGAGATCGCTAAAGGAAGGCAGGTTTATGTTGTTTATCCATTAATTGAAGAGAGCAAAAAACTTGATTTAATGCATTTAGAAGAAGGCTTGGCACAAATGCAATTTGAGTTTCCATTGCCCGATTATCAAATTAGTAAAGTTCACGGACAAATGCCAAATGCTGATAAGCAGTTTGAGATGCAAAGGTTTATCGAAGGCAAAACCCAAATTATGGTGGCTACAACTGTTATTGAGGTTGGGGTTAATGTGCCAAATGCTTCTGTAATGATTATAGAAAACGCAGAGCGATTTGGGCTTTCACAATTGCATCAATTAAGAGGGAGGGTTGGTCGTGGAGCTGAACAATCTTTTTGTATTTTGATGACTGGAAATAAACTCAGCCAAAACTCAAAACTTAGGATAGAAACAATGGTTAAGACCAATAATGGTTTCGAAATTTCTGAGATTGATTTACAACTTCGTGGACCAGGTGATATAACTGGCACACAACAAAGCGGTGTTTTAGAATTAAAGATGGCAAACCTGGCTAAAGACCAAATCATTTTACAAGAAGCAAGAAATACTGTGATAGACATCTTTGAAAAAGATGCTATGTTGGGTAATCCTGAAAATGTGCTATTGAAAAATTATATCGATAAGCGAACAAGAGCAATTGCTTTTGATAAAATTTCGTAGTTGAGTCTTGTCATTCTGAGCCTGCGAAGAATCTCATAAAAGAGATGCTTCCTGCGTCAGCATGACAAAACCTTTGTGGTTTTAATCCTCGTCTGTACCTGGTAAACTACCAGCACCAGTATAGGCACCTTTTCTAATGATTGGCATTTTTAGGTATTTAAATAATTCATCTAAATGCATTAAGCTGCCATTGGTTTTGTTGCCTAAGAAAATTACCACAATATCTTTGTCTAAATCGCGGATATAAATGTGGCGGAAACCGTGCCACCAACCTGTATGGTAAACAACTTTGTCCATTCCTTTTCCATCGAACATACGCCAACCATAACCATAATTAAAGTGACCATTAACAGGCTTATTGCGACCAACGAAAGCAGAATCTAAACTCTTTTTGGTTAGTAATCTCTCGTTTTTCAAGTACTTATCATACAGTACTAAATCATGTATGGTACTGTAAATTCCTTTGTCGCCAACTGGGCCATCTAAAAAATTTTGTACCACTGAGTATCTGAAATTATTTCTATCGTGGCCAACCACATCAACAGGAATTTTAGGGTAAACCGTGGTAGAATAAACGTGAGTATGTTTCATCCCAGCTGGTTTGAAAACATGCTCCATCATATATTCGGCGTAGGTTTTCCCCGTAACCTTTTCTATAATTGCTCCCAAAACCATAAAGTTTGAGTTGTTGTAATGAAAAACTTTATCTGGTTTAGCATAAGGATTAGGTTTTTTTTCGGCAATTACATTCATTACATCGTTATTAGAAACGCCTTTTTTCTGGTCTTTTTTCTCCTTGCGCCAAATGTCATCTATAAAATAAACGTAGTTCATCATTCCACTTCTGTGGGATAAAAGTAGTTTTACAGTGATACCATCGTAAGGGAAATTTGGATAAAATTTCTTTACATCGTCAGTTAATTTTAGCTTTCCTGCTTCAACCAATTGCATAATGGCAACCCCAGTAAAAGTTTTGGTAATAGAAGCCAGTTCAAACTCCGAGTTTATTTTTAAGCTATCGCGATGAAGATAATCTGCCCAACCCTTAGCGCCTTGATAAATAATTTTGCCTTTTTTAGCTACCAGTATATTTCCATTAAAGCCGTATTTTCTGTGCAAATTATCAGCAAAACCTGCAATCCATTTATCTTCATTTTTAGGGTTGTAAGTAATTAATGCGCTGTCTGCTTTATCGTCTTCTTTGACTCTTACTTTTTTATCGGCAGCTGCCTTTTTAGCTTTTTCTTCTTTGGTAGTACAAGATGATATAGATATAATGGTAAGCGCTAACGCTGTAACTAGTAGACGAAACTTCATAGATATAGATAGACAGTTTTAAAAGCTTGCAAATTAAGGATTATTGCTTTTTTAAACGCAAAAGAGTTTTAAACATTGCCGCATTTATAAAGTAAAATAGGATTTTAGCTGCTTGTTTTTTAATAGTTGCACAATTTTTGGTTAATTAAACCTGATGGGAGCGAAAATACTTTTTGTTGAAGAGGTTTTGGGATGGACAACAAAAAGATTGTAGCGCACAGCAGGACTGAAGGTTCAAAAATGTTGCTGTACTTTCTTTTCATAATTATTTTACAAAACTCTATCATCTTTTAAAAGGCTGTAATTTTAAAAATGCTAAATTTGGGCAAAAAATAATAACATCATGAGTTTCAGAATAGAACACGATACAATGGGTGAGGTGCAAGTGCCTGCTGACAAATATTGGGGAGCACAAACCGAACGTTCACGTAATAATTTTAAAATTGGTCCAGAGGCTAGTATGCCCAAGGAAATTATACATGCTTTTGGTTATTTAAAAAAGGCAGCGGCATTGGCTAATACAGAATTAGGTGTGTTATCTCAAGACAAAGCAAATTTAATAGCAATTGCTTGTGATGAGGTTATTGCAGGTAAGTTGGATGGCGAGTTTCCGTTGGTAATTTGGCAAACAGGTTCTGGAACGCAAAGCAACATGAATGCAAATGAAGTAATTGCAAATAGGGCTCACGTTTTAAATGGAGGAAGCTTAGCGGATGATAAAAAAGTGTTGCATCCAAATGATGATGTGAATAAATCTCAATCAAGTAACGATACTTATCCAACAGCAATGCATATTGCGGCTTACAAACAAGCTGTGGAAATTACAATACCTGGATTAGAAAAATTAAAAAATACGTTAGCTAAAAAAGCAGCTAGTTGGAATGATATCGTAAAAACTGGTCGTACTCACTTTATGGATGCAACGCCATTAACATTAGGGCAGGAGTTTTCTGGTTATGTACAACAAATTGATAATGGCTTAAGGGCAATTAAAAACGCTTTGCAAATGATTAGCGAATTAGCTTTAGGCGGAACAGCTGTTGGTACGGGCTTAAATACTCCTGCTGGTTATGATGTTTTAGTTGCTAAAAAAATCGCTGAATTAACAGGTTTAGGTTTTGTAACTGCTCCGAATAAATTTGAAGCTTTGGCTGCGCATGATGCGATGGTTGAGCTTTCTAGTGCTTACAGACGTGTGGCTGTTTCTTTAATGAAAGTTGCTAATGATATTAGAATGTTAAGTTCTGGTCCTCGTAGTGGAATAGGAGAAATTATTATTCCTGATAACGAACCAGGTTCTTCTATCATGCCAGGAAAGGTTAACCCGACACAACCAGAAGCTTTGACGATGGTTTGCGCTCAGGTTATGGGTAACGATGTAACTGTTGGTATTGGTGGTAGCAATGGTCATTTTGAATTGAACGTTTTTAAACCTGTTATTGCGGCTAATGTTCTGCAAAGCGGTCGTTTACTAGGTGATGCTTGTGTGTCATTTAACGATAAATGTGCTGAAGGTATTGAGCCAAACAAACCTGTGATTAAACAACATATGGAAAACTCTTTGATGTTGGTTACGGCATTGAATCCTTATGTTGGTTATGAGAATGCAGCTAAGATTGCTAAAAAAGCGCATAAAGAAAACAAAACTTTACGTGAGGCAGCAATTGAATTAGGTTTGTTAACCGACGAACAATTTACAGAATGGGTTAAGCCAGAAGATATGGTAGGAAGCCTTAAATAATTAAGAGGAAAGTATAAAGACCAAAGCAGAAAGCTAATAGTAAGTTGCAAAACAAAACGTCGTAAACATTTAATGATGATACTTTTTTTTAAGAGGAATTGCTTCTTCGCTTTAGTCTTTAGTCTTTCAGCTTTTGCCTTGTCATGCACCCGCTTACCAAATGTACAAGGCAAGGGAGAAGCGCTTTTACAGGGAGTTTGGAATCAGGATAGTATTGCAAATTCGAGTAAACTTTTAACTTACACCCAACATCGTTTTAAAATAAGTTGCGATTCATTCTATGTAGATTTAACAACTGTTTCTAAAGTAAACTATTACTCAGACTCGTGTTTTAATAAAGGTGTTTGGAAAGAGTATGCAAAGGGTACTTACGTTGTTAAAGGGGATACTTTAATGCTTACTGGAACTTTTACAAAAGATAGCTACAAACAAAAGGTCTCGGGTTGCTACAGGACTGGAAGGTATTTAACTAACTTTAAGATTAAGTCATCTGGGGCAAATAGTTTAGTTTTAGAGAGTTTAAACGACCAAAGGGAATGTGCATTGGTTTTGAAAGAAAAAATTACTTGTGTGCCTAAAGAATTATAGAATGAAGAAATTATCAATATTTAGAAAGTTATTTGTTGTTTTTGCTTTGGTGTATGTGCCAATTAATGCAAATGCTTGGGGTGCGCTAGGACATAGAATTGTTGGGGAAATTGCCGACAGTTATTTACAAGCGAAAGCTAAATTAGCTATTAGGCAAATTTTGGGAACAGAAAGTATAGCGCTAGCAGCAAATTGGGCAGATTTTGTCAGGTCTGATAGTTCTTACAGTTATTTGAGCAGCTGGCATTATGTAAATTTAAATCCTGATATGAGCAAGACTGATTTGTTTAGTTATTTGGATAATCAGCCAAGCGCTAATGTTTACAACAAAACCAATGAGATGATTGTTGTTTTGAAAAACCCAAAAAGTACATTAGCACAAAAGACACTGGCTTTGAAGATGCTTATCCACTTGATTGGAGATATGAATCAGCCGATGCATACTGCCAGAAAAGATGATTTGGGAGGAAATAAAGTGCAGGTTTTATGGTTTGGCGAAAAATCAAACTTACATAAGGTTTGGGATGAGCAGCTAATAGATTTTCAGCAATTAAGCTATACAGAATATACCAAGGCTATTAATCACCCTACAACTTTGCAAATTGCCAACTGGCAAAAGGCTAGCTTAAAAGATTGCATTTGGGAATCTTACAGTATTTGTAATAAGATTTATGCAACTGGTATTAAAACCGATGATAAGTTAAGTTACAAGTATAATTACGATTGGATTGGAACTGTAAATGAACAACTTTTAAAAGGAGGCGTTCGTTTAGCAAAAATTTTAAACGATATTTATAAGTAGAAAACATTGATGATGTTGTAGCGTTTCCTGATAAGATTTCGTATTGATTATAAATTCAAAGAAATATGAGAGCATTTTTAGTTTTAGCATTAATTTGCCTAACCATTGGTTGTAAAAAGGATAATACTACAGAGAATATAACTGAATACAACTGGGTACTAAAAGCTCAAGTTATATCGCCAGCAATTACAATTAATGGGAAAACTTCTACTAATTATTTAAGCTTACAAAATCCTGAATGGTGCTCAAAAAACTTCACTTATGTGTTTTATGAGAGTGGTCTTTTCCAATTTAGTTCAAACGGGTCGCTTTGTGATATGATACCTAATTCTAAATTGCAAAATTGGAAAAGAGATGGTGACCAAATTACTTTAGATTATGGCAATGCTGGAAGTACTATTGTTATATTGAAAGTAAATGGTAATTCTTTAATTCACACCTCAGAGTTTACCACTAATGGAGAGAAATATACGCTGGTATCTACTTACTTAGCTGTAAAATCAAAATAGCATTGAAAATATTAATGGTTTGTTTGGGTAATATTTGTCGCTCGCCTTTGGCAGAAGGAGTGATGCGTCATTTAGTTAACGAACAAAATTTGGGTTGGGAAATTGCATCTGCTGGAACTGGAAATTGGCATATTGGCAGTGCCCCAGATAGGAGAAGCGTTGCTGTTGCAAAAGAATTTGGGTATGATATTTCTGCACAAAGAGCAAGGCTTTTTACTAGTCATTTATTTGATGAGTTTGACCATATTTTGGTCATGGATAAAAACAATTATAAGGATGTTTTAAGACTAGCCAAAACAGATGAGCACCGCAAAAAAGTTGAATTTTTCTTGGCAGACCAAGGCGAAGTTATCGACCCATATCACCATAGTCACTTATTTGAACCTGTATTTAAAGAGGTAGAGGCAAGATGTAAAAAGTTGATAAATCAGTGGAAATAGATTAGTTTCCCGAAGCTTCGGGATTTCGCTTCGCTCAACATTTGTGTCATTAGTTCATTGGTGAGTATCTCATAGTCTATTTCCTATTCCCTATTTCATCTTTAAAACCAGTTAAATAAATATAGTAAAACATACAAGCAGACGCTATTGCACCGAATGTATGCCATAAGAAATGGGTTCCTGTATTTAGCCATTCCCATTTATCCGCAATGCGAAATGTAAGTGCAATTACAAAAGCAATAAGTGCATAGCCTACCCACTTTCCATCTTTCCATTTCGTTTTAATCAAATATCCTAACACTGGAAGCAGAACCAATGAAGCCATCATTGCATAATTTATGTTGAGGAATAGCTGTATGTTGTTTACCGCCAATGTATTTCTGAAATAGAATTGAAGAGTTAGATAAGCAATCACTACTGAAATTGCGAAATACCATTTAATCAGCTTTGCTAAAAAGTAGACCCCAGCGGAAACACAGAGCAGCATGATAAGTAGCCAATCCATCATTATAAATATATTCCATTTCCTAAAAGCGTGATATGTTGTTCCGCCGATGCCGCCTATATAAAGTAACACCAAACAATAGGTTAAAAATGGATGAGCTTTATGATCTCTCCATAATTTAAATGTCCAATAAATTGCTATTCCTAGAAAGAAGCAAGAGGTTAATGCGTTTAATGGCTCTGGAAAAAGTTGTTGTAAGTTTGTTTCGGTATAAAGTGAACCACCATCTGGTGGATTTTGGAGTAAGCGCATATTAAATGTTTGTTTTTTAAAAAACGTTAAGTGAAATTAAATGTTTTAATTTTAACTCATACAAATTTCACAAGCCAATGCAAACTCCAAGGTTGTTTATGATATTATTGGGCGCTACACCAAAAGGAAGAAATATAGAGCAACATGATATATTCTTCGGCATTGGAACATCTGTAAAAGAATTATTGCCAGAGATGCTAGCTTTTTGGCCTGAGGCAAAAGGTAAAATCCATGTTGATGCTTATAGGATTGTTAACAAGGTTGGCAATTATAAGGTTGAAGTAATTGCTAAGGAAGAAGAAAATAAAACTGAAGTAAGAAGTTTGTTCTTTATGAATTTAGGCGGTTACAAAAGAGATGAATTTGAAGAACTTCATTATAAGATGCTAGCAGTTTCAGACCAGAAAGCACTTGCCATAAAAGAAGCCAAGGAAACAGCATTTTATAAGCATGTTGGCTTTAAAGGTGCAACATCTCACATAGATGATAAGTTTGGGGTAGATGTAGATGATATTTTTGAAATCAAGGATATTTTATCAGCAGAAACAAAAGGCAAGTATGCCTTAAAGTTTTCTCCTGCGGATGGTTTGCCAGAGGATGAAATCTTTTTAGGATACTTGCCTTTATCGAAAATATGAGTTTGTGATGAGGTTTTGTCATTCAGGGCAAAGCGAAGAATCTCTGGGTAATAGATTTATCGGCCTCATACTTACACAATAGTTATTATTACCTTGAAAACGGATATCTTGAAGCGAACAATTATTTGCCTGCAATCGCATTACGATACCCAATCGAGTTGGGTATGACGAGCAATTCAAAGCAGGAATGAAAAACGAATTATGCAGGTTGCAATTGTGTAGCAATCGCCATTCTATTCCAAGCATTAATCGTTATAATTGCCATCATGATTTGAGCCAATTGGTTTTCATCAAATATCGATTTTGCTTTGTTGTATGTTTCATAAGAAACACCACCATTTGCAATTAAAGTCATTTCTTCGGTTAAAGCCAAAATAGCTCTTTCTTCTTCTGTATAAAGATTAGCAACTTCCCTCCAAGCATTTAGTAAATAAATACGTTGTTCTGTTTCTCCGTGTTTTCTAGCATCTATAGTATGCATATTGATACAAAATGCACAGCCATTAATTTGAGAAGCTCTAATTTTAATTAATTCTTTATGAGTTTTATTAATGGTAGTTGCTGCTAAATAAGTTTCTAAACCCATTAATGCTTTATAAGCTACTGGCTCAAGTTGACCAATGTTTATTCTAGTTTCCATTTTTAATTGTTTTAAATAATGAATCAAAGGTAAATTGATGTGAGCTAGTAAAACTTAAACTAGTTTAAGAAATAAAGTTGAATTAAAATGAATTGTCAGTCTAAGCTTGTCGAAGACTATTGTAGAAATCCTTCGACTACGCTACCGATGTAAAATCGGTACAGGTCAGGATAACAATACTTTAGAGATAGAACTAAACCTTCTTCCTTAATTCGCTTAAATACTCTGGGGTTAAACCTAAATAAGAAGCCAACATATATTGTGGAATGCGTTGAACAAACTCTGGGAATAGAGAAACAAATTGGCGGTAGTTTTCTTCTTTAGAATAATCGTAGAAGTATTTAAACCTCATCTGAGATGCAGCATAAGCACGTTGGATAATGATTCTGAAGTACTTTTCAAGTTGTGGCAATTCCTTAAATAGCTCATCTTGTTTATGGTGTTCTATTACAACAACTTCAGCATTTTCTACAGCTTGAATATAAAAATGAGCTGGCGACTGCATCGTAAAACTCATATAGTCTGCTATCCACCAGTTTTCTAAAGCAAACTGGGTAATTTGTTGTACTCCTTTATCATTGATGAAATACATCCTTAAAAGACCTCTTTCTGTAAAATAATTGGCTTTACAAACTTGGCCTTCCTGTAGTAAAAATTCTTTCTTTTTTAAGGAAATTGTTTTTACATAAGATGATAGAATCTGTAATTCATCCTCGTTGAGGGAAATGTATTTTTTTAAATGTTGAATGAAATTTGGTGACATATTGAAGATTAACACTCAAATATATAAAGCTTTTGGTATTCCTAAATGCGCTAAGTTATTTTAAACTTTTCTTTTGGGTCAATGTTCTTTAGTCACATCAAAACTAAAAATTATGGAAACGAGAACAGTAAATGCAGAAATTTTAAACGACCTGGTTCAAATAAACAATGATAGAATTGCAGGTTATGAAAAAGCCATTGAAGAGTTAAAATCGGAAGACGCTGATTTGAAATCTTTATTTGTAAGAATGATTGGCGAAAGTCATAAACTGAAAATGGCTTTGGCTACAGAAGTACAAGCATTAGGAGAAGATATTGACCAAGGAACCACAAATTCAGGCAAAATTTATAGAGCTTGGATGGATGTTAAAGCAGTTTTTACAGGTCATGATCGTAAAACAGTTTTAAACAATTGTGAGTTTGGAGAAGATGCAGCTCAAAAAGCATATAAAATGGCATTAGCCGAAGAAGATTTATCAGCGGATTTAAGAAGTTTAATAACTGAACAGAAAGCCCAATTAAGAGCATCTCACGATGAAATTAAAGCATTAAGAGACTCCCAAGCATAATTAAACTTGCTATGCAAAAAGCCATCTTGATTTAATTGGGATGGCTTTTTTTGTTTGAGCCTTATTTTTCTTCTTCGTTAGAAAAATAGACTTTCTTTTCTGTTTCTTTTGGTTCTGGTATATCTTCTTCAGTAATCGACTTTAAAATCTCAGGACTAATTTTTTTTAACTTAATAATTCTGTTCGCTTGATTTTGAACACATTTTTCAAATAGATTTCTAACAACCCTTGCATTTCCAAAACCTTCATCTTTTTTTGAATATAATAAATCAAAAGTATCTTTTAATTTATCCTCAGCATCTTTGGAAACTGTAAAATCAGACTTTTTGCAGAAGTTTTCAAAAATTTGAAATAGCTCAGCCGGGGTAAAATGTTTAAAAGAGAAGTATCGATTAAACCTTGAATTTAATCCTGGATTTGATTCAATAAAGAGTTTCATAGGCTCAGTATAGCCCGCAGCTACTACTACCAAATCATCTCTTTTATCTTCCATTCTTTTTAGTAAGATACTTATGGCCTCGGCGCCATAATCGTTGCCAAATGTATTTTGTGTAAGAGCGTAGGCTTCATCAATAAACAATACGCCTCCTATACTTTCTTCTACTATTTTGTCAACTTTTGTAGCCGTTTGCCCAACATAACCTGCTATCATTCCTTCTCTATCAGTTTCATAAAGTTGGCCCTTAGAAAGAAATCCCAAGTGTTTAAAAATTCTACCCAACAATCTTGCCACGGTGGTTTTTCCTGTGCCTGGAGGGCCTAAAAAAACAGTATGTAAAGATATTTCAATATTCTTTAAACCCTTTTGGCTACGTTTTTTTTGTATTTCAAGTAGGTTTATTAATTCTTCTATATCTTTTTTCACATTTTCTAAGCCAACAAGCTCATTAAGCTCTTTCATTACTTTTTCTAATGAATCATCGGCTATGGCAGCAGCCTCATATTTGCTCTTGACTTTAGATGGTTCAAAGCCTAAAAAACCATTTAATTCTTTAGTGTTCGAAAAGTCTAAATTGTAAGCGTACTTTAAAAAGACTTGAATTTGATTAGCAGCAATGTCAAGCCTTTTATCTTTTTTTTCAGCTAAAGTAGATAAAATGTAATAGTGATTTTTGGTTGTAGAAAGGGTATTGTCTTTTTTTATTTTGAGTAAATGAACCTTGAATTCTTCACTAGTAACTAATTTGTTCAAGGCACTAATTCCTGCTACATCTGCAAAGTGATTGTTTCTTAAAGCGTCATAATAATAAGCTAAAACAAACCTTGATGTAGGACTTTCCTTAGCTTCGTTTTGTTGATAAGCAGTTATAAGGTCAGAAATGAAAAAATGCTCCGCCTTTAAAAGTAAGTTGTTACTTCGGTTTACTTCAGCATTTATGCTACTTACAAAATCATCATCTTGATTTAGTATCGCACAAAGTGCTAATACTTTTTTTGTCTCTTGCTCAAGTATTTGAATAAATTCTGCTGTAATAATCATTTTATCGCTACTAGTTTCAGCAGATTTTAAATACTCTTTTATAGACAAAAAGGAGTTTTCTAAGAATGAAAATGGATCTTGTTTTTTCAAAGGTTTCTTTTAAGAAATCATCATTTGGTGAATAATGTCTTTTGATAATTGGATATGTTTTTCTCCATATAATTCCCAAGCCATACCTAAATCTCTCAAATCAAATTTGGCTACAATTGTTCCATAACTTTCTTTTTTACCATTAACAGTGGGATAGCCAATTACATAAATTGTTTGTGCTAGCTCAATAGCTAATTCAATATCATGTGTAGAGAAAATAACGGTATTAAAATCTGAAGTGCTGCTTAACAATTCAAATGATTTTTTTACTTCTTGAATATTGCCAACATCTAAGCCAGAGAAAGGCTCATCCAAAACAATAAAATGGTCTGAGGAGAAGAGTTGTTCTATGATAGCAGTTCTTTGTCTTTGCCCCCCAGAAAGTTCATTGGGATATTTATCAACACAGGTATCAAGCCCCCATTTTTCTATATATTCTTTTATTTTAGCCTCTTTTTCCGTTTCCGTAAGTGAAGTTTTTCTAAGCGCAAATTTTAAAGTCTGATGAACGGTTTTATGCCTAAACAAGGTATATTTTTGGTCTACAAAGCCAATATTGCCTTCTTTAACCACTTTTGCCACATTCGGTTCTGTCGCTTCAAAATCTTTAATTAATATCTTGCCAGTTTTACAAGGCACCAAACCAGTAATAGCTTTAAAAAAAGTTGATTTACCTCTGCCAGACCTCCCAACAAAAGCGATTACTTGTCCAGTATGTTCTATGCCATCACGCACTACATCTTTTTCTGTTAACGTAATGTCCTTTATAATTATATGATCATCATAAGCTACGCTTAGATTTTCTATGTATAAAAGAGTTTCTTTATATTGATGTTTCATGCGTTAAATTTTTGAATATCTGAAGATTGCTTTTCTTAAAAAATTGATTCCAGAATCCAATCCTAAACCAATTAATAGAATGATGATTTGCAAAGCGATGATGCGACCATGGTTCATGAATTTATCAGAATTCTTTATCAAGAATCCTAATCCGCCAGATGCGACAACAATTGATTCTACGGTTACCAACATCATCCAAGCAATGGCTAGATTTTGCCTGATTACATCAATCACATAATCTATTCTACCTAATATAATTACCTGCCAAAGCACTTCCCATCTGCTACACTTTAAGGTTTTAGCATGGTCAAATTCTTCTTCAGGTATATCTTTAATAACAGCTATTAGCGATGTAGTTAAAAAGGTAGTTAAAAATATAACCAAGATCCACACTTGCATATTCCTTGCATCATGAACTAATAGGGCAACATAAAATGATAAGCCGGTAAAGGGTAGAAATCTAAATTTTGTTATAAATTCTGACACAGGCTTAAGTGCAGGAATTGGCCAAGAATAAGCCAATAACATTGAAATCACTACAGCCAAAAAGATGGACAGAAAGCATAATTTGAGCGAGTTAAAAATATGTTCGACCAAGCCTTCATTATAAAGTGCAGTAAAGCCACTGAAAACTTGAGCAGGAGAAGGAAACAAATGTTTTGTACCCGAAGTGCCAATAAACCAAATAGCAATTAAAAGTACAATCCACAAAACCAAAATAATGGTCTTATTGCTTTTGGAAATTTTTTCAAAAGGAGTTAAGAATTTAATCATAATATTTAAAAAGGCTATTGTTTAGATAGCCTTTAAGTTTTTTATTTTAATAAGGTAATTACAACACGCCTATTTAATGCTTTACCAGCTGGGGTATTATTTGATGATAGAGGTTCGTTTTGCCCTTTACCATCTATCAGTTGGAAACGGCTTGCAGGAATCCCTTTCTGCTTCAGATAATCTACAACAGCTTGTGCCCTACTTTTCGAAAGCGCTAAGTTTCCATCAGGGTTACCTACATTATCTGTATGGCCAACCACTGTAAGTTTTGTGTTTTCTGCTTGCACCAATAGGTTATAAATTTTTTCAACTTCTTTACTTGAAGTACTTGAAATTTCTGCACTACCACTATTGAAATTGATTTTCCACTCACCTGAAGCTACAACCTCAGTAGCCTGATTGCTATAATCTGCCTTATCAGCTGAAGTTGACTCAATATCATTGATGTTTTTTAAGAAGAATAAATTAACAGCTTGGTCATATGGCACAACTTCGCCCACGTTTTCATTAAAGCCGAATGGATTTAAATCTTTTAAATAGCCAGAAACTTGATTGTACACCGATTTATATCTGTTAACACCATCAGTTAAACCAAAATATTGCATTGCATCAGCGTAGTTAAATACTTTTGAACCACCCATGTTGTAAGTTAAGCCATTTTTAGTTGCAGATTGACCTTTAAACATTTTGTACCAGTATTCTGGTGTTTCCATTTTATAAGTATCTGTAATTGCTTCAGAAGCTCTAACTTTCCAATCTTCGTAATTTTTAATTTGGTTAGAAGCAACCAATGCTGATTTTAAGATGTTAGAAACAATTTCTGGATTTTTAGTAGCCCATTCTTTAACACCAATTACAGCGGTTGGCATTTGGTTATTAAACTCTTTGGTAGAAACAATATCAATAAAGCCAGAAAGTTTATCGAAAACCGTTTTATCTCCAGGAGTCCAAGTTGCACAACCATCAATTTTTCTACTTACTGTCTTGCCAGTTAATTTACCATTTACAACTTCCTTTAAAGAAACAGTCCATCCAGTAGTTTGAGATTTGATTAATTCTTCTGCAGATTTAATGTAATCATCATTTTCTGATGGATAAATATTAACAGCATCTGCATCGTAAGTAGTAGGGTCTGGATTTACTTTCAATCCATTCGCGAAACAATAGTTAACAGTTGTTACCCAGTCACCATCACCTAATACAGCAGATATAACAGCACCTTTCATAGATTTAGGATCAGATTTCCAGCTTGGTGGGCCGATTAATTTATCCTCACCATAACTCATACCAACTACACCCATAACCTGTAAATGGTATTTATCTTTACCATATTTTTCGTCTAAAGCTTTCTGAACAGAGCTGATATAGAAAGGAGCTCCATCGCCCATTATCATTACTGCAAAAACACTTTTGTCAGAACTAGGGAAAGCTTGACCTTTATCAAACTCTTCAATAAATTTCATTTGCATATTGCGAAGTTCCGAAAGCCAATCCTGACGAATAATCTCAAGGTTCACTCCGTTTTTCTCCATTAATGAACCTTTAGTGGTTTTTGGCCCACCATTAGCTACTATAATTCCTGATTGTGCATTCCATGCGTAACCAGCAATTCTAACCAAAGGTTTTTCGCTTACTTCAGTAGAAATATCTTTAGATGGTATTTCAATTTTCTCGGCATTAGTAACGTTATTAACATCGGTTTGGTTAACATCCATACCAGATAGTTGTTTAGATATAGATGTTCTTATCCCTGGCGACGCATAATATACACCAGCCAAAATAGCCCCAATAACTGCTATAACAATTAGTAGTTCTGAAAATGTTGTTAATTTCTGCGTTCTTAATATTTTTCCCATTTTAGTTTTTGTTTGTTTTAAGGTATCTTATAATTGATATGGTTAGAAGATTTCTCCGAAACCACCATTGTTTAATTTTTCTTCTTTGGTTAGTTTATAGTTTGGATTATTATATTTTGTTGAATCTGGCACCACACTATCTCCAGTTTTAATCTGGTCAGCTAAAGTGTCTAATCTAGAATATAATTCATCGTTATCTACAGAATATTTAGATGTTAAAGCATCAATGTCTATTAGGTTTTCAGAGGTTTGAGCAATATCTAGTGCAATTGTAGAGGTAACAACTTCCAATGCATATTCAAGTTCCCAGTCTTGTGTAAACATCATGGCGCTTTTCGCACTTTCGGTAGCTTCTTTAGCATTTTTTGCGAATTGATATTCTTTCTCTAGCATTTTTATGGTGGCATCAAAATCCGCAATTTTAATATCAATAGCAGTACCCGCTAAAGTAAGTTTTCTATCCATTTTACCTAAAACATTAGCTCTCACGCCATACTTTTGAATGAAGTTTTTACTTTGCTCATATTGGGTAGAAACTCTTTGCGAATCGCTAAGTTTTCTAGCTAATTCACTTTGTAGTGTTACATAATCATCAGTATCTTTTGCTGCAACACCGCCTTGTTTTACCATTTCATCCATGGCAGACTTTAATTTTTCTGCTTGTCTTTGTAGGCTTAAAACATCGTCTTGGAAAACTTTTGCCTCTTTTTCAGCTTTGCTAGCCTCAATTTCCATTTCATTTTTCAGCCCTTTTAACTTAGCCTTGGTGTTTTTAAAAACCTCACGATTTTTAATCATCTTTTCCTTTTGCTCATTTAACTCATTAAAAGGATTACTTTGTATTAATGCTTTATGTATATTCTTAGTGGCAAATCTTAATGCTTTCATGATTACTGGATACATCATTACCAAGAAAACCAAAAACACGCCTGTAGCCGAAATTGCAATAGCTTGCCCAAGCATTGTAAAAAGTGGCGGAATAATATATGTCCAGGTTAGATAGCCACCAACACCTAAAAGACCCAGAGCTAAAGCCCAAAACAATCCTTTCTCGCCCTTTTTTAATGCCCCAGCCTTTAAGGCTATTTCTCCTTTTGCTTCATCAAAATGTTTTAATATTGGTAGGGATAAAAGGGTGCTCTTTTCTTGTTCGTACTTGTCCATTATAAATATTGATTTACTCCTGTTAACACTGTGTTTATAGATTCAAGAATTTTATTTTTAGCAAAGTTATTTGCCTCTATTTTCAATTGAATTTCAGAATATTGCTCTCTATTACCTTCTCCTACCTTTAAAAGCTCTGCCTTTTTCGTTGCTAATTCTTGTTGTAGCTGTGCAATTTTCGATTCTAAGTCTGTAATAGATTTAGTTAATGATTGCTTTTGAGCAGAAATATTTGTGTCTAAAGTAGATTTTTTAGTTTTACCATCAGTATCATATTTGCTATGAACTTTTTCAATTTCAGCGATGTAAAACTTTGCTTTTTCTACAAGAAATTCTTTAGTTAAACTAGGGTTTATGGTTTTTCCCATTGTAAAAGCCATCTGGTAGCTTTGAGGGTTGGTTACACCAACTGCCATTACAGATTTATAAAGTTCAAAAAAATCAAATCCTTGAGCGTTAAGAGATTCAAAGCCTTTTTCATAAACTGCTAAAATATCAGTTAAAAAAGGGTTTGGTAAAGAGTTCTCTGTAAAATATTGTTGCTGTTGATCTGGAAATTTATTCTCTAATTCTTTTGTAATAACAGGTGCTGGGCTTTCGTTTTTTTCATTATTAGTGTCTTCATTAACGAAAAGACCTTTCCAGTTGAATGATTCTTTTGCCATAGTTTAATTTTAATCTTGTATTAAGATATAGATTGTGCGTTATTGTTTCGATAAATGTAAAAAAAATCTGTATTTATTTAATCAATACCTATAATGTTTATTTAGTACATCCATTACCTAATCAATAATGCGAATTGCTAATAAGTCTAAAACAACAAAGCTCCAATTTAATGAAGCTTTGTTGTCGGATTATTTTTTATCTAATTCCTTATCTAAATAATAAGTTGCCTTTTGAATAGCATTATCAATGGTATCACTTAAAATTGTGATGAATGAACCAGATTTTGCATTGTTAACTAGGTTCTTCATACAATCTTCTCCATTGTTATTAATCTCAATCGGGATGTTTGGTTTTACTTCTTTCAATCCTTTTACCAATAGGTCTATAAGTTCCTGTTGTTTTCGACCGCGAAGATATTTTTCTTGACAGATGACAACTTTATCGAACATTTGAGCTGCAATACGAGCTGTTTCTATAATATCTTCATCTCTTCTATCGCCTGTGCCCGAAATTACACCAACATGTTCTGTTGCGGCAACAGTTTGTAAGTAAGCCTTGATGCCATTAAAACCATCAGGGTTGTGCGCAAAATCAACTAAGATTTTAAAGTCTTTAAACTTAAAAACATTCATCCTACCAGGTGTATGTGCGGCAGAAGGAATAAATGTTTCTAGAGACATTCTAATATCCTCGGTTTTATAACCCCATAAAAACGTAGTTAAGGTTGCTGCTAAAACATTTTGTATCATGAAATCAACAGAGCCATTAAATGTTAAAGGAATGTGCGTAGCTTTTTCGACACGGATTTTCCAATCTCCTTTTTTAATAGTAACATAACCATTTTCGTAAATAGCAGAAATACCTCCTTTTTTACTGTGTTCTTTAATTACTGGATTTTTTTCATCCATACTAAAATACGCTACATTGCAACTAGCACTTTCTGCAATTTTTAGGCAGTAAGAATTGTCAGCATTTAAAACTGCCCAGCCTGTTCTTTTAACAGCGCCAATAATTACGGCTTTTACTCTTGTTAAATCATCCAATGTATTTATATCGGAAATACCCAGATGGTCTTCCTGAATATTAGTTACTACACCAATATCACACTGATTAAAGCCTAAACCAGCACGCAAAATTCCGCCTCTTGCGGTTTCTAAAACAGCAACTTCTACCGTTGGGTCTTTTAAAATAAACTCTGCACTAAACGGACCTGTTGTATCGCCTTTCATCAACAAGGTGTTTTGCACATAAATTCCATCAGATGTGGTAAAACCAACCCTGCTACCATTATTTTTCACAATGTGAGCAATTAAACGAGTAGTTGTAGTTTTTCCATTTGTGCCAGTAACCGCGATGATTGGAATACGGGCAGATTTTCCAGGAGGATATAACATATCAATTACTGGAGCTGCTACATTACGAGGTAAACCTTCGCTTGGAGCCAAGTGCATTCTAAATCCTGGTGCGGCATTTACTTCTAAAACTACACCTCCGTTTTCCGTTAATGGCTCAGTTAAATTTTGCGCCATGATATCAATACCACAAATATCTAAACCAACAATTCTAGAAATTCTTTCGCAGATAAAAACATTTTGAGGGTGAACTTGGTCGGTTACGTCAATAGAAGTGCCGCCAGTACTTAAGTTTGCAGTAGATTTTAAGTAAACGATTTCTCCCTTTGGTGCTACAGTTTCTAATGTATAACCTTTTTTCTCTAATAAGTCTTCAGTATCGCGGTCAACGGTTATTTCTGTAAGTACATTTTCATGGCCATAACCACGACGAGGGTCTTCATTTTCTTTATCAATTAATTGTTGAATAGTGCTTTTTCCATCACCTTTTACATGGGCAGGCACACGTAAGGCGGCGGCAACCATTTTATGATCAATAACTAATACTCTAAAATCGTGGCCAGTTATAAATTTCTCTACAATAATCCTTCGAGAATATTCTTTAGCATAATGAAAAGCTGCGATGGCTTCTTCTTCATTTTTTACGTTTATGGTTGCTCCTTTTCCGTGGTTTCCATCCAATGGTTTAAATACTAACGGAAAGCCAACTCTTTTAATGGCGTCATGAACATCATCGAGTGTGGAGGCAGTAACACCTTTAGCAACAGGGATAGCGGCATCACTTAATAAACGTTTAGTTTCATCCTTATTACCCGCAATATCAACAGCAATGCTACTTGTTCTTTCAGTCATGGTAGCCCTAAAACGAACTTGGTTTTTACCATAACCCAATTGCACTAACGAACTTTTGTTTAACCTTATCCAAGGGATATCTCTTGCAATGGCTTCATCAACAATAGAACCAGTACTTGGTCCAAGCCTTTCAGATTCTCTTAATTCACGCATCCTTTGGATGTCATGTTCAAGGTCATATTCTTTATCATTTATTAAAGCTTCTGCAATGTTAACTGAAGCTTCTGCTGCATAAACGCCAGCTTTTTCTTCAAGGTAACTGAAAACAACATTATAAATTCCTTCTGTTTTTGTTTGGCGAGTTCTGCCAAAACCTGTATCCATTCCTGCTAAGGTTTGAATTTCCAAAGCAATATGTTCTATCACATGTCCCATCCAGGTCCCTTCTTCAATACGTTCTAAAAACCCTCCAGGTGCGCCTTTAGAGCAACGATGAGTTTGCAAACTCGGAATTAACTTTTCAATTCTTTCTCTAAAACCTTCAATAACGTTTGTTGGGCGTTGCTCAAGCTCTTCCAAATCTAAACGCATTTGGATTAATTTCTTTCTGTTTATAGACCAAATATTCGGTCCTCTTAGCACTTGTATGCCTAATATCTTCATCGTTATCTAGTTTAATTATTGTGGTAAAAGATTGTTGTAGCCTTTGAGTTTTTCAGCTCAAAAGAAAAATTAAAGTATAAAATATTTTTCGAATTATAAGACTATGCCTTATAAAAGAAGAAATACAGATTGCTTGTTTTAATCTAGGTGTAAAATACAAAAAACGCCATAGATTGTTAATTAAAAGTATAATATTGATAAAAATAATGTTAATTAGTTAGGCTAATGGCATATATTTGGCATTTTAGTAGATATCTAGACGATAAGAATGGCTCCAAAAGGTAAATTAATAATAATTGGTGGTGCAATAAATACCGGAAGTTTTGCGGAAACGCAGTTCGGTTTGCCACAAAACATGAACTTTTTTGAGCGTGGAATTTTAAAAAGAATTACTACAGAATCTATAAAAGGTAATGATTCGCGGTTCGAAATTATGACAACCGCATCTTTAATTCCGGTAAAAGTAGGCGAAGAATACATTAAGGCTTTTGCACAGTTAGATGTACATGATGTTGGCGTAATGAATATTGGAAGTAGAGAAGAGGCCAATAAACCAGAATATGCAGAGCGAATTAAATTAGCTGATGTAATTATTTTTACTGGCGGAGACCAATTACGCTTGACTTCTATTTTCGGAGGAACAGAAATTCATCGTGTTTTGCTGGATAAATACCAAAACACAGAGTTTGTAATTGCAGGTACATCAGCAGGTGCTGCAGCAAGTTCTAAAAATATGATTTACCAAGGAAGCAGTAAAGATGCCTTGCTAAAAGGTGAGGTTAAAATTACTGGTGGATTAGGTTTTATAGATGACGTAATTGTTGACACCCACTTTGTTCAACGTGGTAGAATTGGCCGTTTATTATATGCTGCAGCAAGTAATCCTGGTATATTGGGGATTGGTTTAGGCGAAGATACTGGTTTGTATATTCAAGGAAATACAATGGAAGCCATAGGTTCTGGGATGGTTATTTTAGTTGATGGTCGCCACATGGCTGATACAAATTTAACTGACGTAGAAATGGGTCAGCCGGTCTCCATTAAAAATATGATTGTTCATGTCATGTGTGATGGAGATATTTATGATTTGACTACACACCAATTAGTTATTCATCATCCAAAAGTTGTACCAACGGAATAAATTATTAAAAGGCCCTCTCCTTTGGGGAGGGTTGGGAGGGGCCGAATGAAAGTTATTATACATGGTGGTTTTTTTAGTGAATCATCTACCAATCAAGAAACAAAAAAGGCTAAACAAGATGCATTAGCTTCAATTGTAGAAAAAGCATATCAATACTTAAAAACACATTCGGCTTTGCAAACTGTGGTTTATACGGTTGCTTTATTAGAAGATAATGAGCTTTTTAATGCAGGCATTGGTTCTCAAATACAAAGCGATGGCAAGGTTCGTTTAAGTGCTTCTTTAATGGATGGCAAAACCCAAAAATTTAGTGGAGTTATCAACCTTGAAGATGTTAAAAATCCGATTGAAGTTGCGGAAAAGCTCCTTTCTTATGATGATAGAGTTTTAAGTGGAGAAGGCGCTTTAGCTTTTGCTCGTGATAATGGGTTTGACTATTTTAATCCAATTACCGCACAGCGACAAGCAGAATATCAAGAAAAATTAAATCAGCAAGAAAGAAAAGGAACAGTTGGTTGCGTAGCATTAGATGCAGATGGAAATCTGGCAGTTGCCACCTCTACTGGTGGAAAAGGTTTCGAAATTCCTTGCAGGGTAAGTGATTCTGCAACTGTAGCTGGTAATTTTGCCAATGAGTTTGCGGGTATTTCCTGTACTGGTGTTGGAGAAGATATTGTGAGTGGAGCTTTGGCTGCTAAAATTGTAACTCGTGTTACCGATGGTTTTACTTTACAAGCTGCCTGCGATAAATCATTCTCAGAATTAAAACCTTTTGATGGTTTTGCTGGAGTTGTTGGGATATCTGCCAAAGGCGAAATTTATCATTGCGATTCACATCCCTACATGGTTTGGGCATCTTTCGACGGTAATTTGCAAGTGTTTAACTAAAATTTTACATATCTTTATCGGATGAATAAAATTTGTTTAGCGCTCGTTTGCTTCTTTTTTGTTTCTAGTGCTGTTGGCCAGAATGTAAATTCAGGACCTCAAGATGTTCCTGCTCCTGTAATTAATATTGCAGTTTCAAATACAGATGAATCTACTGGTGACGAGTTTTTTGCAGATGCAGAAAAAAATGAACGCCGTGGTGATTTAAATGAAGCTTTAACCTTATTTGGTAAAGCAGCATTTGAATATAATAACGATAGAAAATTTAGTCGTTATGGTGCTACTTTGCTTAGAATGAGTAATGTACACATGCTACTTACACATTATACAGAGGCAGAGCAAGTTGTCCTTAATGCTGCCTTAAAAACTTATTCTAAAATTGGCAGCAGGTCTGGTCAGATGGCATCTTATAATCAATTGGGTAAAATTTATTTTGCAGCAAATAAATTGACACAGTCGCTTTGGTTTTATACCCAACAGGGGATTTTAGCGCAACAACTAAAAAATAATACTTCATACATCGATTCTGTGTTGGGCATCGCTGCTATAAAAATCAAAAAGAAAGAATATTACTTGGCTACAAAAGATGTGAATAGAGCAGAATTGCTAGCCAAAAACTCTAAAATTACCCAGTTTACTCAACAAATAAAGAGTAATCGCTCTGTTATAGCAGAGAAACAAGGGAAGAAATAATTCTTATAAATAGCTTAAAAACTTCCTTTCTCTTTCCATAAATATACCCATTGGCAGGTATTTACTAAGGTATTTTTTTGAATGATATTTAGGATATGAAAAATCCCTTCATATCTAAAATTGTTTACCTAATAGTGGCATTAATGTGCTGCTTTTCAAGCGCTTTCGCTCAACAATCAAAAATAGATAGCCTTACCAAAATTGTTTCTAAAACAGGAACCAATCTTGCTTACATAGATGCCTTGAATAGCTTAGCTTGGATGCTTTCCAAAACAGATTCAGCAAAGGCAACTAATTATGCTATAAAAGCAAAAAATTTGGCTACTAGTAAAAAATATACAAATGGTCTTGCAGAAGCCTACAAGTCTATCGGCAATGTCCAGTCCTATAAAAATCATACTTCTGCCGCCGTAGAAAATTTTCTAATTTCTAATGATTATTATACCAAGCTGGATAATAAAATGCAGATTGGTGCTAATTACAATAATATAGGAATGGCTTATAAAATTGTAGGCAATCTAAATCAAGCATTAGTTTATTTTCAAAAAGCAGAAAAAATTCATCGTTCTGGAAAAGATATTGAAGCTACATCTACAATACTAAATAACTTGGGAGCTCTTCATTATGATTTAGGCAATTATAATAAAGCCATTGAATATTACATTGAGTGTACTAAACTAATGGATAAGATTAAGAGGCCAAAAGAAAATGCCCAAACTTTTATAAACATTGGTAATGTACTCAGGCTTCAGAAAAATTTTAAGGAAGCTTTTTCATATTATGACAAGGCAATAAAAATATTAATAGATTTTAACGACCAATTAAATTTAGGCATTGCTTATTTAAACCTAGCAAATGTACACATCGAGCAATCTGCTTATGATAAGGCTATTACGATAATAAATTTAAGCCTTAACGCATTTGAAAAAGCAAACTTTAAGCGAGGAGTTCAGATTTGCTATAATAATTTAGGTGCAATATATCTACGGCAAGAAAAATATAAACAAGCAATTCCCTTTTTGGAGAAATCTATTAAAATAGTCGAAGAATCTAAGAATTTCGCTGGATTGGCATTGGTTCAACAAAATATTGGTTACGCTTATACAAAGCTCAAGGATTTTAAAAAAGCTGAAGAATGGTTTGATAAATCATACGCAACTGCATTAAAATATAATAAAGCTAATATGAGCACTTTTGCCGAAATATATAACCACAGGTCTTCTTTAGATTCTGCAATGGGGAATTTTCAGCAAGCTTTTTTTATTAGAGAGAAGTATAGAAATATTAAGGATAGCTTACTTAACGACAAATTAAGTAAACAAATTAATGAGCTTAATACGAAGTATCAAACTGAAAAAAAACAGCAAGAAATCGCATTATTAAACAATAAAAACCTCATCCAAGGGCTCGAATTAAACAAGTCGAAACTAGAAATTCAAAACCAAGAACTAGAGAACGAAAGAAATGTTTTCAAGATTGGTTCTCAAACATTATTACTTCAAAAAAATAAAATCCTTTTGGATAGAAAACAATTAGAAGCAAAGGCAAAAGCACAACAAATTAAGTTATTAGCCTCACAAAATAACGTTCAAAAACTAGAGTTATTGAAGAGAAACATCTTTCTTGGAATTATTGCAGGAGCATTGCTCATTACTATATTATTGAGCTATCTGTTTTACAATCGCTATAAGCTAAAGCAAGAAGCTCGTTTGCACGAGGAAGTAATTACTCAGCAAGATTTGGCTACAAAGGCAGTGTTAAATGCTGAAGAGAATGAACGGAAACGTATTTCTGGAGAGTTACATGATGGCTTAGGCCAAATGTTTTCTGCTGTTAAATTGAATTTATCTGCTTTAACAGATGGCTTAAGTTTTAAAGATGAGCACACGAAGGAAATGTTTGGTAAAACAATGAATTTGGTTGATGAAAGCTGTAAAGAAGTTAGGGTAATATCACACCAAATGGCACCTAATGTTTTGCTGAAATCGGGATTAGCAGCTGCGGTTAGAGATTTCATTAATAAGATTGATTCTCGCAAACTAAAGATTAATCTAGAAACCTTTGGTCTACTAGAGCGCCTAGACCAAAATATTGAAACCGTTCTATACAGGGTGATACAGGAAACAGTAAATAACGTGATTAAACATTCTGGAGCAAACGCCTTGGATATTCAATTAAATAAAGATGAAGAAGGTATAAACGCAATGATTGAAGATAATGGAAAAGGTTTTGAAGCCAATCAAATAGAAAAATTTGAAGGCATCGGACTGAAGAACATTCGTACTCGTGTTACGTTTTTAAAGGGTACCGTAGATTTTTCATCAAGCCCTGGCCAAGGAACTTTGATTGCAATTTTTATCCCTTTTTAGCCTCAAAAAATACCTACAAATGGGTATATGTACTGAAGCTAAATAAGCTACATTTGATTGCTTAATCATCCTTAATGAAATTTGCGCTCACTCTCTTATTGTTTTGCTTTACAATGCCTTATCAAGTAGGTGCTCAAAATCAAAAGGTTTTGGATAGCTTGGAAAACGTGTATCGTTCATCAAATGATGATAAACATAAACTTAAAATTTCTGGAGATTTATGCTGGAGTTATGGCAGTACTAATTTTGATAAAGCTCTTTTTTATGGTAAGGCAGAGTTGCAATTAGCAGAGAAATTGAAAGATAGTGCCTCAATAGCATTGGCCTATAGTGATATCGGCAATACCTATACAAGGGTTAACAACTTAAAAGAAGCTTTAGCTTATCATTTAAAATCGTATAATTTAAGAGAGAAATTAGGCTTAAAAGCAAAAGCGGCGGGCTCAATTTCAAATATTGCAATTATATATAAGCAAATGGGCAATTTTAAAGATGCCTTGGATTATATGCACCGTTCTCTTAAAATTTATGAGGCAGCTAATGATGAATTAAGACAAGCCTTAGTTTTAAGCAATATTGGTAATGTTTACATGAATTATGAAAAATATAGCGCAGCCAAAGAAAGCTATGATCGTGTAATTATTTTGGCAAAAAAGAACAATTCAAGTTCATCATTAGCTAGTGCTTATTCTGGACTAATGAAATACTATTTTCAGTTAAAGCAATATGATAAGGCTTTGCAAAACGGTTTATTGGCAGCAAGGTATTTAAAACAGCTTGATATGAAAGCAGATTTAGCAGCGGTAGAGAATACAATTGGACAGGTTTATTTCGAAAAGGGTAAATATGTTGAGGCAATGAAATATTATAGCAATTCATTAGAGTTTAGATTGTTTATGAAAGATAAATTGGGAATCGCTTCTTGCTATAAAAACATAGGTGCTTGTTATGCAGAGCTGAAAGATTTTCCAACAGCAGAGCAGTACGTAAATCAAAGTATTGTACTTTTTAAAGAATTAAACTCTAAAGATTATTTACGGGAAGCCTACGATATATTAGGAGATATTTATGAAGCAAAACAAGACTACATTACATCATTAAAGTTCTTTAAGGAAAGTGCTGCAATGAAAGATAGCATTTACAACAAACAGTCTACAGACAAAATAAATGAATTGCAAATTGCTTATCAAACCGAGAAGAAAATGCAGCAAATCGTGTTGCTTAACCAAGAAAATAAAATACAGAAATTAGTTTTATTTAAGAGGAATATATTTTTAGGGGTTGCTTTGGCTGCATTAGTTATCACTATTTTGTTAGGGTTTTTGCTATATAACAGCATAAAATTAAAACAAGCGGCAAGATTGCAAGCGGAAGTAATCAAGCAACAAGATATGGCAACTAAAGCGGTCCTTAATGCTGAAGAAAATGAAAGAAAACGAATTTCTGGTGAATTACATGATGGTCTCGGTCAAATGTTTTCAGCTGTAAAAATGAACCTTTCAGCACTAACAGAAGATTTGAGCTTTAAAAATGCACAAAGTGAGAAAATGTTTAGTAAGACTTTAAATCTAATAGATGAAAGTTGTAAAGAAGTAAGATCAATCTCGCACCAGATGGCGCCAAATGTTTTGTTAAAATCAGGGTTGGCGACAGCAATTAGAGATTTTATCAGTAAAATAGATTCGAGGAAATTGAAAATCAAACTTGAAACATTTGGGCTTCAAGAAAGATTGGACAAGAGCATAGAAACTGTTTTATACAGAGTGATACAAGAGACAGTTAATAATGTCATTAAACATGCTGGTGCAAACTCACTAGATATTCAATTAACCAAAGATGAAGAAGGAATTAATGCAATGATAGAGGATAATGGAAAGGGGTTTGATATTACACAGCTTGAGAAGTTTGAAGGCATTGGTTTAAAAAACATTAGGAGCAGGGTTGAATATCTGAAAGGAACTGTTGATTTCTCTTCTTCTCCTGGTTCTGGTACGCTTGTGGCAATCTATATTCCTTTATAAATTAATAAAATGGAAAAAACGTTCTTAACAAATTTGTTCATTGTAGACGATCATCAATTAGTTGTTGATGGTTTACGCTCATTGCTTAACAATGAAGAAAAATATTCCATTGTTGGCTGTAGTAACCAACCTAAGGAAGTATTAACAATGCTAGATGAACTGAAAGTTAACATTCTTTTAACCGATATCAATATGCCAGAAATGTCTGGTGTTGAGCTGACAAGAAATGTGAAGAAGAAATATCCAAATATTAAGGTTCTAGCTTTATCAATGTTTGGAGAAAGGCAAGTAATTAAGGAGATGATCGATGCAGGTATTTCGGGATATATCCTAAAAAATACAGGAAAACAAGAATTGTTAGAAGCATTGGATAAACTATCTAATGGTCAAACTTTTTATGGAGAAGAAGTAACAAAAGAATTAATGAAATCTTTTAAAAATGATGAAGGAGGATCTCATTTAACAAATAGAGAGGTTGAAATTATTCGCTTAATTGAGTGTGAACATAGCAATAAAAAAATTGCTGACATGCTGTTTATTAGTGAGCGTACAGTAGAAACTCACCGAAAGAATATATTTAGAAAAACAGGAACGCAAAGTATAGTAGGATTGTTAAAATATGCCTATGAACATAAGATAATCTAACCTTCTACCTGCTGTTGGGTAGATGAATATACCCTAGCTAAGGTATTGTAAGATGAGGTGCTTTTTTCAACATTTGTTTAGATAAAAGAAAAATCAAAATGAAAAAAATCACGACTATTTTATTGGCATTCACAATTTTAACTGCTGTATTTGTTTCTTGTAAAAAGGATGACGAAACGGTAAAAGCAACTGGCTCTGCAAGTGCACAATTAACAGTGGCAAGTGCTTCGGCAACTACTTGGACAGCAACATCGGCAACTGCTGTAAAAACTGGAACTAGTTATACGATTACAGCTCCAGGGCCAAATAGTACAAATCTTGTTATTAAAGTGGATAATGTTTCTGCTATTGGAACATTTACTTTAACAACAGCCACAAGAGCAGCGACTTTTACAACTGGAGGTAAAACTTATGCCACAACAAACAATGGAGGTGGCAATGTAATTATTACGGCAATTAGTGCAGATAAAATTGAGGGCACTTTTTTATGTGAAATGTTTGATGCTACTACGGCAGGTGCGTTGTACTGCAGCTTGGGGTCTGGGAAATTCTCAGCAACTTTTTAAATGAATTAAATTAATTAACAATCTCAAACCAAAACGCTATGGATATGAAAACAAGTACTAAAGTAATTGATATTTTAAGCAGGCGTGAGGTAGAGATCATCAAGCTTATTACTCAGGAGTTTAGTAACGAAGATATTGCTGCTCATTTAGCGATAAGCAAGCGTACAGTAGAAACCCACCGTAAAAATATATTTAAAAAAACAAAGGTGAAAAGCATTGTGGGCCTAGTTATGTTGGCTATTAAAAATAAGCTGGTTTCTTAATCGTATTAGTAACTTTACAAAATTTACAAAAAAGATACAGACTAAATCTGTATCTTTTTTGTTTATTTAAAAAAATGGTATCATATTGGATGATGATTTTGTAAGAATGAATTTTAAACAAGTAAAAGAGATGTTGAGAAGAGTATTGATGATTACGTTTACTGCCGCAGCGTTGGCATGTAGCGCTTCGCCAAAGGCCCAAAAAGTGGTTGATGGTGTTCAAAATATAAAACCAGATGATCAACAAAGTTTGGTTATTAGACAAGTTGTTTCTTTAATCGAAAACTATAATTATAAGAAGATTCCCCTTAATGACTCTATCTCATCTATTATTTTAGACAGGTACATTAAGGCTTTGGATCCTTCTAGATATTATTTTTTGGAAAGTGATATTAAAGAATTTGATAAAAGTAGAACCACATTAGATGACGATTTTAGGATTGGAGATTTAAGTGTTCCGTTTTACATTTTTAATGTTTACTTAAAAAGATATAATGAACGTGTAGACTATTCTATTTCTCAAATTAAAAACAAGTTTGATTTTAATCAGAATGACACTTACGTTTATGATAGAGAGAAAATGCCTTGGGTTACTTCTACAGCTGCCTTAGATAATATTTGGAAAAGTAGGGTTAAATACGAATTAGTGAACTTGAAAATTGCAGGAACTGATCAGACAAAAAATATAGAGACTTTAACTAAACGTTACCAAAGTTTAAAAACTCAAGCTGCTAAATTTAATAATCAAGATGTGTTCCAGATTATAATGGATTCTTTTACAGAAGCCATTGATCCACACACCAATTACTTCAATCCAAGAAATGCTGAAGTATTTAACCAAGAGATGTCTCGTTCTTTGGAAGGTATTGGAGCTACATTACAGTTAGATAATGAGGTAACTAAAATTGTAAATGTTATTCCTGGCGGACCAGCTTTTAAGAGCAAACAAATTAATGCTGGAGATAGAATTGTTGCTGTTGCTCAAGGGGTAAATGGAGAATTTGAAGATATAGTGGGTTGGAGAATTGATAATTCAGTTTCGAAAATTAAAGGTCCTAAAGGAACTACAGTAAGATTAAAAATTATCCCTGTTGGACAAGAGCTTTCTTCTAAACCGGTAATTATTACACTGGTTAGGGATAAAGTTATCTTGGCAGACCAATCTGCGAAAAAGACAGTAAAAACTATCCAATCTGATGGCAAACCGTATAAGATAGGAATAATTGATGTTCCAGCTTTTTATGCAGATTTTAAAGCCTATAATGCGGGTGATAAAAATTATAAAAGCACAACTCGTGATGTTCGTTTATTAATAGATACCCTAAAAAACATTGATAAGGTTGATGCTATTGTAATGGATTTAAGAGCTAACGGCGGTGGTTCATTAGTTGAAGCTATTGACCTAACAGGATTGTTTATAGACAATGGTCCAGTAGTGCAGGTTAAAGATATTAGAGGGAATGTAAATGTTGATGAAGACAAAGATGCTGGCTTAGCATGGAGTGGTCCTTTCGGTGTAATGATTGATCGTTTAAGTGCCTCAGCTTCTGAAATTTTTGCTGGTGCTATACAAGATTACGGTCGTGGTATTATCATGGGGACACAAACTTATGGTAAAGGAACTGTACAATCTACTATCGATTTAAATAGGATTGTAGAACCATCTATTTTACAAAAAATGATGTCTGTTTTAGCCGCTAACAAAACCAAAGTACAAGATACTAAAGTAACAATAAAGGATGGTAAACCAGTTCCTGCAAGCTCGGTGATAGTTGATAAAGATGGTGTGCCTCAATTAGGTCAAATCAACTTAACAATGGGCAAGTTTTACCGTGTAAATGGTAACAGTACACAACACAAAGGCGTAATACCAGATTTTAATTTCCCATCTATTTATCCATTAGATAAAATTGGGGAAGATACCGAGCCTTCGGCCTTGCCATTTGATATCATTAAATCATCAAACTACAATAAGGTTGCCGATTTAAGTGGCGTAAAAGCTAGCTTGATGAAATTACACGAGCAAAGAATGGCCAGTTCTTTAGATTATAAAGTGTTGCAACAAGATATCTTAGATTCTAAGAAACGTGATAATGAAACTGCAATTACTTTAAATGAAGCAAAGCTTAAAGCAGAGCGTGATGCTTTGGAAACGAAAGCATTAACTAGGTTAAATCAATTACGAGCTTCGAGAGGGTTAGCTCCACTTAAAAAAGGTGATAAAACCACTAAGGAAGACAACTTTGATTTTATACAAGATGAAAGTTTAAGAATTATGGTTGATTTGATGAAATTAACTGAAAGCACAAAGCTGACTAGTAACACATCAACATTTAATAAATAGAAATTATTAATGCATAAAAAAGTCCGGGCAAATTGTCCGGACTTTTTTTTAAATCTCAATGCCGTCACTCTGAATTTTTCAGAAGCTCCTATTGATTTTTTCTTCAAGAGAGCTACGCTGTTTATTTCAGGGTCTTTCTAACATTCCGAAATGTTTTTATTTCTTACTACTATTATTTTTCTCCATCTGCATAGACATCATTTCTTTCATTGTCTTGTTCATGCCTTCAGTACTTCCATCTAAGAAAATCACGTTTCCATCACTATTCTCAGCAAAATGTTTAATCGATTCTGTCCACATAGTGAATAAGATTACTGAAATATCAAGGTTTGCTTGTTCCATTTCTTGAGCAGCTTTAGTCATACCATGAGCTACCTCTGCACGGAATAAAGCGATACCTTGTCCACGTAATTGAGCAGCTTCACGCTCTGCTGCGGCAGCAATTTTTATGGCGTTACCATCAGCCTCTGCGCCTTTAGTTTTGGTAATTAATAAAGCCTGACCTTCATTTTCAGCTGCTGCTTTTAAATTATTAGAAGCAACAACTCTACTCATCGAACGCATAATTTCTTCATCAAAAGTAATATCATTCAATTGCAAATCTTGTAAATGATAACCCCAACTTTCTAAAACTTGGTCAATTTGATGTTTTACATGCTCTACAATCTCATTTCTTTGTGCCAATACGTTAGCCTGCTTTTGTGTAGCAACATAAGCTCTAATTGAACCTTCAATGGTACGAATTAAAGCTTGCATCAAGTTATTTGCATCAACAAATTTAAAGGCCACATTTTTAATGGTTTCTTCATCATGGTTTAATACCGAATAAAGTAACATGGCCTTAAAATATACATTGGCTTGGTCATGTGTTACTGCCTGGAACGAAAGTTCAACAGAACGATTTTGGATTGAAATTCTAGAGTGAATAACTTCTATTAGCGGAATTTTTAAGCTTAAACCTGGTCTAAGTTGTCTGCGGTATTTGCCAAAAATGGTTATTACTGCTATTGTACCTTGTTTAACGGTTACAAACGAGCTAAATAGAACTATCAGCCCGAAAAAAAGCAAAATGTATGGAATGTACATCATAGGTGTTTGGTTTTAATTATATATCAATATTACTATTAATTGTGATGAATAATAAATAATTATTTAGGCAAAATAAAAACGATGAACATAGCTGAATTTTGCGACTTAAAGTTTTAAACACAGCTTACTATTAAGGTTGCCAAACAAAAAGTATAATTCGCTGTTATATTCCTGTAAAATCTAAAACTATGAATGTAAAACGAATTTTTGGAACAATCTTAACCATATTAGGTATAGTAGGATTAATATATGCTGGTTGGGGTTTTGTACAGCAATCAGCTGGCACTCGCGGATTAGTGGTAGCTGCTATTATAGGCGTAATTTTCTTTGTTTCAGGGATTAGCCTAGTTAGGAATACAAAGGACGAAGCTTAACTATTTTAAACTTATCCTGCCATTACCTTCAAACTTTAACTGATTTTCGGGAATATCGAGGTTGGTTAAAGTTTCTATTTTTTTGAAAGCAGCAAAGCTTTCATCAATCGTTAGTCGATTAATTTTATCCTGTTTAACAGAAATAATATCCGCATAAAGGAAATCGCCTTTGGCATTTATTTTTAGTTGTAATAGAGGTGCAATACCATTTGGGCCTTTTAAACCAAACATTCCGTAAGTACAAAAATTGCCTAAACTATACGCGATGAATTTGTTTTTATAAACTTCCATTGCCCTGGTAACATGTGGGCCGTGGCCTAGAACTACATCTGCTCCTGCATCTATCACACCATGTGAAAAGGCATAAACGTTACCTCGGTTCTCTTTGTAAAACACTTCCGTTTTACGTGTAATGTGTTCAAATTTAGCGCCTTCTCCGCCACCGTGAAAAGATACGATGACTATATCAACTTGCTTTTTAAGCTCGGAAACCAACATTTTAGCACTATCGATATTTTTGATAGAAACAGTGTTGTCATTTGGTGCAAAAGCACAGAAAGCATATTTTACACTATCTTTTTCAAAAATGGCAAAGGGCTTAGATTGTAATCCTGCATATTCAATTTGTAGGGAATCTAATATAGAAGTAGTTTTTTTCCTTCCTTTTAAACCAAAATCGCCGATGTGATTATTAGCAACGCTCAATACATTAAAGCCAGCGTTTTTGTAAATGCCTGCATATCTTTCGGGCATTCTAAATGCAAAACAACTGGTGCTATTTGGGTCACTGCATTTGGTTGATTTCCCTTTGTCTAAAAAACAGCCTTCCAAATTCCCAAAAACGATATCGCCTTTTAAAAATTCCTCAACAGCTACAAAGCTATTAACAGCGTCATCTGGCGGAAGATTAACTTTGCTTGGATAAGCAGAGCCCAACATCATATCGCCAACAGCAACAATGCTAATCGTATCTTTTAGTTTCCTAATTGGAGTATCCAGCTTTGTTTGGTTAACAAATGCAACACTTTTATTTTGGCAACTTATTAAAAGATAAGCTACAACCACAGTTAAGAAAGCAATGCTGAGTATTTTCTTCATTTTATTTTAATAAAAAATCCCTCCCGATTTATCGGAAAGGATTATATGTTTTTGTGTTAACTGAAAACCGTTAACTTATTTATTCTTCTACAAAATCTTTTTTATCACCGTCAAGGATTCTTCCACCCTTGTAAAAATAACGGCTGTAATAAAGGTCGTTTAAGCTACTTATTTTAACCCCGCCAGAACTTGAGTGTGCAAAACGGTTGTCGCCTAAATAAACACCTACGTGAGAAATACTACGGCTTTTAATTTTAAAGAAAACCAAATCTCCTTCTTTTAACTCGTCTTTAGACACAGGGTCTACCATGCTAAAAATATCACGAGAATTACGTAAAATGGTTGTGTTAAAAACTTTCTCGTAAATGGTTTTTGCGAAGGCAGAACAATCAATTCCTTTTTTAGTGTTACCACCAAAACGGTAAGGAGTTCCAATCCACTCGTAAATAAACTTGTATAATTTTAAGTTAGCGGTTGCGTCTACAGCAACACCCATAACTTGAGAAAAATATTGTGAAGCTAAATTATCAGGGTCTTCAACGTTTGTTTCTTTAGTCTTCTTTTGGGCAAAAACAGCCGAGAAGCTGCAAAGAACGATTAAAGTAGAGAACAAAAACTTTTTTATCATGTTATACTGTTAAGTTTGGGTTAGATAATACTTACACTTAAACGTACACCACTACGGGCTTATTGTCAGGTCACAAAAGTATGTGATTTACAAATGTTATCCAAATGTTTTAACTTAATTGTAAAAGTTGTTAACATTTAAACTCAAAATCGGAGTAATTGTATTATTATTTTGGCTAAGAAATTCAACTTAATTTCTAAAAAAATCTCATTCTATTGCTGTTAGGGTAAACAAAATTTAATTTCTTCATTATTTTCTAAGGATGCTAAAATTTATTGCAGATTGTTAAAAGAAAAAAATATTAATAACGTGTTAAAGACGATTACAAGTTTAATTATAATAACAAATTAGAATTTGGCGAGTTGATATTGATTTAACAAGGATATTTTTACACTAAATCATATCATAAATTGCATAAAAAAAATTAGATTTGCTCTCGTAAAATAAAAATCAATACCTCAACATGAGTGCAGTAGAAATAAATAAGGATACCTATTTGAAGTGGTTTGAGTCGATGTTGCTAATGCGCAAATTCGAAGAAAAAACTGGGCAGTTATATGGACAGCAGAAAATTCGTGGATTTTGTCACTTATACATAGGACAGGAAGCGGTTGTTGCAGGTGCAATATCAGCTATGCAAAAAGGTGATTCGATGATTACAACTTATCGTGATCATGCACACGCCTTAGCTTTAGGTGTAAGTGCAAATAGCATCATGGCCGAAATGTATGGTAAAATTACAGGTTGCTCTAAAGGTAAAGGTGGTTCAATGCACATTTTCAGCAAAGAGCACAACTTTTATGGCGGTCATGGTATTGTTGGTGGTCAGATTCCTTTGGGTGCAGGTATTGCATTTGCAGAAAAATACAAAGGAACTGATAATGTAAATATCTGTTATATGGGCGATGGAGCTGTAAGACAAGGTGCTTTAAATGAGACCTTCAATATGGCGATGTTATGGAAATTACCAGTAATTTTTGTTTGTGAAAACAACGGTTATGCAATGGGAACTTCTGTAGAACGTACCACTAACATGAGCGATATCTATAAGATTGGTTTAGGTTTCGATATGCCATGTGCACCTGTTGATGGAATGGACCCAATTGCTGTACACAATGCAATGGATGAAGCAATTCAACGTGCTCGTAAAGGTGAAGGACCAACTTTCTTAGAAATGAGAACTTATCGTTATCGCGGTCACTCTATGTCTGACCCTGCTAAATACAGAACTAAAGACGAGTTAGAAACTTATAAAGCTAAAGACCCAATTGAGCAAGTTAGAGAAGTTATCTTGAAAGAGAAATATGCTGATGAAGCTTGGATTACTTCAATTGAAGAAAAAGTAAAAGAGATTGTTGATGAGTCAGTGAAATTTGCTGAAGAATCTCCATTCCCAGATGCATCTGAACTTTATAAAGATGTTTATGTGCAAACTGACTATCCTTACCAAGAAATTTAATCAAAACGCATTTCAATAGATATATATAAATGGCTGATATAGTAAAAATGCCCAAAATGAGCGATACCATGACCGAAGGGGTAATGGCGAAGTGGCATAAAAAAGTGGGCGATAAAGTTAAAAGCGGTGATGTTTTAGCCGAAGTAGAGACTGATAAAGCTACGATGGATTTAGAATCTTACTGGGATGGAACGTTATTATTTGTTGGCGTTGAAGAAGGTAAAGCTGTTCCAGTTGACGCTGTAATTGCCGTTATCGGTAAAGAAGGCGAAGATTACAAAGCTGCTTTGGAGGCTGAGTCGGGAAGTCAGAAGTCGGAAAGTCCGAAAGAAGAAGCGCCAAAAGAAGAAGCAAAAACTGAATCTCCTGCTCAAGGTGGTGGCTTAAGCGAAGAAGAATTGAGCAAAAAAGGTGTAACGGTAATCCGCATGCCTTTATTAAGTGATACAATGACTGAAGGCGTTATCGCCGAATGGCATAAAAAAGTTGGTGATAAAGTTAAAGACGATGACATTTTAGCTGACGTAGAAACCGATAAGGCAACTATGGAAGTGATGGGTTATGCTACTGGAACTTTATTGCACGTTGGTGTTAACAAAGGTGAGGCCGCAAAAGTAAACGGCATCATTGCTATTGTTGGTCCAGAAGGAACAGATATTTCTTCTATTTTAGCAAATGGTGATGCACCTGCAAAACCTACTGCTGATAAAAGCGCTGATGCTCCTGTAAAAGAAGCTAAAACTGAAGCTGCTCCAGCTCAAGAAGAAGCTCCTGCAACAACAAATTCAAATGGTGGTCGCATCATTGCATCGCCTTTGGCTAAGAAAATTGCAAAAGATAAAGGAATTGATTTAGCACAAGTTGCTGGTAGTGCAGAAGGTGGTCGTATCATTAAAAAGGATATCGAGAACTATAAACCTGCTGCAGCACCTGCAAAAACTGATGCTCCTGCAAGTTCTGAAAAACCTGCTGCTGCGGCTCCGGTAATTCCAACTTATGTTGGCGAAGTTAAATTTACTGAACAACCTGTTTCGCAAATGCGTAAAGTAATTGCAAAACGTTTGGCAGAAAGTTTATTTACAGCTCCACACTTTTACTTAACTGTAAGTATTGATATGGATGGCGCAATGGCTGCTCGTACAGCAATTAACGCAGTTGCTCCAGTTAAGGTTTCATTTAATGATATTGTAATCAAAGCGGTTGCTATTGCATTGAAAAAACACCCTGCTGTTAACTCTTCATGGGGTGGCGACAAAATTCGTTTCAACGAGCATACTAACATTGGTGTTGCTATGGCTGTTGAAGATGGTTTATTAGTGCCAGTTGTGCGTTTTGCAGATGGTAAATCTTTATCTCACATTTCTGCGGAAGTAAAAGATTTTGGCGCTAAAGCAAAAGCTAAGAAACTACAGCCAGCAGATTGGGAAGGAAGTACTTTCACAGTTTCTAATTTAGGTATGTTTGGTATTGATGAGTTTACATCAATCATCAACTCTCCTGATGGGGCAATCTTGTCTGTAGGTGCTATCCAAGCAGTTCCTGTAGTTAAAAATGGTGCTGTTGTTCCAGGTAACGTTATGAAATTAACTTTAGGTTGCGATCACCGTGTGGTTGATGGTGCAACCGGAGCACAATTCTTACAAACCTTAAAAGGACTACTAGAAGAGCCAATTAGATTATTAGCATAGTTAATTCCCCTCCCGTGGAGGGGTGCCTGAAAGGCGGGGTGGCTTATTGCTACTCTTATATTTTTATTAAAAGCTTCCCGATTTATCGGGAAGCTTTTTTGCTTTTTAATAACGTGGGCCAAAAATTTAAAAATTGACCCACGTTTTTTTATATGGACAAAAAACCACAAAGTTGGCCCACGTATATCTTAATAAAACTACCTCAAAAGGGAAGCTTTTTTGCTTTCTACTGGTTATCAATTTCTTAAAAATAATATATCTTTAGTTAAAAAATCAACTCTCAAAATGGTAACATCCCTAAATCAACCCATTCAACAAAACCAAAGAACTATAATTGTAGATGTATTGAGAGGTTGGGCGCTTTTAGGTGTTGTTTTAATGAACTATTTTGATTTTTTCACCCTAGGTAGAAATTGGGAAAGCTTTAAACCAGATACATTAACAAATGTGCTAATGTATATCACCAATATCTTTTTCTCCGCAAAATCTTGGACTTTATTAAGCCTATTGTTTGGTTATGGCTTCGCTGTTTTAATGGATAACGTTAAGGAAAAAGGACATAATCCCTATGGGTTTTTCGCAGGGCGGATGTTCTGGCTTTTGGTTTTAGCATTTATAAACAGTGCCTTATTCTTTGGCGATATCTTAAAAGACTATGCAGTAATGGGACTTTTATTGTTGATATTTTACCGTAGTTCTGCTAAAACCACCTTTATTACAAGCGTAGTTTTACTATTAGCCGTACCACCAATTGCTGCATTTGTGGGCGCTTTAAAAGATACCTCGTGGGATGAGGTTGTTAAATTATTTCCCCTCTATCAAAGTCGCAATTTACTTGACGTGCTAACTTTTGGTTTAAAGGCAACCTACTTTGGCGAAATGATTTTGAAAGGCTATTTGTACACCGTTCATTTGGTCATGTTCTGCTGTATGTTATGGGGTTTCACTTTATATAAAATTAATTTTTTCGGAAAGCTAACAAACAATAAAAAATATATTGTGCGTGCCTTCTGGATATCATTGGGCATTGTTGTTTTTTTAAATGTATTCTTTTTAGCTTATGCTAACCAGAAATGGGTGTTTTTAAAACATTTTAAATTAAGGTATTATATGGTGCTAAGTTCCATGATATGTATTGGAAGTGGTATTTGTTGGTTATTTATAGCTGGCAAATTGAAAACACTTTTTGAGCACTTCGCCATAATGGGTAAAATGACGTTGACAAATTACATGACCCAAAACTTAATAGGGTTGCTAGTTTTCTCTGGCTTTGGATTAGGGATTTGGAATACCAAGCCACTTTGGTTTTACTTGTTGTTAGCTTTGGTAGTTTATATTTTGCAGATTTTTGTTAGCAAATGGTGGTTATCAAAATACAATTATGGACCAGTTGAATGGATTTGGCGACAGTTAAGCTATAGGAAGAAATTACCGTTGAGAAATGTTTAAGATTTGAAAAGCAAAAGCAGCGAATTTATTAAAGGATAGTCCCGCTTTTTGTTTCAATCTTTTTTGTCCTTCGACTCCCGAAGAAGTCGGGACAGGTCCGCTCAGGATGACAAAAAGATTTCCACGCCAATCGGGTTTAGTTTACGCAGGTCTGTGCAACTATGAGCGGTTTTCTTGCACAAACTTAAGTTAATTAGCCCTGACAGGAGCGAGCACGAATCCCGAATTTTCGGGAGAGTAAAGCGGATGGCAGGACTGACATTGTGATTTGCAATAATTTGCGCTTCAAATAAATTTTCAACAGTTAAGCTTCTCCAACCTTCCGCCTTTAAACCTTTTACCTTTCAGCATAAATAAGTATTTTTGCGCCATGTCTATTACCAAGCCAAGTTTACCAAAAGGAACAAGAGATTTTTCGCCCCAAGAAATGGTGAAACGTAATTATATTTTTGATACTATTAAAACGGTTTTCAAGAAGTATGGTTATGCCGAAATACAAACACCAAGTATGGAAAACTTGCAAACCTTAACTGGTAAATATGGTGATGAAGGTGATAAACTGATTTTTAAAGTTTTAAACAGTGGAGATTATTTGAAAGAAGCTGAAAGAAGAAAGACTAAAGACCAAAGCTTTGAGTACAATGCTAAAAATCTGTTGACTCTAATTTCTGAAAAAGCACTTCGCTACGATTTAACTGTTCCGTTTGCTCGTTACGTGGTGATGCACCAAAGCGAGATTTCATTTCCTTTCAAGCGTTTCCAAGTGCAGCCAGTTTGGAGAGCAGACAGGCCTCAAAAAGGCCGTTACAGAGAGTTTTATCAATGTGATGCAGATGTAGTTGGTTCACCATCTTTATTAAATGAGGCAGAATTTATTTTAATTTATCACGAAGCTTTAACCAACTTAGGCTTAAAGGATTTTAATATTAAAATCAATAACCGTAAAATACTTTCTGGTATAGCCGAAATTATAGGTAAACCAGAATTGATTGTCGACATGACAGTTGCCATTGATAAACTAGATAAAATTGGTTTTGAAGGCGTAACTAAAGAATTGATTGAGCGTGGATTTACCAACGAAGACATTCAAAAATTGGAGCCTGTAATCATGTTGAAAGGTTCTAATGATGAAAAGTTGGAAAGTTTGAAAAACGTTCTAGCTAATTCAGAGATTGGCTTAAAGGGTGTAGCAGAAATCGAAAGAGTTTTTGATTATGTTGCTAAGCTTACATCTTCCATTTCACATCTTACATCTTCCATTGAGCTAGATATCACTCTGGCTCGTGGCTTAAACTATTACACAGGCTGTATTTTTGAGGTTAAAACAAATGAAGTTGCCATGGGAAGTATTGGTGGTGGCGGTCGTTATGATGATTTAACAGGAATGTTCGGATTGAAAGATTTAACAGGTGTTGGAATTTCTTTTGGTGCTGATAGAATTTACGACGTTTTAGAGGAGTTGAATTTATTTCCTGCTTCTGCAGCACAAGGTACAAAAGTGTTGATTAGTAATTTTGATGAAGCAGCAGAGTTGTATGCATTGCCAATTTTGCAACAATTAAGAACAGCAAATATATCAGCAGAATTATATCCATCATCTGCAAAGCTGAAAAAGCAAATGAGTTATGCAGATGATAAGAACATTCCTTTTGTGATTTTAATTGGTGGAGATGAAATTGAAAGTGGTTTGTTAACCTTAAAGAATATGCATAGTGGCAACCAGCAAAAATTGGATATTACAACGATAATAACGCAGCTTAAGCAAGCTTAATATTATTAAATGTCATTTGTCCTACTCCTGCGTAGAAGGAATCTATTATGATTAAAAAATAGATTCTTCGCTCCCGAAGAAGTCCTATCGTGTGGACACAAATATTGGTTTATTTTTTTGCCTCTATGCCGGCAGGCATCAAACTTTTGAAGCATCAAAAGTATGCAAAAATGCTTGTCAATCCCGCTAGGTGCCTTTTCACGGGCCCTTGCTCATCAAAAAAACAGGGGCACTTTGTTTTGTTCGTAACTGATAAATGAAAGTCAGTAAAAGAATGAGCACAAAACCACTGCGTTTGAGGTTTGTTAGTGCTGGTTTTTCTATTGTGCTACTGTTTTTTTGATTGGGCTGGCACTGGGGATTGACGGTCGTGCTTGGCTAGAGGCACCAGTATTATGAACGGAACCTTGCATAGTCCAAAAAGCAATGAGCAAAAAAGATGTCTCCACACGATAGGAAGAAGTCGGGACAGGTGCGCTACCGATGTGAAATCGGTACACGTCTGAATGACAAAAACTCTTAGACTTTCGCTTTCATAAACCCATCCAGATTTTTCATTGCCTGAGCGGTAACTTTCTTTCTCAAAAATGTTGTCCAACCTAAAAGGAAACCTTTGATTCCTAAAGCTTGTGTAGACCAAGTGTGGAAATCGAAAGTATCTGTATGTTTAACAATTTTTCCGTTTTCAATTTCAAAACGGGCATCAATATTATTAACTACTTTTTTGCCTGTGGCAGAGAAGGTATAGTACGCATCCCAATGTGCTTTTACATTATTCCCATCGGAAGAGATATTGCTAAATTCAATCCTTAAATCTTTTCCTTTTAAAATTAACATTTCCCACATTGCTTTTACTTGCTCGGAATTGAGGTTTTTAAAAACAGCATCATTAAAGGTTGCATTATCTGCATAACAAGCTTGCATTGCCTTGTAGTCCTTATTATTAAAACTGGTATAAAAATTATGGATAAGTTGTTCGTTATCTGTCATCACATCTGGTTTTGCATAAATGTATGCAAAAATTTAGAAGTTCTTTCCAGCAAGAATACCTTCGATTTTATCTAACAAATCATCAATGTCAAAAGGCTTTGCTAAAAATCCATTAGGCTTGTGTGCTGTGTTTTGTTGAATGGTTTCTGAAGTATATTTGGCAGAAATCATTAAAACAGGAATGTTTGCGGTTTTTTCATTGGAACGTAGTTGTCCTAACAATTCGCGACCATCACCATCGGGTAACATGATATCTAAAATCATTAAGTCGGGCTTGAAATCATCAATATGTTTCATCATATCAACACTTTTATTTAAGCCAGCAACTTTATATGCTTCGCTCTGCAATATCAAGGTAATTACGTCTAAAATAGCGTGATTATCTTCGATAACTAAAATGTTTTTAAACTTGGATTTATTTGCCAAAGGGATAATTTTTGTAACACAAATATATTTAATGTAATGATAATCTGTGTAAAAAATATTTATGTTGTTAAAGCTGTAAATTTATTGTCAGATATAGAGTTTTGCTAAACAATTTTGTCTTATTTTACATTAGTAATTAAAAAACAATTTTAACATGAAAAGAAATGCAACTGCCGTTTGGAATGGCACCGGAAAAGATGGAAAAGGAACATTGACCACACAAAGTGGAACATTAAGTAATACACAATATTCTTTCAAAAGTCGTTTTGAAGAAGGTGTGGGTACAAACCCTGAAGAGTTAATTGCTGCAGCACACTCGGGTTGCTTTACCATGAAGTTAAGCTTTAATATCTCTGCAGAAAATATTTCTCCAGAAGATATTACAACTAAAGCAACAGTAGATTTGAATCCTGAAAAAGGTGAAATTGTAGGTATTCATTTAGAAGTTAAAGTAAAGGCAGAAGGTTTATCAAAAGAGAAATTTGATGAATTAGTAGCAGATGCAAAAGCGAATTGCCCAATCTCTAAATTAATGAATGCGCCAATTACCATCGAAGCGGAGTTGTTATAAACGATAATCCTAATAGTTAAACGCCAATCACTCAAAATGATTGGCGTTTTTTATTTCACAATTTTTAACACTAAAGCGGTTTAAATAATATTAACTTTGATTCTCATCTTATGCGATGATTATAAATTTTATGAAGAAAGCCTTTTTAGTAATTGCCCTGCTTTTAGTTAGCACCGTTGGATTTTCACAAAACGTAATTAGCCTATTTAACAAAACGAATTCGTTTTTCATTTATATGGCTGAAGCAAAATACGATACTGCACATCTATTTTTTGATGAAGCTGAAAAGGCAAAAATTACACCAGATAACTTAAAAAAGCTTTGGGATAATATTACAACCAACTTAGGCAAGCCAGAAGTTTTAGATGCTATCTCAAGTAAAGTTCAGGGAGATTTTTACGCTGTTACTGTAGAGGGAAAATTTGAAAAAGCAGAGCAAAATTTTGTTTTAATGTTTAACAAAGGAGAGAAAATAGTAGGCTTATTTATGCCTCCAAAAGCTGCAGTGTATACAAAACCTGCTTATGCAGACACTGCTTTGTACACCGAAAAATCTGTCTATTTGCAAACTCCAGGGCACCAATTAGCAGCAATAATAACTACGCCGAAAAATAGGACAAACTTCCCAGTTGTGGTATTGGTTCATGGTTCTGGTCCTGGTGATATGGATGAAACAGTTGGGCCAAATAAGCCATTTAAGGATATTGCAACAGGCTTGGCTTCAAAAGGTATAGCAAGCATACGTTACGTAAAAAGGACTTTAGTATACGCTGGTGAATTTAATAAAGCTTTTACAGTTAAAGAAGAAGTAACCGATGATGCACTTGCTGCAATTGCAATGGCTAAAACTATAACAGGAGCAGATCCAAAGAGTATTTATGTTTTAGGACATAGTTTGGGCGGAATGTTAGCGCCACGTTTAGCAACACTTGCTCCTAGCTTAAAGGGAATTATTTTAGCTGCTGCACCAGCTAGGAAATTGGGTGATATTATTATAGACCAAAACAAATATATTGTTGAGCTTGCAAAAGATACAACCAAAGCAACACAGGTAAAATTAGCTGAGGCTATTAATGAAATTGGAGCTGCTAAATTGGTGAAGTTGGCGCCAAATATGAAACCTGATTCGGTTATCTTAGGTTTACCTGCTGCTTATTGGGTTGATTTAAATGTTTATGACCAGGTTGCTACAGCGAAAAAATTAAAACAACGCATTTTGGTTTTCCAAGGCGGAAATGATTTTCAAGTAGCCACAGCAGATTATGATATTTGGAATGCTGCCTTGGGCAAGTCGGCAAATGCAAAAGTGAAACTTTATCCAGAGTTAAACCATTTGTTAAGTCCGCAAACAGAAAAAGCATATACACAACAATATCAAGTTCCAGTAAACGTATCTGAGCAATTGATTAGCGATATTGCACTTTGGATAAGTGGTAAATAACTATTAGTTAACCTTCTATTAGAATTCTACTTATTTAATTGTACCTTTGCACAAAAATTGTTTCCCTGTGGTTTGCGTTTTAATTATTTGCAATCGTTTCATAAACAATAACATATAAAATAAGTTTATGAAGAAGGTTGGAGATTACAGAAAGACATTAGGCGTTACTAAAGCTACAGAGCTAAAAGAAATCAAGAGTATTTACAGGGGCTTGATGAAAGATTGGCATCCTGATAAGTTCAGTTCAGATGCTGAAAAGCACTTAGAAGCTGAAGAAAAAAGCAAGGAAATTATTGAGGCTTATAACTTTTTGTTAAGCATTGCGCCAGAAACTTTGGAGCACGCTAAAGATGAGTATATCCAAACTACAACTACATCTAACATTCAAGATTTTCAGTTTAAAGATGCAATTTTACGTATCGATTTCTTCGACGGTAGTGCTTACGAATATTTTGATGTGCCAAGAGCAATGTACATCAAATTGGTAAATGCTGATTCTCCAGGAAGATTTGCAAGAAGACACATTTTTAATGCATTTCCTTATCGTAACGTAGCAAAATTAGCTACAGCGTAAATATAGGTTCATTAGTTCAATGGTTCAATAGTTCATTGGACCAACCCTGCGTTTATAATATTAAAATCAAAAAAGATGTCATCCTGAGCGTAGCCGAAGGAATCTTTTTTGATTTTATTAGTTAACAGGTCTTCGACTCCCGAAGAAGTCGGGACAGGTTCGCTCAGACTGACAGAACTTAATGTTTAATCTCAGCATACTCCATCCAATTTTCAATCTTAAATTGGTAAGCTAAAAACCTAGCTACATTTTTACTTTCTACCTGCTTCCAGTCTAATAGCTCGTCTATAAATTCCGGCTTTTCGAAACCACTGGACAAACAAGCTTTAGTATAAAACTCTTCTCTAGAAGGATGGCTTGGCGTCACGCCATGGTAAATATTGCCAAAAGCTTTTTGCTCAATAATTGCTTTTGTGATGCCTATGCAATCATCTAAATGAATTAAATTGATTGGTGCTAAGCCATTGGCGATATCAGTTTTACCTGCAAAATATTTGGCTAAATTTCTTTCTGGCCCAATTAATCCCGCAAAGCGGATAATGGTTGTTGTTAAAGCTTGATTTTCTTTTAGAACTTTCTCTGCAGCTAATAATACTTCTCCTGCGGTTGTATTTGGTTCTGGAATGGTTTCATCATCAACTATAAAATTCCCATTTTGGAAAATACCAGTAGAGCTAATGAAAATGATTTGTTTAACATTCGCTTTTTCAGCAGCTAATGCGATGTTTTTAATCTTGTTTGGATAATCTGCCTGCACATTTCTTTTTGGAGGAATGCTAATGATTAAAACATCGCAGTTAAAGAAAGATTCATCGTAATTGACAGACTCCCCATTAAAATTTATAAGGTAAGGTTTTATATTAAGCTTTTTGAAGGTTTCTAGCTTCTCTTCGCTAGTGGTAGAACCATTAACATGATATCCATCAGCAACGAGCGCTTTTGCCATCGCTAATCCATACCAGCCACATCCTAAAATACTTATTGATTTGTTTTTCATCTATAAAAAAGCCCCGTAGGATTTAACCAACGAGGCTTGCTTAAGTTTTTTAATATTATTTAACAGCTACTGGAACTGAAACTTTATCCCATTCTAAGGCAAAACCTTTTTTCTCGATTTTGTAAACCAATCTTTCTTGAGTTTCTTTTAAAGCTTTTACTTTTACATCAACTCTTAATTGGTCTTTTGCTGCTTCGTACTTATAAGCTCCCCATTGTTTTGGTTCCTTGTTAAAAATAGCAGTCCAAGTACCACTTTCTTTTGGGATTAAAAAGAAGCTATATTTTCCAGCTGGCAAAGTTTTTCCCTCTACCTTAATGTCTTTATCCGTTTCAAAAGTAGTTGCATCATTTGCACCAGCACGCCAAACTACTTCATATTTTTCTAATCCACCCCAAATGGTACGACCTTTTACTGCAGGGCTACTGTAGTTGATAGTAATTGTTGCATCACCAATTTTTCCTGTAGCTGTAGCCGCAGGACTTGCTGGAGCTTTTTTTTCTTGTGCAAATGCACTTACTGAAATTGTAGCTACAAATAATAAAGTAGCGATTGATTTGATTGTCTTTTTCATTAGAATATAGGTTTTAATTATTATTTGGTTAACAGAATCTGATTGCTATAAATCTAAGCTTTTAGCTTTAGAAATTTCTATTTGCTTATATTTCTTTACATTCAGTTAGCGATTTGATGTTTAAATTTTTATTGTTGTAAATTTAGACCGAAAAATAAAATCAAACAAAATGAAATTTACGACCAAAACAATGCTATTGCTTTTAGTTGCTTTAGGCATAAACAATAGCCTAAGTGCGCAAGTAAAGCTACCTGCACCAAGTAGTACACAAACCATTATCCAAGAGTTTGGATTAGGAAAAATTACTTTAACCTATGCTAGACCAAGCGTTAAAGGGCGTAAAATATTTGGCGGAATGGAGCCAATGGACAAGGTTTGGAGAACAGGTGCAAATGCTGCTACCATTATTACTTTTACTGATGCGGTTAAAATAGAAGGTCAAGATTTGCCAGCGGGCGAATATGGTTTGTTCTCTATTCCTAATGCTAGCGAATGGACGGTTATTTTTAGTAAAACTGCTAAACAATGGGGCGCTTACACTTACGATCAAAAAGATGATGTGCTGCGTGTTAAAGTGAAAACCAATGTGTTAAAAGATAAAGTAGAAACGTTAACGATACAATTTGCAAACGTAACAGAGAGTAAAGCTCAATTGCAATTAACGTGGGAGAATATGTCTTTTGCTGTAAACATAACAACGGATGTTGATGCAAAAGCAATGGCAAATATTGCAGAAGCAATGAAAGGCGAGAAAAAACCTTATATGCAATCGGCGATTTATTATTTTACCAATGGGAAGGATTTAAAAACTGCTTTAGGTTGGATGGTAGAAGCTGATAAAGCTGAGCCAAAAATGCCATGGACCAAATTATGGCTAGGCAAAATGCAGTTAAAATCTGGAGATAAAGCTGGAGCTGCTGAAAGTGCTAAAGCGGGTATTGCCTTGGCAACTACAATGAAAAATGATGAATACATCAGATTAAACACTCAACTATTGGCAGAGACAAAGAAATAGTCTTGAGTCGTTAGTCTAAAGTCTTGAGTTATTTTATATTAAGCCGCTTCAACTTTGTTGGGGCGGTTTTTTGATATAATGAAATCAATTCTAACCTATTCTATTGTCTTCTGTATGCTAGGATATGAGGTTTTGACTTCTAAGTAAGATTCGTAAAAATGTTTTTCTCCATTTATTGAAGGAGTTGGGAATAATATGCTGGTCAGATAATACGATTCTTCATCAAAATCAATTTTATAATAATAGAAATCATTACAGATGTTAAGCCACCATGAACCTAAATAGAATGGGGGATTGGCTTTATGGAAGGAAAATCTTTTGATGTCAGTGAATTTCTTTTCTAGCTGTTTACCATCTTTTGAAATTGAAATGGTTTTTTGATGATAGTCGATTTCTATATGCTGATAGTTGGTTGCTTTGAGGTACTGTAAAAACAAGTTTAGCTGCGGAAAACAAAACAAGAACCAAATAAAAATGAAGATTAAAGTGGCTATGTTCCCTTTTTGCGATTCCATAAATATTGCAGTGACTAAAACAGGAATCAGAAAACATGAAAATAATATTACCCATTTCAGACTAAATATCTTGCCTTTAGTAGAGACTTTGTAAATCATTTTTTAAAACTAATCAATTGAATTATGTAAGCAAAAAACACCACCAATAAACAGCCAATTACATTTAGCCATAAATAAGCAACCCATTCGTTAAAACCAATAATACATACTAAAGCTTCTGTTAAAATGGCGGCATAAAAAACGGCTTTGCCACCTACATTTTTAATGTAGAAAGCAACTATAAAAACACCTAAAATTGTACCATAAATAAAGGAACCTAAAATATTAACCGCTTCTAACAAGTTGCCGATTTTGCTGGTAAATAAAGCCATCACAATACAAACTGCACCCCAAATTAAAGTTGCCCAACGGGAAGCTTTCACATATTGTTTATCGGTTGCTTCTTTGTTAACTAGTCTTTTGTAAATGTCTACCACACTTGTAGATGCTAAGGAGTTTAAGGCGCTTGCAGTAGAACCCATCGATGCTAAAAAGATAATGGCGATAAGTAAACCAATTAGTCCCTTTGGTAAATATTGCGTAACGAAGCTTAGAAAGACATAATTATTATCGTTTGTGCTTGCTTTTGCATCATTCTTTAACATCAACTCTGTTAAGCTTTTGCGAATGGTTTTGGTCTCTTCATCGGCTTTTTTAACGGCAGTTCTTTGCTGATTAATTAAGGTTTCATCTTTTGCTTCAAGCGCTTTATCAAGTTTAATTACTTCTTGTTGTTTGCTTTCGAATGCTGAATTATAATCGGCTTTTATTTTATTCAGCTCTGCTTTATACGGACTTGCCTCTAATTTGTTTAGCTCGTAACTATTAAAAAAGATAGGCGCTTTATTGTATTGGTAAAAGGTAAAAACCAAAACGCCGATTAACAAAATCAAGAATTGCATTGGTATTTTAACCAAGCCATTCATCAATAAGCCCAGTCTACTTTGACTAACAGATGAACCTGTTAAATACCTTCCAACCTGACTTTGGTCGGTACCGAAATAAGAAAGCTGCAAGAAAAACCCACCTATTAGTCCGCTCCAAACGGTGTAAGGATTATTCCAATCGAAACTAAAATCTATCACGTTGGTTCTTCCCATTTTTCCAGCAATGCTGATGGCTTTTGTAAAACCAACATCTCCTGGTAAGAGATGAACAACCATGATTCCGGCAGCAAAAAGACCGCAAAAAATAATACTCATTTGTAAAAGCTGGGTATATGAAACAGCTTTTGTTCCGCCATAAACGGTGTAGAACACCACTAAGCTGCCAATAAATAAAGTGGTGTAAGTGGTATCGATATTTAAGATGGTAGATAGAATAATCGATGGTGCATAAATGGTTATTCCAGTTGATAATCCACGTTGGATTAAAAATAAAAATGCAGTTAAAGCCCTCGTATTTAAATCGAATCGTTGCTCTAAATATTCGTAAGCGGTATAAACTTTTAATCGATGAAATATGGGTACGAAGGTGATGCACAGTACAATCATCGCCAATGGCAAGCCAAAGTAGAACTGAACGAAACTCATGCCAGATGTATAAGCTAAACCCGGCGCCGAAAGAAAGGTGATGGCGCTTGCCTGAGTGGCCATTACGGAAAGGCAAACCGTATACCATGGCAAACTTTGGTTGCCCAGTAAATAGGCTTGCATACTTTGCGCACCACGACTTTTATAAACGCCGTAGCCAACGATAGCTAATATCGTGGTGAATAAAACGGCCCAATCTATATAGCTCATTCGAAATATTTAGTAAAGGCGTAAAACAAAGCGATAAGCAAAATGAGCCAAAAGCCTAATAAAAAGTAAAACTGTTTCCAGGTTTTTACAAATGGGGGTAAATCCTTTTCTGTTTGTTTATTTTGCATTTCTGGGGGCCAATAAATTTGCGATTAAACGATAAGCGCCGGGCACACCAGCAGGTAATTCTCTAAAGAAAACCAAAGAAGTGTAAACGAATTTTCCTTTGCCATAATCGGCGATTAATAAAGAACCATCGCTTTCAGTTTCACCGGTATCTTTCATGCTTAAAACGGTTGTATATTTTGGGTCAATATCTGTTGCAAAATATAATCCTCTTTCTTGTATCCAGCCCTCAAAATCCTTTTCAGTTATTTTGTTTGGATAATTTAAAGCAGCGCTTTTAGGATTAATGAAGTTAACTTTTGCATCTTCTTCGGTTACTCTTTTGTTAGCTAACTTAAAAGGGTAAGGGCCAATGTTCGAATATTTTAAACCATTGTTTACGTTGTATTGAATTAACAATGTACCGCCATTTTGAACGTAAGCCAATAGTTTAGGTTGAACAATTTTTGCATCATCACTAATGTTGTAAAAACGAACGCCAACTACAATTGCATCAAAAGTAGACAGGTCGCTATTTAAAACTTGTGCAGAGTTTAGGTTAGTAACCTGATAGCCCATTTCTTTTAAGGCATCTGCTGTTAAATCTCCAGCACCATCTAAATAACCAATTTTTTTACCTGCAATTTTTAAGTCTATCTTTTCTAGTCGGGCAGTTGCTTGAGGGAAAATTGTAATTGTTGGGATATGCTCATAACTAATAACTTTTAAGCCCTTATCGTCTGTTTTTCCATCTGTATTAACTTGCAATGTGATATTTCCACTGTTTACATCGCTGCCAGAAGTAATGCTAAAACTTATGTTTTGCTCATCACCTTTTCTGGCTAAGTTAAAATCTATTTTTTCTGGATTACTTTTCCATCCTTTTGGTAGTTGTGGCGTTACAAAACCTGTGCTGTTATTGCGAAAGCTCTTTAGTTGAACAGTAATTGTTTTAGGAGTATTGCTGCTGAAAATATAAGCTTTTTCGCTCATCGTTGCAGTTACTACAGGTGCAATAACTATGGGTTGATAACGCTCGCCTTTTACCGGATTTGTATTTTTATATAAAATCGGAATATCGAAACTGATGTCAGTTCCGTTTATAGTAACTGTTCGGTGTAAAGCAAATGGCTTTGGGTTTTCAGGATAGCCAATATCTGTTTGGTTATCCACAATATAACTTCCTATCGGATGATTTTTTTCGAGATAATAAGGTTGTGAAATTGCATTTGCCTTAGCGCTCATACTTAAGCTTTGCATCTTATTATTTTCAAGCGCAAAAACATTATCTACTTTAATTGTTAAAGGGAAATTGGTTTTAGCCCTATAAATGGTGTTTACTGAAAACTTAACACTATCGCCTATGGCATAAGCATTTTCGTTCGTAACAGCTTCAGTCCAAAATCCCGCAGTTGCCAAAATCAATTCGTTTAAAAGTTGATGATTAAAATCTTTTGAATCGGTTAGTTTTTTGAGTTGAAGTAGTTTTGGCAAAATCGCCTCTGGCGTAGCTACATTATATTCCTTTTTTATCTCACCTAATAAAAGCTCAACTGCTTTGTCTTTTAAGTTTAAATCTATACCATCAAAAATTGAAGTTTTTGCAGGTTCGCCAGCAACCGGAGTGAAAAATTCAAATGATTCGCCACGTTGTAAGGTAGAACCAAAACCTTGGCTTTTATGATTTGTTCTGCTGATTGCAGCTATTTCGCCATAACTTTTTCCTAATAAGGGATTGTATAAACCCACATCTAATTTCAGTTGTTCTGGCGAAGTAGTATTAGTTCCCCCAAAATTAAATGTGTTCCATAATATTCTTTTCGCTTGCCAAACCTTTACATATTTCAATTGCTCAGGGAAACGAGTTTTATCAGCCGCTGCTACAAAAGCTTCCCTTGCTAAAATTGCCGAACCAGCATGATGCCCGTGACCAGCTCTTGCATCTTCGGGGAAACGAGTGATGATAACATCTGGTTGAAACTTACGAATTACCCAAACCACATCTGATAAAATCTGTTCCCTGCCCCAAATTTTAAAGCTTTCATCTGATGTTTTAGAAAAGCCAAAATCGTTTGCTCTTGTAAAAAACTGTTCGGCTCCATCGGTTCTTCGGGCTGCTAACAATTCTTGTGTTCTAATTAATCCTAAAAGCTCTGCTTGTTCGTTGCCAATTAAGTTTTGTCCGCCATCACCTCTGGTTAACGATAAATAACCAGTTCTTACTTTTGCTTCTTTTGCTAAATAAGCCAACAGGCGAGTATTTTCATCATCTGGATGCGCTGCGATGTACAAAACGCTACCTTTAACATTCAGTTTTGCAAGGCCCAAAGCAATTTCTGCAGCATTCATTTGTTGCATTTGTGCTTTTAAAAAAGTTGGAGCAATTAAAAAGGCAATAAGATAGATTACACGTTTCATACAAGGTTTTAAATCACTAAATTAATTAAAATTTAGTACAACCAAGGGTGATGAATCTTCAATTGCGTAACAATTTAACTAAGCAAAAATAGTTTTGGTACCATAGTTGATTATACCTTTGTGTTTAAATAACCGTTATAAAATGATGAATAGATTTTTTCTAGGTTGCCTGTTAGTTGTAGGATTATCGGCGTGTAGTGTGAACAAACAAGCACAACAAATTAAAGCATTAGAAAAGTGCGATTATAAGCTTTTAAACGCAACAAATATTACAGTTGCAGGTACTGATGTACAGAAATTAATTAAAGGTAACGATATTGATTTGAGCAGTTTGCCATCATTAGCTTTAGGTTATTTGAGAAAGGATATTCCTTTAAAGGCAAAATTGAACCTGCAAATTTCTAATCCTTCATCAACTTTAGCAGCGATTAATAACTTCGATTATATCATCTTAATTAACAAGCAAGAAATTGCTAATGGAACTGTTGACCAAAAGGTGAGTATCGATGCTGGTCAAACCACCAATGTACCTGTTCAGTTAAACGCCAATATTTATAAATTTTTGGCTGATGGAACGATGCTTTCAGATATTACAGATTTTGTAAAGGCAGCTAATTCTGGAAATGAAAAGAAAGGGATAGTTACTTTGAAAATACGTCCTTCTATTATGGTTGGCGGCGGCTTGGTTAAATATCCAGGTTACATTACAATTGATAAAGAAGTAAGTAGTAAGATTTTGTTGTAAGCGTAGTTATTAACCGCAAAGGACGCTGAGAAAGCGCAAAGAAAAAAATAGAAAGTTTAATAGGATAGGAAATATGGCTTTTTAACTTTGCGGAAACTTCGTGCTCTTTGCGTTAAAGGAACCAAGTTAATATCCGTTTAACACCGATTAATTTCTGATAAACCCTTTCATAATTATTCACTAAATTGGCTTGTCTTTTTTAACTGATATTCTTTATGAAAACCAGCCAATCACTTTCCAAAATCATTTACCTATTTGCATTTATTTTTCTTATTTCTTTATCCGCCAATGCGCAATTATTGGTAGAAAAAGAAAAATATGGCAGGGCCGATTCGCTTCGCGGTTATCTATCGCCAATGCGAACTTGTTATGATATCAACTATTATCACCTCGATTTGAAAATAGATATCGATAAAAAAGCAATCAGTGGTTCTAACGAATTTAAGTTTACGGCAACTAGAGATTTTACCAAATTACAATTCGATTTATTTGCCAATTTTAAAATAGAAAAGGTGGTTTATCAAGGTAAGCCATTAACTTTTAAAAGAGAGATTAATGCTGTTTTTGTGAACTTCCCCTTAGTAAAAAAAGGAAATAAAAATAGTTTCACGGTATATTATTCTGGTAATCCAACCATTGCAAAAAGAGCGCCTTGGGACGGAGGTTTTGTGTTTTCAAAAGATGCTGCGGGCAAACCATTTATAGCAACTGCTTGTCAGGGTGTAGGCGCAAGCATTTGGTGGCCAAATAAAGACCATCAGGCAGATGAAGTTGATAGTATGTTAATCAGTATTAGTGTGCCAAAGGGATTAAAAGACATTTCTAACGGGCGATTAAGAAAAACAACGGAACTTAAAGATGGGTATACCTGTTTCGATTGGTTTGTAGCAAATCCAATTAACAATTACGATGTAGCCCTTAACGTTGGCGACTTTGTTCATTTTGATGATGTTTACGAAGGAGAGAAAGGCAAGTTAACTTTAGATTATTGGGTATTGCCAGAGAATTTAGAGAAAGCCAAAGTTCAATTTGCAGCAAATGTAAAACCGATGTTAAAGTCTTTTGAATATTGGTTTGGTCCTTATCCATTTTATGAAGACGGTTATAAATTAGTGGAGAGTCCACATTTAGGAATGGAACATCAAAGCGCCGTAGCTTATGGCAATAAATACCAAAATGGTTATTTAGGTAGGGATATGTCTACAACTGGTGTTGGTTTAAAATGGGATTTCATCATTGTGCATGAAAGCGGTCACGAGTGGTTTGGGAACAACATTACCTCGAAAGATTTAGCTGACATGTGGATTCACGAGAGCTTTACCAATTACTCAGAATCATTATTTACAGAAAGTATGTTCGGTAAACAAGCAGGGCAAGAATATATAGAAGGTACCAGAAAGGCCATTCAAAACCAAGCGCCCGTTCAAGGTATTTATAATGTAAACAGAGAAGGTTCTGGAGATATGTATCCAAAGGGCGGAAATCTGTTGAATATGGTAAGAACCATCATTGATGACGATGAAAAATGGCGTTCGATTTTGAGAGGATTGAACAAGGAATTTTATCATTCTACAGTTAATGCCGAAGATGTAATCGGTTATATCAATAAACAATCTGGTAAAGATTTTACTAAAGTATTCGACCAATATTTGAAGTATACGAATTTACCAATTCTGGAGATTAGAGTGTTGGATGGCAAAGCTAGCGCTCGTTGGATTGCCGATGTTAAAGGATTTGATATGCCTGTTAGGTTGAAAGTTAAAGGAGGAGATTTTAAGTTCTATAATTTAACAACTGTATTTAAACCTATTGAATTAGCAGGAGCAACAAAGGATAATATCGAAGTAGATTTTAACTATTACATTGGAAAGTTGGTTTATTAGTTTTAATGATTTAATAAGTTTCGTCATTGCGAGGGTCGGTTCTTCACCGCCCGAAGCAATCTCATACATTGATTTATACTAATCTGCAAGGAGATTGCTTCGCAAAATTCGCAATGACGAACATTCTATTCTATCCCATTTTTTCCTGTATTCATCTTTACTAAAATAATGAGCCATTCTATCTACGAAGAGTTTCGTAACAAAACTGTTAATGCATTATTTTTATTAACTATTTTTTTAGGTTTGATGCAACATTGCAAAAAGAGTTGTGTCTTTTATTTGTTTTATCCCATTTTATGAAGAGAATCTTACTATCCATCGCATTCGTTTTAACTGCTAATTTGTTGTTTGCCCAAAAGGGCAGCTTAACAGGCATTCTATTAGATAGTGCCAATCACAAAACTACTTTAAACTATGCTACCGTTTCTGTTTTTAAAGGAGCAGATACCATTTTAAGCACTTATAAATTATCAGATGATAAAGGAGTTTTTAAAATTAATAACCTTGAGATTGGCACAAAATATAGATTAGTAATTAACGCTTGGATGTATAATATTTTAAGAAAAGAAATCACAATCACAGCAGCTGAACCTAATCTAAATTTGGGGAACGTATTGCTATCTGAAAAACGAAACAACTTAAATGAAGTAGTTATCCTCTCTGAGCGACCACCAGTTATTGTACGTAAAGATACCATTGAGTTTAATACAGAATCTTTCAAAACTCTGCCAACGGCAGTTGTAGAAGATTTATTGAAAAAATTACCTGGAGTTACAGTTGGTGCAGATGGCACCATACAAGTTAATGGTAAGCCAGTGAGTCGGATTTTAGTAGATGGAAAAGAGTTTTTTGGTGGCGACCAGCAAATGGCAACTAAAAATCTACCGTCAAATATTATAGATAAAGTTTCCATAAGTAATGATGCTGAAGCAACGCGAAGAGACCCCGATTTAGTGGCAGGAAATACACCTCAAGTGATTAATTTAAAGCTAAAAAAAGCTATAAAACAAGGTGCGTTTGGGAAATTATATGCAGGTTTGGGATTAGATAAACGTTTTGAATCTGGCGGGATAATGAACTTTTTTAGAGACACCACTCAGGTTAGTGTATTGGGTTACGGCAATAATATCAATAAGCCAGGTTTTAGTATTGGCGACGTTTCTCGCATAGGCGGTTTTAGCAGGGCAGGAATTAACCAAGTTAATATTAATGGCGATTCTTATAGTTTAAACGGTATTGGATTTGGCGGCTCTGCTACAGGCATACAAAAATCTGCAGGTAGTGGCGCAAATTTTAATACATTAACCAAAAAAGGAATTAAAATTAATGGAAAATACTTTTTCGGGTATGTAGATAATTTAACCGAACAATTTACCAGTAATGATCAAAATTTAGGTAACGATAAACTATATACGCTTGCTAACAACGATAAGCGAAATAGGGGAACGAACCATAACTTCGGCGCAAAATTAGATTGGAAAATAGATAGCTTAACAAGCTTTACTTTCGAACCTACCGTAACCCTTAATTTATTAAAAAATTTAGATTATGAAGTAACTGATAGTAAAAATGGCAGTAATCAACTGGTTAATTCGAGTGTTAACTCTTCTAATTTTAGGAGTGATAATGCAGATTATTCTTTGTTACTAAGCTTATGGAAAGACGGTAAAAAAGCAGGCAGGACATTTAATACAAGTGTCAGCGTTACCCAAAAAGATAACTTAAGTGATAATTTCAACAATTCAATTACCAACTTTTTTAATCCGTCATCAACCAATACTTTAGACCAACTTCGTGATAATAACATACGCAATTTTGGAGTTTTTTTAACGGCTAATTATACAGAACCAATCAGTAAGAAACTGAGTTTAAGATTTATTTTAAACGGTAATTACATTGATAATGAAAACGCATTATACACATTTTATAAAAACCCATTAAACCAAATTTATGACATTGCTATACCAACATTATCACAAACTGTACAACAATCTGGATACAAGGCCAATGGACGAATTAATTTACGGTGGAAGGCTACTAAGGATTTAATTATCCAGCCAGGTATAGTTTTAAATACAATTAATTTAGAAAATAGCTTTAGTAGTTTTCCATCATTTAAGCAAAATTTCCAATTTATTGCAGGTTCATTAACCATAAATTATAAAGCATATAGTTTTAGCTACACACCATCGTTTAGAGAGCCTAGTGTTTCTTATATCCAACCGGTAACTAATAATACAAATCCTTTATTGTTGCAATTGGGTAATTCAAATCTCTTGCCAGCACGTTCACATCAAATGAACCTCAATGTTTATAAATACGATACTAAGCGAAATATGAGCTACAACATAAATGCCAACGGTTCATTACAAAATGATGGTGTGATTATGGAGCGTACAATTGTAAACGGTGTGCAAACCAACAGGCCAATTAATGCAGACGGCATTTTACAGTTTCACACAAACGGGAGTATAAATAAAGACTTTAAAACTGCAAAGCGACAATTTACGCTTGGTGGTGGTTACTATTTTAACTACAATAGAAACATTGTTTCAGTTAATGGAAACAGCAGTTTTTCGCATATTTACCAAGGCGCACCAAGAATTAATGGGCGAATTAATTTAAACGATAAGTTAGAACTTGGGCAAAGTTATAGTTTGGGCTTTAACAAGAGTAATTATGAAAATTCATTTTTTAACGATATTAGTTTCTTCACACACAACAGCGAAACAGAGTTAATTGTAAGGTTGCCAAAAAAGATGGTTTGGGAAACAAATTTCCGCTATATGTATAGTACACAAGAAATTGGTGGAGTTAGTAATAATCAGAAACTATGGAACGCTGGATTAACCTTCCTATTTATGAAAAATGACAGGGCACAGCTTAAATTCACTGTAAACGATATCTTAAATCAAAATTTCAGAAGATACATTTATATCACAGAAAATGCTGTTCGCGATTTCCAAACAAATAATTTGGGACGTCATGCTTTAGTAACACTTACTTACAACATCCAAAACTTCGGACAAAAAGTTGGTGGCAAGGATACAATGTTTAGGTTTTAAAAACTCTGACACTGCTTTTTCTAATTGTTTGAAAAGCAAGGACAGGGTTTCAATTTATGTTTAGTCCTGCCATTCGTTTCAATCTTTTTGCGTCGCTGTCATACTGAGCCTGTCGAAGTACAGCGATACAAAAAGGATTTCCACTGCTGTCAGGTTTAATTTACGCAGGTTCTTTTGAACTATTTACGGTTGGCAGTGCAAGGCAACCCTAAATAGTTGCACAAGCCAATTTTAGTAAACCCGATAGCAGCGAACACGTAGGGGCAACCCTTGCGGTTGCCCACGAAGTAAAGCGAATAGCGGGACAGAACCAATCCGATTGACCACAATATTGCTTTTCAAAAATTAATTGAAGTGTGTCTGTTAAAAACTTTTAGAAACGTGAGGTTTAAAAGTATCTGTTTTTACGGTTGCTTTTAGCTCATTCAAAATATTGTACAAGCCAAAATTTGTACGGTTAATGTAGATGAAATGTTTTACACCACGGGCTTGTTTAAACTCAGGCATTTTAGCAATCTTTTCACCGTAGTTGTACAGACCTTCAAAAAATTCATTCTGACTAAAATCAAAAGTTGGGGTAATGTATGGCTTAGCAAAAAGGCTAATCATTTCCTTGTAGGCTGTATAATAGAACTCGATTTGTGCTGGCGTATCATTTGGCAAAATCATTTCCAGCTTTCTAAAAGCCTTTATGGTTTGTTCTTTGTCTTCGAATAAATCTGTAGAAGTTAGCGAGAAAAAGGGCTCATAAAAATCATCTGGCATTTCTTTAATACAGCCAAAATCTATGGCACCTAACTTTTCATCTTTGGTAATTAAGAAATTCCCTGGATGTGGGTCTGCATGAACCTTTCTTAATTCGTGTTGCTGAAAATTATAGAAATCCCACAAAGCCTGCCCTATTTTATTCTTTAATTCTTGCGAAGGATTGGTCTTTAAAAACTCTTTCAAATGCATTCCTTCAATCCAATCCATGGTAATAATTCTATTGCTAGAAAGTGCTGGATAATAATTAGGGAAAACCACATTATCTAAGTTTTTACAAGCTTCAGCAAATTCGATAGAGCTACGAACTTCACGTTCATAATCTGTCTCTTCTAGTAGGCGTTCTTCAACTTCCTTGATGTAGATGTTTAATTCCTTTTCGCTCATTCCTAATAAACGGAATGCAAAAGGTTTTACCAATTTCAGGTCTGATGAAATGCTATCGCCAACGCCAGGATATTGGATTTTAACAGCTAGCTTTTTGCCATCTAATTCAGCTTCGTGAACTTGCCCAATTGAGGCGGCGTGGGTTGATTTGATGTTAAATTTATCGAATATTTTCTCTGGCGTTTTACCGAAGCTTTTCGTGAAAGTGCGGACAATTAGCGGTCCTGATAATGGTGGTGCATTGTATTGAGATTGCGTAAATTTATCTACATAAGCTCTTGGCAGGATGTTTTTATCCATGCTGAGCATTTGTGCAATTTTTAATGCAGAACCTTTTAGTTCGCTTAAAGAATTGTAAATATCTGATGCATTATCTTCATTTAATTCATCGCGGCTAAGCTCTGGATTGAAGATTTTTTTTGAATAATGTTTAATGTAATTTCCGCCAATCTGAAATCCTGTTTTTACAAATTTTGCAGAGCGCTCCACCTTTGTGGTAGGCATTGTTTCTTGTGCTTTCATTCAGCTTAAAATCCCATCTTTTCTTTCAACTTTCCGTTTTGCGAAAGGAATTTTCCGTATTCGAAAAGGTTGTCTATTGGAGAGCGTTGAAATAAATCGAACGTAACTTGAATCCCACGTTCAATGGCTTCATCGGTTTTTTCAAATCCATTGCTGTCATCATTAACCCAAAAGTTTAAGATGAATGCATATTGCACCCAAAGTGCATCTTTATAACGTTTGCTAAAGAATTTGCGTTCGGCCAGTTCGCCGCTTTCCAAGCCTTCATTGATAATTTGCTCTGCGAAGTTTTCGAAAATCGGCTTAGCTCCAGATAAAACTTCAGGAGTTGATAACCTGATGCCGTGTTTTTTTAGACTATAAATTACAAAGCTTCTTTGGTTTTTCAGCAACTCGACATAGCTGTAAAAGAAGGAAAGCATTTTTTCTCTCGAAGAATATTGTTCCCAAAGTTCTTGTTTCTGAATCTCATCAATGGTTTCTACAGTAAGCTCAAACCAAATGTTCTTTTCGATGCTTTCAAATGATGCATAAAAAGCATAAAAATCAGCCTCTGTTATTTTTAGCTTCTTAACAAAACTATAAACTGATTTAGGTTGCTCATCGTGTGTTAAAACGTAATCGATATAACCTTTTTTGATTTGCGCTTGAGTTGCCATTTTCTTTTTATTTAAAAACGTAAAAAATGTTGGTTTGGTTTCCGAAACCACTCAAAATTAAGACTTTATTTATCACGAATTTGCAATAAAATAGAGATAGAATTATTCTAATTTAAGCCGTCAAATCTCTCCAATTCGTTTATTCAAATAATTCTTAAATCTGCTATGCTTAGCTTCTCCAATTACTTGTTTGCCATAAATTCCGGTAGGGCCCGAAAGTAAATAAGAAATGGTGCAGGCAATGGCAACGTACACTCCACATTCGCTGCCAAATAATTCCATCGCCATAATTGTACAGGCTAAAGGAGTGTTGGTTGCACCAGCAAAAACGGCAACAAAGCCCATTCCAGCTAAAAGCCCAACTGGTAAAGGCAAAAATAAAGACAAAGCACTGCCTAAGGTTGCACCAATAAAAAATAATGGAGTTACTTCGCCTCCCTTAAAACCAGCGGCTAAAGTGAGTATAGTTAATGCCATTTTAATGGCGAAACTATAAGTTGGTAATTGATGGTTAAATGATTCAACAATGGTCGGAATACCTAAACCAATGTATTTTGTAGTGCCTGATGAGTAAATAATAACGACTAAAATTAAACCACCAATTAATGGTCTAAGTGGAGGATATTTTATTTTCGATTTAAAGAAAGCGCCTACAAACTGCAAGGTTTTACTAAATGTAGCAGCACATAAGCCAAAAATAATGCCTGCAACTATTGCATAAATAAGGTTTAAGAAAGAAACATTCGGAACAAAGTTGATGTGATAAACGGTATGGTGTGTGTTCCATAGCTTGGTTACCAGATCTGCAATAATTGCCGATGCAAATGCAGGAAAAATCGAATTGTATTTTAACTTTCCAATTAAAAAGACTTCCATTCCGAAAATTGCACCAGCCAAGGGTGTTCCGAAAACAGAACCAAAACCTGCAGCAATTGCGGCAATAATTAAAATCTTTCTTTCTTCTGGAGTTAGCTTAAACGGTTTGGTCAGCTGGTCTGCAATTGCGCCTGCCATTTGTAAAGCAGTACCTTCTCTACCTGCAGAACCACCAAATAAATGTGTAGCCATTGTGCCTAAATAAACAAAAGGCATCATTTTAAATGGAATAGTTTGTTTGGGCTCGTGAATGGTATCAATCAATAAATTGTTGCCAGCTTCAACATCTTTGCCCCAATAATAATAGAGCAAGCCAATAAGCAAACCTGCAATTGGTAAAAAGCCAATTATCCATAAATGATTTTCGCGGAAATTGGTAACCCATTCTAAAGATTGCAAAAATCCGGCAGATGCTGTACCAATTAAACCTCCTACAATTAAACTGATAAACAGCCATTTTAAGATGTATGGAACAGCAGGATATTTCCTGAAAAAAACTAAAATATTAAGATTGATTTTTTTGCTGACTGATTTTTCTTTCTTTAATGACATAACTCCCTGATTAAATGTTTTTACATTCATAACCAGGCGTCATCAGCTTTTTAGGGCGGTTCAAATAGGAAGACACCATTTCCTTACAACAAACTTAATATTAAATTATTATTGGACAAAATTTTATGATAATCATCCGATGAATATCTGCAATTCGCTTTATATTCATCGGATGACTAATTAGTCTTTCAAACCCAACCTATGTTTTCTTAATGTATCTTTTGCAATATCATAACCAGCATCAGCGTGACGGATTACGCCCATTGCAGGGTCGTTATGTAATACACGCTTAATGCGAATTGCTGCATCTTCCGTTCCATCTGCAACGATAACCATACCAGCATGAATAGAATAACCAATGCCCACACCACCACCATGATGCAAAGAAACCCAACTTGCACCACCAGCTGTATTAATCAAAGCGTTTAATATCGGCCAATCTGCTACGGCGTCAGAACCATCAAGCATAGCTTCAGTTTCGCGATTTGGAGAAGCAACAGAACCTGTATCCAAATGGTCGCGACCAATAACAATAGGTGCTTTTACTTTTCCATCTGCTACCAATTTGTTAAATGCTAGACCAGCTTTTTCTCGTTCGCCTTGTCCTAACCAACAAATTCTGGCAGGTAATCCCTGAAAAGCTATTCGTTCTTGTGCCATTGTAATCCACTGACGTAAACTTTCATTTTCTGGAAAAAGTTCTAAAATCAATTTATCAGTTTCATATATATCTTGTGGGTCGCCGCTTAAAGCTGCCCATCTAAAAGGTCCTTTTCCTTCACAAAACAAGGGACGAATATAAGCAGGTACAAACCCTGGAAAATCGAAAGCGTTTTTAACACCTGCTTCTAAAGCTCTTCCTCGTAAGTTATTGCCATAATCAAAAGTAATAGCTCCACGTTTTTGTAACTCCAGCATTTGCTGAACGTGTTTTGCCATGGTGGCATAAGAACGCTTGGTATATTCATCAGGATTTTCTGTTCTTAAAACATTTGCTTCAGCAACACTCAATCCCTCTGGGAAATAACCAATCAATGGGTCGTGTGCAGAAGTTTGGTCGGTTAATGTATCTGGAACAATATTTCTATCAATCAATCTTTGTAAAAGCTCAACTGCGTTGCAAACTACACCAATTGAAAGTGCCTTGTTTTCGTTTTTGTATTGCAATGCTTTGTCGATTGCTTCATCAATATCATAAGCAATCTCATCAATATATCTGGTTTCTAAACGCTTTTTGATGCGCCATTCTTCAACATCCGCCGCTAGGCAAACCCCTTGGCTCATGGTGATTGCCAAAGGTTGTGCGCCGCCCATTCCGCCTAAACCAGCCGTAACATTTAAAGTTCCTTTTAAATTGCTTTGAAAATGTTTTTTTGCAAGAGCCGAGTAAGTTTCGTAAGTGCCTTGAACAATTCCCTGCGAGCCGATGTAAATCCAAGAACCAGCGGTCATTTGGCCGTACATCATTAAACCTTTATCCTCTAATTCATCAAAATGTTGCTGTGTTGCCCATTTTGGAACTAATTGCGAGTTAGAAATCAAAACCCTTGGCGCATCTTTATGAGTCCGTAAAACGCCTACAGGTTTACCCGATTGAATTAATAAGGTTTCGTCATCTTCTAAGTTTTTTAAAGCTTTAATGATTAATTCTAGCGCTTCTTTGTTACGAGCAGCTTTGCCTCTTCCTCCATAAACAATTAAATCTTCTGGTCGTTCGGCAACCTCAGGGTCTAGGTTATTTAACAGCATTCTCAACGCTGCTTCTTGTACCCAACCTTTACAGGTTAATGTATTTCCGGTTGGTGTGTTCTTAACTTTTAGGTTTAAACCTTCGTTTATATTTGTGGTCATATCAAGGCAATGTTACAAGCCAAATGTAGAAAATTATTGTTATTTGTTTAGGTTTGCCATAGAAATTGAAAAAGCGACGTTTACATATTCAACGAATTTTAACCTTGGTTATGCTTTGGGTATTTTCCCTTGCCATCACACCTTGGAGCGCTTTGCATCATCATGTAGAAGTTGCTGCTAATTCTGTCGAAAAAAACTGTACACATAAGGTTCACGTTAAAACAAACGCTGATACCTGTCTGATTTGTAAGGCTCATTTCGAGAAGAATTATACACTTTCAAGCGCAAATTTTATCACTTATTTAAACAGTAAGTTGATGTCTAAGAATTTGCCAATTGTAACCAGTTCATACACCGAACTGATTTCTACCTCGTTACGAGGACCTCCAGTTTTTTCGTAATATCTCTATTACTTTGACAAACTTGTCGACAGCTGCTATATAGTTTGTCAAAGTTTATCATTTTGAACTTTGACAAAATAAAGGCTAAACGCATAAAATTTTGTCAAAGTAGAATTACAAAATCTTTATTATCTAATCGTTTGATAAACGATGGCTTTAAGCTATTCAGTTTATACTTAAATATATTAATATGAAAAAGATACACCTATTACTGGTTGTACTACTTATTTTTTTTACCGTCCCAACTTTTGCCAATGTTTTAGCAGAGTTTAAAGGGAAAGTTACTGATGCTAATACCAAAGAGCCTCTTTCTGGCGCTACTGTATATATTTCCGATTTAAAAGCTACCACTACCACCAACTCAAATGGAGAGTTTACTTTTACCAATGTACCTGCAAAAGGTAAGTTTTTGGTTGAGGTTAGATACGTTGGTTACAAAACCACTTCTCAACAAGTAGATTTGAGTTCAAACGCGACAGTTACGTTTGCTTTGGAAGCTTCAGTTATTGAAAGTGCCGAAGTGGTAATTACGGGAACTCCATATAGCTCTAACAACAAAACCAACAGTTTGGCCGTAGTTTCTGTAAATCGAGAAAAATTAGCTCAATCGGCCGGAACAAATATTATTGATGCCGTTTCTAAAGTCCCTGGAATTTCTCAAGTTACCACTGGAGGAGCCATTTCAAAACCTTCAATTAGAGGCTTGGGATATAACCGAGTTTTAACTATCGTTGATGGAGCAAGGGAAGAAGCGCAACAATGGGGAGATGAACATGGAGTAGAGGTCGACCAGTTTTCTGCCAATAGAATTGAGATTTTAAAAGGGCCTGCAAGTTTACTTTACGGTTCTGATGCTTTAGGTGGCGTTATCAATATTATTGATGATTTGGTGCCACCAGCAGGAGATTTTAATGGAAATTTCACGACCAGTTATGGAACTAACAACGGTTTAACTGCATCGTCTTTAATGTTGCAGGGCAATACAAACGGTTTTGTGTATCGTGGTCGTGTTTCTTATAAAAATGCTTATGGTTTTAGTTATAAAGACCATACTGTACCGAACTCTGGATTTAATGAAACCAATTTTAACACCATGCTGGGTTTAAATAAAACTTGGGGTTATGCTCATTTAAGTCTATCGAGATTTAACACGAATGTTGGCTTAGTAGAGGAAGGTCCAGATGCCAACGGCGATTATTTGGATGAAGATGGAAACGTGATTTCTAATAGCGATGCTAAAAAAAGAAAATTAGGATTGCCTTTTCAAAACATTAATCATTATCGTGCTGCGATAAATAGTAACATCCTTTTAGGCGGTGGACAATTGAAAACTACTTTAGCTTTACAGAGAAATATCCGTAAAGAATTTGAAGAAAGTAAAGACGAACCTGGATTAAATTTAGGGTTGAATTCTTATACCTATGATGTGAAATATTCTTTCGCAAATAGCGGAACTTGGGAGCCAACAATCGGTGTACAAGGAATGCATCAAACCAATGTTAACACTGGCGATGAGTTTTTAATTCCAGATTATGTGAGTGATAACATTGGAGTTTTCGCCTATTTGAAACGTAACTTTAAAAATGGGGCATTAAATGCTGGTGTGCGTTACGACTATAAAAACATAGATGGTAAGGATTTGTTTGAAGATGGAAACCAAGTGTTTACTGCCTTTAACAATAACTTCTCTAATGTTTCTGGTTCGGTAGGTTTTGCTTTTGAATTAGCTAAAAATTTAAACCTAAAAGGAAATGTGGGTTCTGGCTTTAGGGCGCCAAACATTGCCGAGCTGGGTGCAAATGGTAAACATGAAGGTACTTTTAGATACGAGGTTGGAAACAGCAATTTAAAACAGGAAACAAGTTTGCAATTTGATTTAGGTTTAGAATATAATGCTGAAAAAGTAACCTTAGGGTTGAATGCATATAGCAACCGCATATATAACTATATCTATCCCGGTAATTTTAACAACGAAACCATTCCGTACGATGAAGAGGATGGAACAGTTAGCATTTTACCTTTATATCGCTTTGTACAAACTGATGCCCAGTTTTTAGGAGGAGAAGCTTCAGTAGATTTCCATTTGATTAAGTCGCTACACTTTGAAAATACATTTGCTTATGTAAGAGCAAAAAATCTGGCTGATAACTCTGCATTGCCATTTATACCTGCAGCTAGTTTAAATAACGAATTGCGTTTTGAACCTACGATTAAAGGATTAAAAGATAGTTTTATTAAAATTGGGGTAACAAACGTGTTTAAGCAAAACCGCTTTGATAGTTTTGAGACAGAAACTGATGGTTATACTTTACTAGATGCAGGCATTGGGACTTCACTAAAAGTAAAAAACGGTAAAATCAATATTTGGTTAACAGGACAAAATTTAACTGATAAACTTTATTACAATCACCAAAGTAGATATAAACCAGCTGGAATTTATAATGCTGGAAGAAACGTGAGTTTGGGAATTAGCGTTCCGCTTTTGTAGTTCATTGGTTCATTAGTTCAATTGTTTCCCAAGAAATCGGGATTTCACTTCGCTTAACATTGGTTGTATAGTCTGAAGTCTATCGGTTGGTGTCTCACCGACCGAAACAAATTGCTGGCCGCAGATTCGCAGATTATTAATCTGCGAATCTGCGGCTATTTTATGCCTTTTGAAAACATCAAGGCCAATTATCTATGGTCTATCAAACATCATCCAAAATTTTTTTTCACAAATAATTTGGTGGTTTCAAAAATAGCACATACTTTAGTGTATTATTTAACTAATACAGTAGAGAATGATTAAAATTAACAACCTAAATTTTGGTTACAGCAAACATCAACTGTTATTCAAAAACTTGAGCATGCAATTAAGCAATGGTCATATATATGGATTGCTTGGCAAGAACGGTGCTGGTAAATCAACCTTATTAAAAAACCTAGCAGGATTAGTTTACGCTGAAAGCGGAAGCATGGACGTGTTGGGTTTTAATCCTGCAAAGCGTCAACCTGCTTTATTAGAGCAAATCTGTTTTATACCAGAGGAGTTTTATTTGCCATCGGTTAAAATAGATGCTTATGTAAAAGCAAATGCAGCTTTTTATCCAAACTTCGACCATCCTTATTTTACTGCTTTGTTAGCCGAGTTTGACATTCCAGTAGGACAGAAATTAATTAATATGTCTTATGGTCAGAAGAAAAAGGTAATCATCGCCTTTGGCTTAGCCACAAATGCCAAATTAATTATAATGGATGAACCTACAAACGGTTTAGACATTCCTTCTAAGGCTCAGTTTCGTAAAATTATGGCATCCGCTTTAACAGAAGATAAATGCATCATTATCTCTACACACCAAGTAAGAGATTTAGATAATTTAATTGATACGGTAATCATGTTAGATGAAAATAGTGTTGCATTAAAAGCATCGGTAGAAGAGATTACCGACAAATTGGTGTTTAAGCGTGTAAAAGAAATAGATGATAAAGTAATTTATGCTGAGCCTTCTTTGGCAGGTTTCAATGCTGTAATGCCAAACTTTCATCAAGAAGACAGTAAGCTCGACCTAGAGTTGCTATTCAATGCGGTGTTGGCAGAGAAAAATAAATTAAAACCAATTTTTAACTAAATCTTAAACAGACATGAACAACACATTTAACATACAACGTTTTGGTCTTTTGTTGAAGAGACAATGGCTAGAATTTGGCAAAATTTATTTAATCAGCTTAGTGGTTGCCTTAGGTGTAATAGTAGCATTTTATGGCTTTGCATTATGGAAAGACTTTACGTATGCAGACTCATTTTCTCCAAATGACTTGAATTTTAGAGAGCCTCTATTTTTGATTTTTGGCTTCATATTCATCAGTATTATTGCAAGTAGTTATTTTGCGCACTTAGGTCAAAAACCAAAGGCGATTATTGATTTATTGATACCAGCCTCGACTTTTGAGAAATTTTTAACTGGACTTTTCTTCACCTCGATTTTATCAATTTTAAGTTTTATTTTCTTGTTTTACATTACAGATTTAGCGTTTGTATCAAAACTAAGAGGGATGTACACTAGTGTAGAGCAAATTACACCTTATGTTCATAACGGTAAGGAAGTAACAAGTGTCGATAACATAGCTTACTTGTTCAGCAAATATAGCGGTCACGAGAAATTTCTTCCATTGTATTTCTTCCCATTTTTTGTAACCAGCGTTTTCTTACTGGGTTCAATCTTCTTTAACAAATTCCACTATATCAAAACAGCAATTTGTGTAATGATTTTCTCAGGAATCTGGACAGCAATCGTTATTAAATCGGGCGAGTGGTTGTTCGATGGAAAAATCATAATTGACCAAGAAAATAGAAACATGAACCATATGTCGCAGAACACTGCTGAATGGTTAGGTGTACTATTAATTGTAGCACTTACTGCAATATTTTGGAGCATCACTTATGTGCGCCTTAAAGAAAAAGAGGTTTAATTTTAAACGGTATAGATATGGAATTTAGAGATAATAAGGCAATATACCTTCAGATAGCCGCTTACGTTTGCGAGCATATTTTGCTTGGCAAATGGAAAGTAGACGAAAAAGTTTCTTCGGTTAGAGAAATGGCAGTAGAGCTAGAGGTAAACCCAAATACAGTAATGCGTACTTACGAATTATTGCAGAATAAAAATATAATTAGCAACAAAAGAGGAATCGGGTTTTTCGTGGCCGAAGATGCCTTGAAAAATGTTAAAGACTACCTAAAAACACAATTTATTGAAGAAGAACTTCCTGTAGTTTTTAGAAATGTTTACCTGTTAAACATCGGGTTTGATGAATTAGAAACTCGCTACAACGCTTTTGTTAAAGAAACTTTTAATCCTTAAAGAGATGAAACTAAGTAATAAATTATTAATCGCTTTTGCAGCTTCACTTATTTTAATCCCTGTTTTAGGGATGGTGATTGTATCTGCAACAATGTACAAAACTGGAACTTATAAAGATGTAGCTTACAAAATTGAAAGTTTTAGCACACCTACTAAAAACATGGAAAGCTTAGCTGTTTCATCTGCATTTGAATCTGTTAAGATTGACGCTAAAGGAATGGAGTTAAATGTTCAGTTTGTTAAAGACGAAAAGTTTGGTGTTAAAATCCAAAATGATTTAAAAGGTATAGTCACTGCAACCGTTGATGCAACCGGCCAGTTACAAATCGGAATTAAAGATAAACCAAAATCGGAAGAAAATAGACACAGATATTATGTAAACATTTATGTTTATTCTCCAACTATAAAAAGTTTAAATGTGTCAAATGCAATGGGCTTAAACATAAGTGCTGCTACCGATACCTTAACGTTAGATATTAAAAATTCAACTGGTATTTCACTTGGTTCCGAAACACATATAAAACTACTGAACATAAAAGCAGAAAATGTATCGGCAGTTAATTTCAGAAATGATGATGTTAAATCAATTAACTTAGAATTAATTAATTCAAACTTAACAAGTGAAACGAATTCATTTGAGAATGTTTCAATTATTACTAGTGGAAAGTGTGAAATCGAGTTTTATGGAGACCGTGATGTTCAGAACAAATACACCATTAACAATTTGAACTTAATTACAAATGGCATAGCCGATGTAAAATTAGAAAATATTAAGGTTGCTAATTGTTCAGGTAAACTATCGGATGAAACACAGGTTCAGATGCCTGCTATTAATTTGAATCAGATGTATAAGAAGTAATAGTAGACTCGTCATTGCGAGTGAAGCGAAGCAATCTTTCTTGCTAGATAGATTGCTTCGTCCTGAAAGGACTCGCAATGACGTAGTTACTTTATACTTTCCTACTTCTCATAAACTCAATACTCACTTTAATATCAGTCGATAAAATTCTATCAGCCTCATTAAAGGAAACAACTTTACGATAATCACTCACTAATTTTTCAATTTTAACCGATGATTTTTCTGGTAATCTTAATTCTAGTGCTTGGCTTGCTGTTAGGAGTTCTATAGCCAAAATCCTTTCTAAATTATCGCAAACGCGAAGACATTTTGTGGCTGCATTTGCACCCATGCTAACGTGGTCTTCTTGGCCATTGCTACTCACAATGCTGTCTACAGAAGCAGGTGTACATAATTGTTTATTTTCACTCGCAATTGAAGCCGCGGTATATTGGCTAATCATTAATCCAGAATTTAATCCAGCATTTTTAACCAAGAAAGGTGGTAATCCTCTCGTTCCTGAAATCAATTGGAAAATTCTTCGCTCTGAAATAGAACCTAATTCGGCCAATGCCAAACACAAAAAATCTAAGGTTAAAGCTAATGGCTGTCCGTGGAAATTACCAGCCGAAATAATCAAATCCTCATCAGGAAAAACATTCGGATTATCAGTCACCGAATTCATCTCTGTTTCAAATACAGATTTAATGTAATTGATGCTATCCTTACTTGCTCCATGTACTTGTGGCACGCAACGGAAAGAATAAGGGTCTTGAGTTTGTTTTCCTTTTCTGGCAATTAACTCACTTCCTTCTAGCCAATTGTTAATAATAGCAGCAGTGGCAATTTGTCCTTGATGAGGCCTAATGATATGACTTAATGTTAAGAATGGGTCAATTCTACAGTCAAAAGCATCAATAGAAATGGCGGCAATTGCATCAGCCCAAGCAGAAAATTTCTGAGCTTTTAATAAACAGAAAGTTCCATAAGCACTCATGAACTGTGTTCCATTTATCAAGGCTAAGCCTTCTTTGCTTTGTAGCGTTAAACTTTGCCACCCTAAGTTTTGATAAAGCTGTTTAGTGGTAATTTTATTGCCTTGATAATAAACTTCTCCTTCGCCAATTAAAGGTAATGCCAAATGAGCAAGTGGAGCTAAATCGCCAGATGCACCTAGAGAACCTTGCGTATAAATTATAGGTAAAACATCGTGGTTATAAAAATCTACTAACCTTTGTACAGTTGTTAAGGCAATAGCCGAGTGACCGTAACTTAGCGATTGTATCTTTAACAAAAGCATTAATTTCACTACCTCATTTGGTACTTCTTGCCCTGTTCCGCAAGCGTGAGATAACAATAAGTTATGCTGAAGTTGAGTTAGGTTTTCAGCCTCAATTTTTACGTTTTGTAGGTAGCCAAATCCAGTATTGATACCGTAAATCGGGTCTTCGTTATTGCTTAATTTATCATCTAAGTATTTTCTGCATTTTTCAATGCGTTCTATTGCTTGAGTAGATAATTTTATAGTCGAATTTTCTTCAATTATTTGCTCAATAGTGGTCAATGATAATTGGCCAGAACCGATTTCGTAAACTTTCATGTATTTCTATTTGGTGGCGCAAAAGTATAAATAATGGTTTAAATTTAACACAATCAAGAATAATCATTGTTTTGTTTTATCAACGTTTTAAAATATGAAGCCACTTTTTTTAGCCATAGCCCTTTTGTTTTTTGGTGTTTTTGTTAAAGCTCAAAAACAAGATACTTTATCCATCACTTTAGAAAGTGTAAAATATGCTTATCCAATCAAGTATTTCAACATTCAAGCCGAAGGTCAAGATTTAAAAATGGCTTACATGGATGTTGCACCAACTGCAACCGCAAATGGAAGAACCGTTATCTTATTTCATGGTAAAAACTTTGGTGGGTATTATTGGACAAACGTAATCAAGACCTTAGCTGCAGGAGGTTTCAGGGTTATTGTACCCGACCAAATTGGCTTTGGTAAATCTTCAAAAGCTTTTATACATTACAGTTTCCATCAAATGGCAAAATGGAATCAACAACTGTTGGATACTTTGGGCGTTCAAAAAGTAGCAGTTATGGGGCATTCGATGGGAGGAATGTTAGCTACTCGTTTTGCATTACTTTTTCCAGAAAAAACAGAGAAGTTATTATTAGAAAATCCCATCGGATTGGAAGATTACAAAACATTTCTGCCTTACACCAATACAGCGCAACAATATAAAACAGAGTTGAAAGCAACTGCAGAAAGCATCAAGAAATATTATCAGAATTCTTATTTCACAAAGTGGAAACCGGAATACGATGAGTTAGTTCGTGTTGCTGCTGGACCAACTTTTAGTGCCGATTTTCCTCGATATGCGAAAGTTGCCGCAATGACTTTTACCATGATTGTTGAACAGCCTGTAGTTTATGAATTTGCCAATTTAAAAGTGCCAACCATTTTGTTTATTGGTAAGGAAGATAAAACAATTGTTGGTAAAGCTTTATTGAGCCCTGAACTACATGCTAAACACGGCCAGTATAAAATTTTAGGCAAGGAAACAGCCGCAAAGATTCCGAACGCAAAACTGATAGAATTTGAAAACTGTGGACATATTCCTCATCTAGAAGTACCAAATGAATTTTTAGCAGCGCTGATGAAGAATATGTAGTTAATAGTTAATGGCCCATAGTTGATTGCTATGGGCAATATGCAATCAACATAACTGGTTGTTGGTCGAGATTTGTAATCTCGTCTTTAGTTCCTGCGGATTTTTAATCCGCAAATTCAGCTTTGCAAAATCTGCAATTGTGTTAAAATATCTTCCTCAGTAATTGGATAAGGTTTATCGTTAACAATATTTTGATACACTGCTTCAAAAATCGCAGGATAATTTCCCTTTTCTGATGCTATAAATTCTGTCGTTCTTCCGCCGTCTTCAGTTACCAAAGTTAGTTTTCCCGCATCGGCTGGATTTTCTATTCCATAACCTTCTTCAGTTGGTTTCATTCCTTTTAGCAATTGCGCTTCCTGAACATCAGCATGGTTTTTACTAAACGAACCCATCATTCCATTTACCACAAATGCCGATTGAATATCTGCTACCAACATACTCGCTGTAAGAAACACGTTCAGTTCATTCGGATAAGTCAATTGAATAGCAAAATAATCATCCACCTTTGTGTTAACACGATTTTTGCTCAGTATTTTATTGAACTTTTCTGGCTTGCCAAATAATGCAATAGCTTGGTCTAATAAATGTGGACCTAAATCATATTGCAAGCCAGTAGCTTCTACTAGTTCTTCTTTAAAAGCTTTCGGGCTTATCTCATTTCTATATCTGTCATACCGAAAATAAACTTCCACCAACTTGCCTAATTTGCCACTTTCAATTACTTTTTTTACTGCATTAAAGCCGCTATCAAATCTTCTGTTTTGATAAACCAAAGCTTTTTTACCTACGCTTTTAGCTAAGGCGAATAATTCTTTTGCTTGGTCTGTTGTAGCTGTAAATGGTTTTTCTACCAAGATATGCTTGCCTGCTTTTAAAGCTTGTTTGGCATATTCATAGTGTGTATTGTTTGGGGTATTGATAATTACTAGATCAATAGAATCATCATTAATTAATTCATCAACACTGTTATAACTTATAATTTCTGGATAATCATCTTGAGCTATCTTACGATTTCGTTCTACAATACCCTTTAAATTAAAACCTGAATGCGTACTTACAAATGGAGCGTGAAATACTTTGCCAGACATGCCATAAGCCAATAGGCCAGTGTTGATTTTATTGTTCATAACACAAAGCTAAAAATTTGACTTATATGTGCATTAAACTGTTTGTCATAAAAGTATATTTGTACCATGAAGCCAGCAGAAATACACGCTAAATGGAAAGAGTTACAGACTAAAATTTCTGAAGAATTTGATTCTGATACACCAGATTTGAAAGTGATTCTGTTTCTAATCGGCGTTCAAGAGCTAGGCAAAGGTCCAGGTAAATACAGCAAAAGGCAAAAGGAAGAGCTAATGCATATTGCAACTTGCCGCTTGTTAAGTGAAATGGGCTTTTACGAATTGGAAGGATTGGACCAAGATGGGTGGCCACATTGGAAGTTGGTAAAACCAGTTCCATCTTATGCCTTAATGGAGCAAGAGTTATTGCTTAAAGGATTGGCAATAGCTTATTTCGAGGATATTTATTCTTAAACTTGTTAGTCACCCTGAGCGTAGTCGAAGGGTTTATTTTTCGATTAATAATTGGGCGTTTTAATCCCGAATGTTCGGGATCCGCTGTATCTTTTTGGCTGTCCTTCGACTACGCTCAGGATGACAGCTAAAAAGGATGTCGCTTCCATCATTAACGCTACATTTAAAATTAAAAAACCCTGAAGCAAATTAATGCGACAGGGCTTTTAAGTTTATATAGGTAAATATAAATTTTATTATTTGCCTTGAGCGGCAGCTTCTTTTTTCAATTGGTCGTTTGCAACGATTACAATCTCAACTCTACGATTTGCTGCTCTACCAGCATCAGTAGCATTATCGCCAATTGGCTCTGCAAAACCTTTACCAACAGTAATTAAACGTGAAGATGGAACTCCTTGAGAAACTGCATAAGCTTTAACAGCAGCAGCTCTTTTTTGAGAAAGTGTCATGTTATATTCTTCTGTACCACGGCTATCAGTATGTCCGATAACTTTAATATCAGTACCTGGATATTGATTTAATGAAGTAGCTAAAGATTGAATGTTAGTTTTAGCAGCATCTTTTAAGGCAAACTTATCGAAGTCGAATAAAATACCACTGTCAAATTTAACGATGATACCTTCGCCTTCACGGATTACCTCTGCATTTGGAATTGCATTTTGAATCTCAGCAGCTTGTTTATCCATTCTTTTGCCAATGAAACCACCAGCAGTACCACCAACAGCAGCACCAATAATTGCACCTACTGCAGTATTACCTGCTTTTTTACCAATTATACCACCAATTACACCACCAGCAGCAGCACCAATACCAGCACCTTTTTGAGTGTTTGTTAAGCTATCACAACCTTGAAACGTCATTGCTCCTACTGAAAGGGCAATACCTAATGTTGCTATTTTGAATTTTGAAGTCATCATTTTATTACAATTTAATTTAGTAATAAGCGTTATTCAAACCTAGTGCCAAGAAGGAGGCGAAATAGTTAATTGCTCTAGAAAAGCTTGTTTTTTACTGTTTTACAATGTTTTAAATAGCTGATTAATATTAATGACGTTTCAATAAATCAAAAAAAATGGCCAATCTAACACCTCAAATTGGGTATCCGATTGACCATAATTCTATACAATATCTATATCTCCTTCTTTTCTGGAAAGAGGTTACTCCGCAAAATAAGCTTCTAATTCCTTCAACGTGTTTTCATCCGTATGGATATCTTTAATGATTAACCCTTTTTCTAAAAGGATAATTCTATCGCAAACATCAGTTACATGATTTAAATCGTGACTAGATATTAAAGTAGTTAAACGATGTGTAGCCTTTAATGACTTAATCAAAGTTTTCAATCTAATTTGTGTTGTTGGGTCTAAATTTGCAAACGGCTCATCCAACACCAAAAGCTCAGGTTTTTGCATTAATGCAGCAGCAATACCAACTTTGTTCTGGTTTCCTTTAGAAAAATCTCTAATGTATTTACCGCGATTTAAAATCTCGCCGTTAAAAAACTCATCGTATTGTTTTAAATAATCAGAAACATCAGCTACGCTTAAATTATGTAAACCGCCAATAAAAATGAAATACTCTTCTGGTGTTAAATAATCTATCAAAAAGCCTTCATCTAAATAAGAAGCCGTATAATCTTTCCAATGGTCATTATTTGCTACATTTTGGTCTTTTGATAAAACTTCACCGCTATCGGGTCTAATTAAATCAAGCAACATTCTAAACATAGTCGTTTTTCCAGCGCCATTATTGCCTACTAAACCAACTGTTTCGCCTGCACGAATGTTCAGGCTTCTAATGTCAACTACAGTGCGACCACCGTATGATTTTTGTAATTGTCTAATCTCTAACATATTTTACTCTCTAAAGCCTTCAGCTATTTTATAACGTTGTTTTTCAAATCTTTTCACTAATAAGTTTATCCAGAAATTACGCATCAATAAGGTAATTAATCCAAAAATTGCAATGGCTGCTAAACCCCAATAAGGCTTGTTTAATATCCCGAAAGGTAAATAGATAAATACTGGAATTAAAATAAATGGTAAGCCTAAAATCCACTGCGTGGCGCCAACTCCTTGCCAATTAAAACTCGCACTCTTGGTAATGTCTAGTCTTTTATAGTTCATTGTAGCAAAATAGAGCACAATTACTGTGGCAAAGCCGATGTTATATAGATAGGCTGCTAAGTGCATCAATAAAAGTTTATAACTCATAAAGCCATAAAAGCTTGCCAACACGGTAATGATGGTACAACTAATGGTAAACAATAGAAATTTAGCTTTGATAAAATTCTTAAAATCAATCTTGTTAACCAACAGGCCATCAAAATGGGTACTTTGCCAAGCAAACATAAACTGTCCGTAAGAAATGATGGTAATGCCTGTCATAAATAGTGCAGCGAAAAGCATCTTACCAAACTCATTGTTCGCAATCATCGGTGCTTTGTAAAAGATAAAGCCATAAGCGAGAAAGGCAAATCCCATAAATATGGAACCCCGAGAACGTTTGTGTCGTAAAATCAATTTCAATTCTAATGCCGCTAATTCGCCAACTTTACCAAATTGGTTAAGGAAAGCATAATCTGTACTTACCTTTTTATCATCTTTTGTACTTAATTCTTCTGTATATAAATTAGTGCGTAGATAAGTAGAATTGACATAGAATATTGCTCCTGCCGCCAACGTAAATGCCAGTCCTAAGAATGGGTATTTTACAACGACCATAAAAATAAAGTTTGATGCCGCTCTGATAGAAACTATGTTGTAATAATCTAGGCCAGCAAATACAGCTACAAAACCGATAATTAAACCGAAATAAGCAATATTATTTATTGATTTTCTCTTTAAGTACAGTACCAAATAATTATTAAAAACCGTAAGTGAAAGAATAGATACGATATACATTATTCCTGTTATTGCGCCATAGGTTGTTCCTATTTTAATGATGCTAAAGGGAATAAAAATAAACAATGGCAATAGATTAAAGAATGAGAACAGCGATTTAATGTTCAAGAAATTTACGATCGTCTTTTTACTGATATTTAAATGCAAATACGGAATTACACTAAGAGTGGGCAGTTCTTGCATTTGCGTTCTCATGCCCAAATCAAACAGGAAGTAATACAGAATGAATCCATTAAAAACCAATATTACATCTTTACCAGGAAAGAATTCTTCGATGAGATAAGTCATTCCAAAACCAAGCCCAATAGCTACAGCCAAGAAATAAAGCATAAAAAAACCAAGTAGAATTTGAGCAGCAATACTGCCGGCTTTGTTTCGGCTACGCCAAAAATCTTTCCATTGATGGCTTAAAAAAAGTGATAGCATATATTTATTTAAAAGGATTAATAATGGTTAAGGTCTCATCGATAACAATTCCGTGGTGCATATCTTCGGAATATAAAATTTTAGCATTAGCATATAAAGCTCCAGCTATGATGATGGCATCGAAAAGCTGAAAATCGTATTTTTTGATTAATCTAATTGCATCTTTTATTGTATGCTCATTAATTTCTGCGCAGCTGCAATCATTTATCAAATCAGACCAAAGTAAGGTTATTTGTTGTTTAGAAAAGCCAAATTTTCTTTTGCATACATTTCCTACTTCTACTAAAACTTGAGCATTTAAGGTAGGCTTTGCCGAGAGTAGTTCTTGCACAATTAGGCGTTTTGGCTCATTTGTATCAAAGAGGTAAAGGACGATGTTTGAGTCTATGAAAATATTATTCAAAGTCATTGGCATCACTTCGATTAAATTTGAAATCCGACAAATCTATCTTAGGATATTTAGAATAAATCTGTTGAATACTTTTAGCATTGCTAGTTTTGTTTTCGATTTCGTTTTTTTCAATAATAGCGATAAGCCTAACATTTTCACCAATAAAACTCTCTGGTAAATTAATTGTAATTGACTTTTTTTTCGGAATTATTGTTTTCGTAAACATTGTATTTAATTTATCCTACCTATCAAATTTAATAAAATTTGCTAATAGTTGTATTTGTTTTTCCAATTCTGTTTCAATTTCTCTCTCAATTTTTCTTCTGCCGGATTTTTGCCCGGGTCGTATAATTTTGTTCCGCTTAACTGCTCTGGAAAATATTCCTGTTCAGAGAAATTACCTTCATAACCGTGAGCATATTGGTAATCTTTTCCGTAACCAATGTTCTTCATCAACTTTGTTGGCGCATTGCGAATATGTAATGGGACTGGCAAATTACCAGTTTGTTTCACCAATGCCTGCGCTTTATTTATCGCCTCATAACTTGCGTTACTCTTAGCGCTTGATGCCAAGTAAGTTACGCATTGCGATAAAATTATTCGTGACTCCGGAAAACCAATTACATTTACCGCGGTAAAACAATTATTGGCTAAAAGTAATGCATTTGGATTGGCATTGCCTATATCTTCTGAAGCTAGGATTAATAATCTTCGAGCTATAAACAAAGGGTCTTCACCACCTTCAATCATTCTTGCCAACCAATAGACAGCAGCATTTGGGTCACTACCACGAATAGATTTAATAAAAGCTGAAATGATATCGTAATGCTGTTCGCCAGCTTTGTCGTATAAGGCTAGATTTTGTTGTGCATGGGCGAGGACATTCTCGTTTGTCAGCTCAATTTTATTGCCGCCAATACCATTTACCGCAATTTCTAATACGTTTAATAGTTTACGGGCATCGCCACCAGATAAGCGAATCAAAGCTTCGTGTTCTTTAATTTTTATTTTCTTTTCCTTTAAAACAATGTCTTTTTCAACGGCTGTTTGTAATAAACTAGCCAATTCATCTTCTGTTAAAGCTTGTAAAATATAAACTTGGCATCTAGATAGCAAAGCGGAAATAACCTCGAAACTAGGATTTTCAGTTGTAGCGCCAATCAAAGTCACTAAGCCCCGTTCTACGGCGCCCAATAAACTATCTTGTTGCGATTTACTGAACCGATGAATTTCATCGATAAACAAAATGGGTAAACCTAAAAAACTGTCTTTTAAGGCTGCCGCTTTATCAATTACTTCGCGAATATCCTTAACACCAGAGTTAATGGCACTAAGGTTAAAAAATGGCCTATCTAAATTTTGAGAAATAATCGAGGCTAAAGTAGTTTTGCCAACTCCTGGCGGTCCCCAGAAAATCATTGAGGGTAATTGTCCGCTTTCTATCGCCTTGCGTAAAACTGCATCAGGGCCAACCAAATGCTTTTGACCAACATATTCGTCCAGATTTTGAGGGCGCATCCGTTCTGCTAATGGCGGTAGATTTTGCATAACTAAAGATAGTGATTTAAGGATTAACCGCAAAGAAGCAAACCTGCCTGCCGGACAGGCAGGGGGCACTGAGAAAAAGGAAAGAGTTTTAACATTAAGGAGTTAAGCTTATTTTTCTTAATTCCTTAATGTTGTTTTAAGGTTTGCTTACAATCTAGATATGCAATACTAATTACCCAACACTAGGTTTTGGCTTCTTCTTAAAAAACTTCTTTTTCTTAACGTAAGGTTTTTGCTCTGCACCAGCAGGTTCATCTTTTGGTGCTTCGCCTAAATGTTCCGGCAATTGTATACGCTCAATCTGACGCTCAATTAACTTCTCGATATTGGCCAATTTTCGTTTATCCTTATTGTTTACAAACGTAATTGCAGTTCCTGTTGTTGCAGCTCTTGCCGTTCTTCCAATTCTGTGAATGTAATCTTCAGGGTCTTGAGGAGCATCAAAATTAATAACCAAATCAATTCCAGTCACATCAATTCCTCTACTTAAAACATCGGTTCCAATTAAAACATCAAGCTTGCTATTTTTAAAATCTAGCATGATCGCTTCGCGGTCTTTTTGCTCTAAATCGCTATGAAAAGCGGCAACTTTTTGACCAAGCTTTTTAAAAACCTTACCAAGTTCTTTTACTTTCTCTTTTCGACCAGCGAAAACAATAATGCGTTTATAGGTAGCTGGTTTAAGAATGGAGGTTAACAAAGGTACTTTTTGGTCGTCGTGCACCAAGTAAATTTGCTGATTAATCCCTTCTGCAGGTTTAGAAATGGCAAGACTAATATTTTCAGGCTCTTTTAACAGCGTTGCTGCCAACGATCTAATTTTTGGAGGCATAGTTGCCGAAAACATTACCGTCTGACGTTCCTTAGGCAGGTAGCCAACAATCTTCATGATGTCTTCGTAAAAACCCATGTCCAACATTCTATCAGCTTCATCAAGCACTAAGTATTGCAACTTGTCCATTTTAAGCAAGCCGCTAGAAAGGTGTGCAATTAACCTTCCAGGTGTGGCAATTATAATGTCTACACCTTCACGCATCGAACGTTTTTGTTGTTCATAAGCAATGCCATCGCCACCACCAAAAACCGTTAATGAACTGATATTGGTGAAATAAGAAAGTGCTTCAACCTGTAAATCTATTTGTTGAGCTAATTCTCTCGTAGGTGTTAAAATTAAGGTTGTATTGTGCCTATCGTGATTTTCGGTAAGCATGTTCATAATGGGCAGTAAAAAGGCACCAGTTTTCCCAGTTCCAGTTTGTGCACAAGCAATTAAGTCTTTTTTAGCTAAAATTAGCGGAATGGCTTGTTGTTGTATAGGCGTTGCGTTCTTGAAACCCATTGCCAGTAAACCCTCTAAAAGTTCGGGGTTAAAATTAAAATCTTTAAAATCCAATTTATTGTGTTGTAAAATGCTGTGTAAATTACCTTAAATTACGGCTAATTGCAAATTAGGGGTTTAAGCTGTTGTTTTGAAGTAATTTTTTTTGAAAATCAGGGTTCGGTTCTTTTGGCAAGTTCAACCCCGCTCTCACTTCAATCTTTTTTGTGCTGTCACACTGAGCGGAGTCGAAGTGCTCAGCATAACAAAAAAGTATTTCCGTTAAATCGGGTTTATTATTGAGAGCGAGAGGTTTTTGGAAATTTTTACCTTCGATCGTTAGAAAGCCTCATTCTGTCAAAGCATGGTTAATACCTCTGTCTGTTCAATCCCGCTTCTTCAGGAGAGGGAAACATAGGAACTGCGTTTTCATAGTAGCTTTAATAGGGTGAGGTTCTTAAAACAATAAAGCCCCGAATAATATCGAAGCTTTATCTTTTAACTAGGTTAATTTATGGTGTGCCTGCCCTTCACGGATCGCCCGTTCACAGGACTTTTTTATCAAATTGTGGTTCCTTATTTTTGATAGAACAAGCTAGCAATTCTTTAGTTTTAATTAGATAAAATTTTATCCACAAATCCACATTTATGTTAGTTATTTCTTAGTGTCAGCATAACCGAATACCTTTTGTAATAATCCAGTAGTACGAGCACTAATGTTATCTCTAATTTTAAGTTCTTCTTGTGCTACTTGAATAAACATTCCGTCAATGGCTTTTTGAGCCACATAAGAAGCTAAATCAGTATTTACAGGTTTAACTAAAGGTATTTTATTGTAGGCCGTTGCTGCATCTCCCCAATATCTGGTTGCACCAACTTTGCTTAAACTGGTTGTAATTACCGGTCTAAATTTTTCCATCAGCTGTGCTGTAGTTACACGTTTAAAATATTCTGTAGCAGAATTTTTATTGCCTAATAAAATATTTGTCGCATCGGCAATGGTCATTTGTTTAATGGCAGAAACAAAAATCGGCTTTGCTTCTTTAGCAGCATCTTCTGCGGCACGATTAATACTTAAAATTACATTGTCAGCAAGAGAATTTAAACCTACACTTCGTAGGGTTTTCTCTACTTTTTGTGCCTCTGTTGGAAATAATATCTTAACGGCCAAATTTCCAAAAAAGCCATCTTTTGCAGAAAGTCTATCAGCGCCTGCTGTAGTCCCAAACTCTAAAGCTTGTTTTAAGCCTGAGCTTATCTCTAAAGTTGTTGGTGTGCCGCCAGTAGGAATTTGCTTTAATATGCCGCCAATTGCATTCTGACTTTGAACATCGCAGCTACTTAAGCCAAGGATAACTAATGCGATAAGGTATAAACTGATTTTTTTCATCATTTCCATTTTACATTTTTAAACGGAAAGAAATTAAACTTTATCGTTTATTTTCTTCAATACCGTTACTATTTGCAATAGTAAGCAAATCCTTTGCCATTAATTGTGTTGATTTTGCCAATCTTAAAAATTCTGAACGATAGCCATCTTTATCTTTACCTAAAGAACCTTCAGCTAACTGTATAACCTGTTCAAAATTACTTTGTTGCTTATAATCAGATTGGCGCAAAAGCATTCCGAATTCAGCCACCGCTGCAGAAAAGTTGAAGTTGCTACTCACGGATGACTTATCTTTTGTTGTATTATCAATAACGGTTTCTTGGATTAGCTTACTTGTACTTTCATCAGGTTCTTTATATCGTAATTTGATGGTTAACATCTCGTCACTTGCATTTTCTACTGCATTTTTCTTGGTTTTTTGATATTTCAAAGGATCAACCGACCCAATAAATTCACTTTGTATACCTACAGGAATAATTTCATAAAGTGCAGTAACCGTATGTCCAGAGCCAATTTCGCCAGCATCTTTTTTGTCATCATTAAAATCTTCGCTGTTTAACATTCTATTTTCATAACCGATCAAACGATAAGCCTGAACTTTAGTAGGATTAAATTCTAATTGAAACTTTACATCTTTTGCAACTGTAAAAAGAGTGCCTCCAAATTCATTAACCAGTACTTTTTTGGCTTCGGTAATGTTATCAATATAGGCATAATTTCCATTTCCTTTATCAGCTAGCGTCTCCATTTTGCTGTCTTTGTAATTTCCCATTCCGTATCCCAAAACGGTTAAAAACACCCCTGTTTTACGTTTTTCTTCAATTAATTTTTGCATATCTAAATCACTGCTTTGACCAACGTTAAAATCACCATCGGTTGCTAGAATTATTCTGTTGTTGCCACCTTTTATAAAGTTTTCTGTTGCTATTTTATATGCCAAAGTCAAACCAGCTCCGCCAGCCGTAGAACCACCTGCATTTAATCTGTTTAATGCTTCTTTTATGGCAATTTTATTGTCGCCAGCAGTTGAGGGTAAAGCCAAACCAGAACTTCCGGCATAAACTACAATAGCAACCTTATCTTTCTCCCTTAGTTGGTCGGTTAGTAATTTAAGAGACGAAACTAATAAGGGAAGTTTGTTTGCATCGCTCATTGAGCCAGAAACATCAATTAAAAATACAAGATTGGATGCTGGTAGTTTTTCAGTTGAAACAGTTTTTGCTTGTAAACCAATGTGCAATAGCCTATGCTTAGGGTTCCAAGGTGCTGGAGCAATTTCAGTAACAATATTTACAGGGTCTTTTGCTGTAGGTTGTGCATAATCGTAATCAAAATAATTTACCATTTCTTCAATACGAACTGCATCTTTTGGAGGCAAACCTCCATTATTAATAAAACGGCGAACATTGCTGTAAGCCGCAGCATCTACATCTATAGAAAATGTAGAAAGGGGGGCTTTATTTGCTTTGCGAAAACCGATTTCACTAATGGCGCTATAACTTTCTGTGTTGTTAATGATTTGAGTAGAACTATTACCTCTTATTTTTATTGAAGAATTTGATTTAGCAGATAGCCCTGCAACCTTACCGGTTAATGCGGAAGGTGCATAAAAAGATTTAGCTTGAGTTATTTCCTTTGCTACTATGCTAGTAGAGTGGCTGCTTAGTTCTCTTCTTTTAACTTGTACACCAGCTGCCGTTACAACAACTTGGTCAAGTGTTTTTCTATCGGTAACCATCTCGATTTTATAAGAGTTGTTTTTAGTTAGCTTTATAGTTTGCGCTTGATAACCTAAATAAGAGATAACAATAGCAGTATCTGTAATCGGAATTTTTAAGGAGAATTTACCAGTCACATCCACTACGGTAGCTTTATTACTTGGCAAACTTTTAACATCTGCACCAGTCATTTGCAGTCCATCTGCTTTGTCTGTTACTAAACCTGAAATTATTCTTTGGTTTGCGGCTTTAAATCCTACAAATAAGAAGAACGCTAAAATGATGGTCAATATTTTTTTCATGAGTTTGGGTTTTAACTATTGATGTAAGGTTTATGAGATTTCCATATCCTTATCGGAAAATATTTTTTATACTTGAACAACATTTAGCCGATAACCCAATTTGAAGTTTATAAAGACCACATCTAAGATTAATGAGCAGGACGATTTATCGCTCATAGCCACTTATCAGCAAAGTGGTGATTTAGAAGTGTTGGGTACGCTTTATAATAAGTATATGCACTTGGTTTTTGGGGTTTGCTTTAATTATTTTAAGGATGAAGAGCAAAGCAAGGATGCAGTAATGCAAATTTTTGAAGAGTTGGTAGTGAAATTGAAAGTTCATCAGGTTCAAAACTTTAAAAGTTGGTTACACGTTTTGTCAAGAAACCATTGTTTAATGGCCTTAAGAAAGTCTGCAAAAAATCCGACAGTAGCTATGGAAGATAATTTTGTGGAAAATGGAGATTTTGTGCATCTAGATATTGATGATACAAAAGAAACCCAGTTAACGGTGATGGAAAAGTGCATGGAAACGCTGCCAGAAGAGCAAAGGAAAAGTGTAGATTTGTTCTACTTACAGGAAAAATGTTATAAGGAAGTGGCGGATATTACCGGATACGATATGCTTAAAGTAAAGAGTTATATCCAAAACGGGAAAAGGAATTTGAAAATTTGTATCGAGAAAAACAGTGAGCTATAACGAGTGGTTAGATATAGATGTATTGGAAGATTACCTTGATGGTAAGCTTGATGCCAAAACTATGCATAAGGTGGAACGTATTTCACTCGAAGACCCTTTTGTGGCCGAAGCTTTAGCTGGATTAAGCCAATCTCCAAAACGTTCGCAATCTTTATCGTTATTACAAAAACAACTACAAGAAAGAGTTGCTCAAAAACCAATTGAGAAAAAACGTTGGACACTTACTTCACATAGACTAAGTATTGCTGCTGCGGCTGCTGTTCTTTTCATATCGGTTAGTGTTTTATTCTGGATGAAGGAAAATAACCGCAGACAATTTGAAGCTCAACAAGCTAAAAAGGTTGATGTAGATATTGCTGCACAAGTTGCTGAAACAAAAACTGTAAAACCTACTCCTCCTGTACCACCATCACCAAAAGTAGAGCTAGAAATAGATAAAGCACTCGCAAATTCGAAAGCTAACAGCATTGCAAAAATAAATGAGAAAGAGCCATTGGTGCAAGAGCCAGAACCAACAGTTATTACTGCACCGGCTAAACCAGTTGTTTCTGCAGCAAGAGTTCCTGTGGCTACTCAATCTGCCGTGGTAAATGAGGAAATAAAGATAAACGAAGCATTAGCTAAAAAGAAAGAAGTTAAGGCTTTAAATGAAGTTTTAGTAAGTAAGGCAGCGGGTATAAAGTTTAACCCAAATATTAATGGTAAAGTTGTTTCAAAATACGACGGAATGCCAATTCAAGGTGCTGATGTAATATTAGCGGGTGGTGATGTGAGTACAATTACGAATAATAAAGGTGAGTTCCATTTAAGAGCAGATACTACACAGAATCAACAATTAGCTATTGGTTATCCTGGCTTTGCGTCTCAAGTAGTAAAAGTAAACGGTAACCAATCTTTTAAGGTAGAGCTTGAAGCTAACAAAAACGCTCAAAATGAGAACGTAGTTGTTGGTTATGGAACATACAAAAATACAAGCCCAATACCTTTTGAAGGTTGGTCGAGTTTTTCGAAGTATTTAGCTGAAAATAATAAGTTGCTTAAAAACGGGACCACCGCTACGGGTAAATTAGTGAAATTGACTTTTAAGGTCCAGAAAAATGGACGGCCAAGTAGCATTAAAATACTTCAAGGTTTAACCAAAGCCGAAAATGATGAAGCTATTCGTTTAATTCAAGATGGCCCTAAATGGACTTTACCTTCAACCTCAACTAATACTGTAGAGCTTAGCATTAAGTTTTAATTTATTTTTTTGCAACTATCATCCATAGCGCCTGCCTACGGTAGGCAGGTAGTCGAAGGATTTGTTTTAATAATTAAATAGTCTTCGACTCCCGAAGAAGTCGGGACAGGTTCGCTAAGACTGACAATCCTCATTTATGTATAAAAATTCTCAATTTGAAGAAAAAGATGCCGATAAAGTTTTGGCATTTATGAAAGCTCATTCTTTTATAACTTTAATTGGCTACGACGGAGAATTTCCCGTTGCAACGCAAATACCTGTTCATGTTTATCAAGATGAAAATGGCATTCGTTTGGTAGGGCATATCATGAAGAAAACGGACCATCATCTAGCTTATGCTAAAAATGAAAATGTAATGGCGCTTTTTACTGGAGCGCACAGTTATGTGAGTGCTTCGGTTTATGAAAATCCAGCAGTTGCCTCTACTTGGAATTACAGCTCCGTACAATGCAAGGGCAAAATAAAATTGATGAATGAGGAGGAAACTAGAATGGTCATTAAACATTTAACGGATAGTTTCGAAGACCCTAAAACTAGCCCTGCAGCATTTCATAAAATGGATGATGCTTAATCGAAAACAATCTAAAAGCAATTGCAGGTTTTGAAATTAAAGTAGAATCCATTCATAATGTATTCAAGTTAAGTCAAAATCATAGCCATCAAAATCGTACAAACATAGTTGAGGACCTATCTAAAAACGATAATCCTGATGCTCAAGAAATTGCTAAACAAATGAAAGAAATGCTATAGGTCAGTTTGCAGTTAACAGTTTTCAGACGGCAGTTTGCAGTTCCTCAAATTCCTACTTAATGAATACGCTTAGTAAGTAATAAATTAAAGCTGCTAATGCTGCTGAAACAGGAATGGTTAATACCCAAGCCCAAATCAGTTTTACTGTAACACCCCATTTTACTGCAGAAACACCTTTTGTTAAACCAGAACCAATAATTGAACCTGTAATGGTATGAGTTGTACTTACAGGAATTTTTAAATGTTCTGTAAAATATAAAGTTAATGCACCAGCAGTTTCAGCGGTTACACCTTCAAATGGCGTTACTTTAGTGATTTTAGAACCCATTGTTTTCACAATTTTCCATCCACCACTTAAGGTTCCAGCGGCAATTGCCCCATAACAAGCTAATGGTATCCACGTAGGCATTTGATAAGGAATTTCTTCGCCGTTTGGCCCTTTTGATGGTAATGAGACATGTAGCCAACTTGGTAATGCATCCATAGATACGCCACTTGTATGTATGTAAACCACAACAGCTGCGGCAATAATTCCCATTACCTTTTGCGAATCATTACCACCATGACCCAAGCTAAATGAGGCTGATGATAATAGCTGCATTTTCCTTAACCAAGCTGTAGATTGAGTTTGATTTAAACTGCTGAAAATTAAACAGAAGAAACTAATTGATAGCACAATAAATGCTACAAGCAACCACTTAATGTTGTGTGGTTCGCACATAACACTAAAAAAGTGAGAATCAAATCTAGGTTTCTTAATCTCTGGGTACCATAACATTTGGCTATAAACATACCATATTGTTAACGCCATTAAGGTAAGCGTAAAAACCTTGGGCCAAATACTCTTTTTGGATGAATGTAAGAGCCAAATGGATATGAAATAGGATATAATTGCTCCAATAAAAGGTGCGATTACAATAAATCCAATAATCACTAAAACGCCAGTAGGCATTTCTCCAGCTTTACCTTCTTTGTACCAATTAACAGCACTTAAACCAGCATGGGCAATTGCTGCACCAGCAAAACCACCAATTAAGGTATGTGAAGAACTAGAAGGAATGCCAAACCACCAAGTAAATAAATTCCAAATAATAGCCGCAATAACGCCAGCCAAAATTACGGTAAGGTTAATTTCCATAGTATTGGCGGTTTTCGCAACCGTATCGGCTACGCCAAAACCAAATACCCAATAAGCTAAAAAGTTAAAAAATGCCGCCCAAACAACTGCTTGAAATGGAGATAAAACTTTGGTTGCTACAATAGTGGCAATGGCATTTGCAGCATCATGAAAACCATTGATGTAGTCAAAAACTAGCGCTAAACCAATAATAACAAAAAGAAGGGTTAAAGTCATATTTAAGCGTTTTTAACCAAAATAGATTCTAATACGTTAGCTGCATCTTCACATTTGTCTGTTGCAATTTCTAAAGTTTGTAAAATCTCTTTTTGTTTAATCAATTCTATTGCATTGGTTTCAAATTCGAATAAACGGGCGATTGCTAAATTACAAACGTAATCAGCTTGATTTTCTGCACTGTTAATTCTAACGCAAGCATCAGCAATAACTCTTATGTTTTTAAAGCTTCTTAATTCTTTAATCGCTTTTTCTAAATCGCCACACATTTCTACTAAAAGCTCTGCCAGTTTAACCATGGCATCGCCTATGTTAGTTACGTTGTATAACTCAATATTTCCTGCAGATGCGTGGATATAATCAGCAATATCATCAATAGCTGCTGCTAAAGAGTGAATATCTTCTCTATCAAAAGGAGTGATGAAGTTTTTGCTAAGTTCAATAAAAATTGTGTGGGTAATGTCATCTCCAACATGTTCCAAACGCTCAACTTCCTTGATGGCTTCTTTTCTTTTTTCTAAATCATTGGTAGTTACTGCAACTAATAATGCTTCAGAGATTTTTACAACATTTGATCCCGCTTGTTCAAAAAGTGGTTGAAATTTTTTGTCTTTTGGAGTAAAGAAGCTAAATATACTATTCATACTAAATTAAATATGGTGCAAAGCTAAAGTTAGTATGTTAAGTTAATGTTAACTCTTTCAACTATTTTAAATTAATGGTTAATTACTTTTTTGTAAGGTAAAGCCAAAAGTGGTCCCAATGTTTGGTGTGCTGCGAACAGAAATAGTTTGTTCATGTGCTTCCAAAATGTGTTTAACAATAGCTAAGCCCAGTCCTGTACCACCTTCTTTTCTAGAACGATGTGAATCTATCCTATAAAAACGTTCAAATAATCTAGTGAGGTGTTTTTCTTCAATCCCAATTCCATCATCTGTAACCTCGATTAAAAATTGGTCATGTAATTCAAAAATCTTAATCGCAGTAGATCCATTCTCGTTGCCATATTTAATAGAATTTTGCAACAGGTTAATTAATATCTGTCTTATCTTCTCTCTATCTGCATAAACCATGGTTGGTCCTGTGTACTTATCTTTAAAGAAAAGCTTTATTTTATGTATTTGTGCTGTATCATCAAGGCTATCCATCACTTCCTTCGCCAAAACAACAAAGTCGAACTTTTCAAAATTGATGGGCATTTCTCCAGTTTCTAGTTTAGATATAGCATCTAAATCGTTAATGAGGTAACTCAATCTTTCAATATTTTTTTCAGCTTTTTTTAAGAATTTCATTGCCATTTCGGGGTCGTCAAGCAAGCAGTCTTGTAAAGTTTCTACATAACCTTGTATGGCAAATAATGGGGTTTTAAATTCGTGAGATACGTTTGAAAGAAACTCTCTTCTAAATTGCTCTTGTTTTTTAAGTAGATCTATTTCTTTCTTTTTTGCGCCAGCCCATTCTTTCACTTCAGCTTCTACATCATTTATAGGGTCAGAACTTACGTATTCTCCTAAAGCTTCCTTTAAATCTTTACCTAGTTTTAGATTGTGAATCAGTTTATATATAAGTTTTATTTTGGTGTAGATATATTTCTCAAAAAGATAATAGAAAACCAAAAAGCTGGTTACAAACGAAATACCGAAAGAAACAGCCAAATAATAAAGATCATGCTGGAAATAGAAATTAACTAATCCAATAGAAAGTGCCACAGCTAAGGCTGTAATTAAAACAAGTACGCTAAGCTTCATGAAGCTAATTTACGGTTTTAAGGTTAAATAATTGTTAAGAAGGGGGGAATAGAGAATGGGGAATAGTAAATAGAATTATACAAGACAAACACTCAATCAAGATTTGTCTATTTCCCATTTCCTATTTACTAAAAAGCTAGCCTATTTGCTTCTCAGTTAAATATTTCCAATACCTTTTCGGCACATGCCTGATGTGAAGTTTTGTATTTTTCCGCGAAACGATATTGGTGCTTTTAAAATAGTCTTTCCATAAGTGAGCATATAATTCTTCTTTTTCATTTAGCTGATGAGGGGCTGGCTGTTTTAAAGCTTGAGTATTAATGTCCATCGTAATCTCTTCAACTATGTTTAAATCGTAGAACAAGCCATAATGCCGTTTTAAATCATAAATAATCCATTTTTGGTCTGCATAACGATTTTTAAAATGATTGAGAATTAATGGCAATACATTAAAATCTGGGTCAATTCCACAATAATAAATACCCTCAGTGGTATGCTGAAATCTGATGAAAGCTTCCATTCTATGTTTTTCTCTTTCTACACTTCTGGCAGCTTTTGACAATGTCAAAACGTGTTCATTTCCATAGTTTTTTTCAGCACCTGCTGGATTTTGGAAAATATAAATAGTGAAGAGAAAAAGAGAATTAAAAATTTCTGGAATTTCTGATAAGTAAGCACAGTAAAATTTACGCATCCATTCCTTACTTAATTTTTTTTGCAAGCCCAGCCAAACTCTATCAGCTTTTGCCCTGTCGTTTTGTATAGCAAGTGATTCAGTAAAAGCATCTGGCTGATAAATTTTTTCTAATGATAAAGTTACCTGTCCAGGTTTACGCTCGAACCATTCAAAAACGGCAGTTAACAATCCTTCTAAACTTCCATCAAATACATATATCATTTAAAAAGTATCAGTTGGTTTGTGGCTGTTTTTAAATATTTGCTTTGGCTTTCTGCTAAAATGAACGCTTTGATTTGAGTGGCTTGGAAATCTTTCATCTGAAAAGGAGTGTCAGCACATTTAATAAAATGTTTAGCTCTACTATAAGCCACTCCAATATTTTTCAATTGATAAATGTGTAATTTTCCAAATTGCCTAGCTTGAACAATTTTTTGTGCAGAGGTAACACCAATACCAGGAATTCTTAAAATCATTCGATAGGGAGCTGTGTTAATATCAACAGGAAAATGTTGCAAATTTCTTAAAGCCCAGCTTAATTTTGGGTCAATATCAATATCTAAATGCGGATTGGCATCATTTAAAATCTCTTGAACCTTGAATCCATAAAAACGCATTAACCAATCTGTTTGATAAAGTCTATTTTCTCGTAAAAGGGGTGGTTGAGTGCCTAAAACAGGCATTCGAGTATCGTTACTAATTGGAATATAACCAGAATAGTAAACCCTACGCAAGGCGAAGTTTTTATAAAAAGCATCAGCAGTGTACATAATTTCTTTATCAGTTTCTGGTGTGGCACCAACTACCATTTGTGTGCTTTGACCAGCCGGAACAAATTTTGGGACACTTTTAATTAATTTTTTCTCCTCCTTAAATTGTACAATCTGATTTTGAACAAAACCCAGTGGTTTAATCACATCCTTATGACTTTTATCAGGAGCGAGCAACTTCAATCCAGTTTCTGTTGGCATTTCTAAATTAATGCTCATTCTGTCGGCATACAAACCTGCTTCATGAATTAATTCGTCACTTGCACCAGGAATTGTTTTTAAATGAATGTAGCCGTTGTAGTTTTGCTCCAAGCGAAGCTTTTTCACAACCCTTAAAAGCCTTTCCATTGTATAATCTGCATTTTTAAAAATGCCAGAGCTTAAAAATAAACCTTCTATGAAATTTCTTCGATAGAAATTCATTGTCAGCTCAACCACTTCATCAACCGTAAAAGCTGCTCGTTGTATGTCGTTACTTTTTCTCGAAACGCAATAAGCACAGTCAAAGATGCAGTGATTTGTAAGTAAGATTTTTAGAAGTGAAACGCACCTTCCATCTTCCGTATAAGTGTGGCAAATACCCGAATGGTGTCCGTTGCCTACGCCTTTATTAGTATTTTTTCTATCACTTCCACTTGAGGAACAAGAAACATCATATTTGGCCGCATCAGCAAGGATACTTAACTTTTCTCTTAATCTCTCCGACATCTTAATCTAATTTGCTATCAAAAATAGCAAACAAAAACTAAAATATTTAGTAAATTAATAGAGCTTTTTTGTGTTTTTATAATAATTGCCAACCCAAATGCTACCAAAACAAAAAAGGGAAATTATACGCCACCAGTCTATGCTTTTATCTGTAGTAAAATAGATAATGGGTACTGCAATTACTAGTATATAAAATAGCCATGTTATCATTCTTGCCCAAGTACTTTCGTAAAAACTCTTAGAGCTAATTAGGGTATTAGGATTCGATAGATTATATAAATCCTGATAATAGGTTAATTCATCAAAAAACTTTTCTGCATTTTCTTCTTCACCTTTTATAGCGCTAAAGTTGGCAGTAAAACTTGGGTTTTTGAAAGTGATTTGATAAAAATTACCTTGTTCATTATATGCGGTATCTGAAATGTTAGTTACGTTTTCCCAGCCAGAAAAAAAGTCATTGTACTTATAGAAAACATTCTTTTGCTCAAACTTAAAGCTTATTCCAGTTTCATCAACAAAGGTTTTGCAAGGTATGTTTAGATATTTTTTAATGATAAGCAACAAAGAAAGAACCAATATAATTAAAAAGAAAACGATTAGAATATAGATTATTAAGTCTGGCAAATCTTTTGGCAGATTAAGTAAAATGGCAAACATAACGCCCATTCCAGAAATTGGAATGAGAACCATTGCTAAGATAAGTACTGTGTTTTTGCTATATAAAAGCCTATATGGTAACATTTTTTCTTTAAAATTACCCAAAGCATTTTCGTCTAGCAATACCTATTCATGGGTATTTTTTTAGCGTTTACCTTGCCATTCGCTGTAAAACTGTTCAAGATAATTGAGCATAAATTGATGGCGTTGCTCGGCTATTTCTTTTCCTGCTTCTGTTTTCATTAGATCTTTTAACAACAAAAGCTTTTCGTAAAAGTGATTTAAAGTAGGCGCAGTAGTGTTTTTGTATTCCTCTTTACTCATATTTAAGTTTGCTGGAATTGCAGGGTCGTATAAAACTCTGTTTTTATAGCCGCCATAAGTAAAAGCCCTAGCAATACCAATTGCGCCAATTGCATCTAATCTATCGGCATCTTGTACTACATCTAATTCTTTTGATTTAAAAGTTATTTTTCCTAAGCTAGCTTTGTAGGATAAATTTCTGATGACTTCTTGTACGTGCAAAATAATTTCATCACTTATACCAATGCTTTTTAAGAAATCTCCAGCTTTTTGAGGGCCTATCTCTTCATCACCACCGTTAAATTTGCTATCTGCAATATCATGTAAAAGTGCAGCTAATGCCACGATTAACTCATCACCTTTTTCTTTGGCATTAATGGTTTGCGCAGTTTTATAAACTCGCTCAATATGAAACCAATCGTGTCCGGTTTCTGCATTGGCGAGTGTAATTTTAACAAAGTTGATGGTTTGGTCGATGATAGCTTGCATTTTAGAATTTTTGTGCAAGTTATCTCGAAAAAAATTAAAAAGGGAGTTTGTTGAAAAGTTAAGCCTAAGCCTACTTTTCGAAATCTGCTTTATTGAAGTAAAGTAATTGTGTTACTTCTACTTCTAAAATGATGGCAATATGAAATAACCTATCTAAAGTAATTTTGCTATATCCCAGCTCTATTTTACTATAGGCATTTTGTGATATATCTAGCTTTGCGGCTAAATAATCTTGTGTATAATTTCGATATTCCCTCACCTTCCGGATGTTGCCGGCTACTACCTGCATCTCTGCTTTTACTTTATCTTTCATTTTTACTTAGGTTGATGTAACCTATAAACGAAAAAGGAGTACTAAGAGTTTTGATTATTTACAAGTAGGATATTTGGCTCAGTATAAGCCCCATTCATCATCAAAGTCATCTTTCTCAAAATGACTTACCCATTCTTTAAAAAGTTCGCGAAAGGTTGCAATTTCTTTTACGATAATATCTTTATCTATTTCCCTGCAATTTTCAAATAATGCAGTTGCTTTAACTTGCACTTCTAATTCTCTGGCATTTGGTCTAATAATAGAAGCATTTTCCATTCTAAGAATATACATATCGCCGCCTTCGGCTCCAACTATTTTAGGGCAAAGCATCATTGCGTTTTGCATGATTAGTTCTTTAGACATGTCTGCCATTTCTCCTGTTAAAGTCTCACAGAATAATGAAGCATATTTGTATACCTGTCTGGCTTGGTTATATAGATTTTTTGCTCGTTCTAATTTCGGATTGTTTTTCCATTCTTCACCCTCTTGATCCTCACCTCTTGAAAAATTGAAATGATTCCAATCGGGTATGTGGTTTATGTCATCAAAATCTTTCATCTAATCTCTTGGCTTAGGTCTTTCGTCTTCAGGTCTTCTGGTTCCGTCATACAATTCGTATTCTAACATTCTACAATCTAGTTTCCCGTTGTAAAACTCTATTTTTTTATCTGCTTTTAAACCAATTTTTTTGGCTAAATCTGGGTTTCCTGTAAAAATATACCCAAAATAACCTTTGCAATTTTTCTTCATGAAATCGCCAATACGTTTGTATGTCAATTCCAATTTGCTATGTACGCCTAAACGTTCTCCATATTCAGGGTTGAACATAACAACTCCTCTGCCACCTTCAGGAACAGGGGTTTCTTCAAAATCACAAACTTCGAAAGTAATTAAGGTATCTACGCCAGCTGTTTTTGCATTTCTACGCGTTACTTCAACTGCATCTTCTGAAATATCTGATGCTATAATCTGCAGGTCTACATTTTTAATTACTTGGTCTTTTAATATTCTTCGCTCTGCAAAAAACACTTCTTCATCATAACCCAAAATATGCATGAAACCATAGTTCATCCTAAATAAACCTGGTCGGCGATTAGTGGCTAACAATGCGGCCTCAATTGCCAAAGTTCCAGAACCACACATCGGGTTTACAAATGGAGATTTTTGGTCCCATTGTGTAGCCATAATTGTACTTGCTGCTAAAGCTTCTAGCATAGGTGCTTTTCCAGGTATTTTACGATAACCATGCTTTGCTAAAGTTTCACCGCTGGTATCTATAAAAATATCAGCTTCATCATCTTTCCAATATAAATGCACAACAGTTTTATTGGCGTCAGAACCAGAGTTAGGGCGAATGTTTTTCTTTTCCCTAAACCGGTCCACAATTGCATCTTTTACCTTTAAGTTAGCGAAAAGCGGAGTAGTTATAGTTGGATTATCTACATTAGATGTTACTGAAAAGTAGCCTGAAAAATCTATCAATTCTTCCCATTCTATGGCAAGTAGAGCCGTATATAATTCATCAGGCGTGTTTGCCTTAAAGCTGTTTATGCAATATAAAATCTGACTAGCACATCTTAAATTCAAATTCAGTTTTATACATTCGGTTAAGGTAATATTTAACTCAACACCTGTTGGAAAAGACCTTACAATTTCATAGCCTAAAGCTGTAACTTCATCTTGTAAATAAGGCGAAAGCCTTTTATTGCAGGTAATAATTACCTTGCTTTTAGTTTGGAAAACTTGCATCATATTAAGGGCAAAGTTACCAATAAAAAACAGAATTAATTTTAAAGGAGTTTTAGCATATCATATCTAACAAATTATCGTTATTATTTAATTACTTAACTATTAATTGTGTGGAAAACTTGATGCAGAATTATCAAGAAAATTTTAGAGATTTGATTTAGGAACAAATATTAGTATCGAAATGGAAATTAAAGGCAAGGTGCACGAAATAGGTGCTTTACAACAAGTGAGTGAGACGTTTAAAAAACGTGATTTAATTATAGAATACGCAGAAAACCCAACCTATCCTGAGTTCATTAGGTTTGAGGCAATACAAGATAAAACAGCTTTATTCGATTCTTTAAAACCAGGTGATGAAGTTGAAGTTTCTTTCAACTTACGCGGTCGCCCGTGGACAAATAAAGAAGGCGTTACAACTTATTTTAACAGTTTGATAGTTTGGCGCTTAACAACATTAACTAATACTGCAGCAGCTCCTGCAGCTGCACCGCAATATGCTGCTCCAGTAGATTTAAATGCTAAAGCAGGCGAGGAAGATGACCTTCCGTTCTAATAAAAATCTTTTTTAAGAAAACAGGTTAATTGAGCTCCCGAATTATTTCGGGAGCTTTTTTGCTTTAATACATTGGTTGTTACTGTGTTAAAAAGTGTTAAAACAAGGCCATTTGCTTATTTCTTGCTTATTTTTGAATAGTTTAAAAATGAAGAAGAAAAGCCTTTGGTTAATTACCGCTTTAATGACACTAGCATTGCTAGGTGTATTTGTAATGCAATTGTATTACATCAAGGAATCTTATAAACTAAATTCTAAGCTTTTCGAACAAAATGTTAATCAGGCATTAAATGCGGTGGTTAATAAGGTGCAAAAACGAAATGTTGTTGGGCACATTGATAAGAAGGATGCGGAAATCCGTTCGCAAAAAGAAGAAGATCTAAAAAGACAAACAGACTCGATAGTTGCATTTAAAGTTAGATTTAGAGAAAACGAAAATTTAAGGAAGCTTAAACAAAAGCAGCAAGAAATTGACTACTTAAATCTTCAAGACAGTGCGATTAGAGCGGATTTTGTTAGTCCATTAATGATAACTGAAGCGGAATTTAAAATTCTTTCTAATCCAAAAACGAATGCCAACAGTTTAGGCCTCGAAGTTGTGGATACGAAAGATATTAATGGGAATTTATTGAAGCGAAATATCATTCCTCGATTACCAGGTCTAAAAAGAGAATTACAGCAAGGGAAATTGCCTGATACAATCCGGTATTTGGCTTTTAGTCCTGAGAATTTCTTGCCAAGATTTATTGTCTTTCCAAGTAAAGACGCCGATTTAATTGCAAAATTCAAGATAGAAGATGCAAAAGCAAATCGTAGATATGAGATGGAATTAAATCGATTGTATTCGGATACTTTAAATATTTTTAGTCCGAATAGCATTAACCTTGTTCAAGATGTTGCAAAGGAGATGCAAAATAGAGATGTGCCATTAGAAAAAAGATTGCCTTCGAAAGACGTTTTGGATACTTTAATCTATAAAGAACTATTGGGCAAGAATATTAATATACCGTTTGATTATTGGATAACATCAACAAGGTCGAAAGGGAATATTATCTTTCAAAATATTTCTAATTCATTTCCAACATCTCCAGATAAAAGTACTTACAGCCATATTTTGTTTAGTAATGATGTCGCCACAAAGGATGCAGGAATCTTAAACATCAGGTTTCCAAACCAGAATTCGCTAATATTTAGCAATATGTTTGTCTCTATGGCATCATCCGTTGCTTTGTTACTAGTACTTATCTCGATTTTTGCTTATACAATTTATGCCATCATCAGGCAAAAGAAATTATCTGAGATGAAAACAGACTTCATTAACAACATGACACATGAGTTTAAAACTCCTGTTGCAACTATTATGATTGCTAGTGAAGCCTTAAAAGATCCAGAGGTTACGGAAGATAAGAATAGAATCAGCCGGTTGGCTAATATTATTTATGATGAAAACGTACGATTAGGTAATCATATTGAACGAGTTTTAAGTGTAGCAAGATTAGAGAAAAAAGAAATTAAACTTGAATCAAATCCCGTAAATGTACACGATTTGATTAGTGCTGTTGTAGATAGTATGAGTTTACAATTGCAAAAGAGGAATGCAGTTTTAACATTAGATCTTAACGCTGCAGAGGATGTAATTGTGGGAGATGAGTTACATTTATCGAACGTGATTTACAACTTGATTGATAATGCGAACAAGTATAGTGCAGATACACCAAAAATCCATATCAGCACTAAAAGTAACATCAAAAATTTGTATATTGAAATTAGCGATGAAGGTATTGGAATGACCAAGGAACAGACTAAGCGCATTTTTGATCAGTTCTATAGAGTGCCTACAGGGAATTTACATGACGTTAAAGGTTTTGGTTTAGGCTTAAACTATGTGCAAGATATTGTTAACGAGATGGATGGCTCTGTAAAAGTGCATAGTGAGAAAGATAAGGGAACAACATTTGAAGTGATATTACCATTTAAACAAAGCAATTAATTATGATGAAGAAAATATTATTGGTTGAAGATGACCCTAACTTGGGGATGTTACTACAAGATTATTTGCAGTTAAAAGGTAAGTTTGATGTGGTGCTTTGTACCGATGGTGATGAAGGATTGAAAGCCTTTAGCAAGCAAAGCTTTGATCTTTGCATTTTGGATGTAATGATGCCTAAAAAAGATGGCTTTACTTTGGGTAAAGACATCCGTAAGGTAAACCAAAATGTGCCAATTATTTTCGCCACTGCAAAAGCAATGATGGAAGATAAAGCTTCGGCTTATGATTTGGGTGGCGATGATTACATTACCAAACCTTTCCGCATAGAAGAGCTTTTGTTACGTATTAACGCTTTGCTTAAAAGAGTTTCGAGTAAAGAAACTGCTAGTGAACCTGCACAAACTCAATTTGAAATTGGAAACTACAAATTTGACTATACTACACAACTAATTCATTTTGATGGAAAACAACAAAAACTTTCTACTAAAGAAGCTGAGCTTTTACAATTACTCTGTTTAAAGAAAAATACTGTTTTAACAAGGGAAGAAGCTTTATTGAGCATCTGGCACGATGATAATTATTTTAATGGTAGAAGTATGGATGTTTTTTTGAGTAAGCTACGCAAATACCTTAAGGAGGATCCAAAGGTTGAAATTTTAAACGTTCATGGAAAAGGCTATAAATTATTGATTAATTAAGTGCCATAAGTGGTTATAATAAAAGGTCGTTATCCAATTGGGTAACGACCTTTTATATTTTAAATCTTAATGGTTTCTAGCGTTAAAGTAGAAAGGCTTTCAATGCATCCTGCCCCCATTCTCCCCAATCTTTTGTTGCGGCTTTAAGTATAGTAGTTAGTTGCTTGGTGTCTACTGGTTTTCCTTTAATAGGGGCTTTTAATTTATCGTCTGTAACAGGCTGATCCAAAACCGAAGTTGCAAACCAAGTAATGTGTTCATAGGGTAAAGCTACACCCAAAATCATTCCAGGTAAACCTGAAAAAGTTTCCGGTCCGCCAGATACTGGGATTTCTTCTGTGTAAAAAGCAACAACATAGATAGAATCCATTATCAGCGCATTTGCTCTGCGACAATCATATCCAGCTATATTTCTCATTTCATTGGTAATTTTCCAATTGATTTTACGTGTGCTGTCTTTTAGCAAATAGGTCTGTTCAAATACTTTTTTCTGGGCAACACTTGTTCCCGCCGCAGCATTAGTAGAAATTATATTATTTTGATCTGAACTTGCAAAATCAAAAAAACCATTTCCAACCACATCTTCCTCAATAGGTGTAAACAAGGTTTGATCTTTCGAAAATTTTAGGGTGCTTTTTAAAACTTTAAACTGAGGATTTTTTTTCTGATAATCCTCAAATGCTTGGGCATAATAACTCCTGTCGGCATTCTTTTTAACCTGATCTTTGATTAATGCATACATATTAATCTTTTTCTCATATTCTATTACACCCTGAGTTGTAAATCGAGCATTTTGAGCAAAACTTGCTTGTGATCCTAAAAATAAACAGGCAATTATTATTTGATATATTTTCATCTTCATTGTGATCAGGATTATTTTTTTACACCCATTTTATTGAAGTCCCATGTTACAGAGAACATAAAATAGCGTTTGATGTTATTAAATTTTGTTTGAGTAATGGTGTTTGAGCTAGCGTATCTACTAAAACCTCTATTCTGATTCAAGATATCATTACCAGAAACACTTAACTTAAGATTATCAGCCTTCAGGAATGTTTTGCTAATGGTAGAGTTAATGATCATTTGCTCAAAACTTTGATCGAACGAAGCTGTTGCGGCATTGTATTTATAATTTGCATCACTGCTTATCTGTACCTTTCCTGGTAAGTAAACAGTAAACGAACCATAGCCACTTGTTGCTAAACCATTACTATTTATGTTTTCGTTTAATGATGATTCTTGTGTTTCATAGCTTGGACTGAAACGCAGATTGAAACTGAATTTTTTCTCAACATATTTATTTACACCTATAGTAAAGCCATAGCTATTGCTTTTTGTTTTATTTAGCGTATTATTAACGTAACTATAAGATGTACTTCCATCTAAATTTAGCCCAAAGTTTCCACTAAAACCCAGTTTTTTTATCTTTCTAGAAAACTCCAGGTATCCATAGAAGTTGTATGGGCTTTTACCATTTAAGTTAATAAACTGATAAGAAGATTTTCCTGTAGTATTATCAAAAGTTGTATTATTTACAATTTGATTGTTCACAAAACTTAAGCTAGCATAACCATACATATATTGATCAGAGATAACTTTATAAGAGTTATAGTCAATACTAAAATTGTTGTTGTATGATGGCTTTAGGTTAGGATTTCCTATAGGAATGTTTAGCAAATCATCATTTACCTTAACAGGTTGTAATTGAGAAACACTCGGTTGACTTGTGCGGCCATTATACCCTAAGGACAAGGATTTGTATTGGGAGAACTTATATTGATACCTAGCTTGTGGCATCCAATTAAAGAAATTTCTTTGATAGCGCACATCATTATAAACATCAAGTTGATCAAAATTAATATTGTTAACTTTTAAACCACCACTTAAAACAGTCTTTTTGTTTTTATAGCTAAATGTTGCTCCGCCTTGATTAGATAGCTGATCTGTTGTAAAGTTATTGCTAAACTGTAAATCAAGCACATCGTATCTTCCCGGAATTGATTGATTAAAAGATTTACGATCTGCCTTGCCGCTATTTAAACTTAAGCCATAATTAAATACAAGAGAAAGTTTTTTGTTAATTGGCTCTGAGAATGTAAAGTTGGCAGCATATAAACCTGTTTCTATATTATTATCTTTCAATTGATCAGTAACAATAGATTCTTTTATAGACTTATCTAGATTGTAAGCCACATTTTCAGAATATAAAAAACCTTCAATATCAGTTTCTGTTCTTGCAGCACTTAGGTTTAGTGAATAATTACGGCCTAATTTTTTTAACTTTTTAGTATATAAGGCTGATAAATTAAATATTTTGTCATTGCCTTCACTATTGTTAGATCGTATTTCAGTATTCAATAAGCTATTATCTTCTCTTCTTCCAGTAGTGTTAAAAACGCTTTCGGTTTCATTATTTTTCAATGTTCCACTTGCAGTAACTTTTAAATTGCTAGTTGTATCTAGCTTAATTTGATAAGTTGCATCTAACTTCTGTCTAAATATGTAGTTTTCAGTTGTCTGGTCATTATTTCTATTTACAAAGTTGTCTGGAATGTTTTGCTGTGAAAGTGTGTTTTTAATAATATTCACTTTTAAAGAACCAACTTTATAATTAGTGTTAATAGATTCTTTATCCTTATTCCATTTTGTTTCATAATGTGCGCCACCATTCCTTGCAACAGGAATTCCCTCATCGCGATAGGTTCCTCCCCATGAATCTAACTCATCCCTTCCTCCGCTACTAATCATCATACCGCCATCTATAAACTGTACATCGCCACCACCGCTACTGCCATACTTATCGCTATCTTGCCAGCTTAATCCTGTTTTTCCATTATTGCTGGCTGTTCCATAAAATGAGAACTTTTCTTTGCCTTTAAATTTATTAAACAATAGTTGGGCAGTGTAAAAATCATCTGTTCCTCCACCTAGGTCTACTTTGCCGAAATAACCGTTTTTAGCATCTTCTTTCAGTTTAATGTTAATTGTTTGAGTCTTCTGACCATCATCAACACCTGTAAAAGCAGCTTGATCACTTGCTTTTTCAAATAGCTGAACCTTATCAACCATATCAGCTCTAATATTTTTGGTTACGAGAGTAGGGTCATCACCAAAAAACTCTTCTCCATCTACCAATACTTTAGGAACAGTTTTCCCTTGAGCAGTGATTTTTCCGTCTTTATCTACTTGTATGCCAGGCAGCTTTTTAAGTAAATCCTCAACCTTATCATTAGGTTGTATGGTATAACTTGCGGCATTAAATTCGGTAGTATCCCCTTTAATTTTAATGGCGGCACCTTGTCCTTTAATAATGACTTCATTAAGTAGTTTGGCCTTAGATTTCATATTAATATGTTTAAAATCAAAGCTGCGGTTAACAGAGTCTAATACAAACTGTGATACATAATCTGCATATTCAGGATAAGTGAGAAGGAGTATGAAATTACCTTTCCTCATTGGGCTAATTGCAAATGTTCCATCTGCTTTTGCTCTTGTAAATTTATAAAGTGTAGAATCTTTAGCATTTAAAATGCTAATAGTTGCGTTTTGAAGCTTAGCATTACTAGCAGTATCAGCAACAATTCCTTTAATAGTATAAGGGTTTTGAGCAAACAGCATAGTAGAAAAGCATAAGGATAGCACAATTGCCAGGCTTATAGATTTCATTATTAGGTTTGTTTTTTGGTATTCTAAATGTATAACTAAATCTTTAATACTAAACGTTTAGTTGTAATATTTTTACATTATTTAACATATTTAACATTTGGTTAACCACAGTTATACAAGTAGTTTTTGGTGCAAATAAAAATATTCTTTGCTCAAATCTAGTTACGCAACTAAGCTGAAACAACCTACAACTAGTATTTAGGCAATTTGGCTGTGTATTTGGAAATAATAAGCCATTTAACTGTAAACATTAGAAATGGAAAATGTATATTGTACAACCTGTGATTTATAGCATAAAATGTTACAACCAATAGAAGAACTACAACCTGCCCAACTTGCGGCAAAGTTTATAAATTTAACTTCGAGACATATTTTTTTAACTGGTAAGGCTGGTACTGGTAAAACGACATTCCTTCGAAGTCTCATTTCTTTAACCCATAAAAAGGCTGTAATTGTTGCACCAACAGGTATTGCTGCAATTAATGCTTCGGGCGTTACTATTCATTCACTTTTTCAACTGCCGTTTGGAACTTATTTGCCGAAAGTTGCACCTACCAATAATGTAACGGAATACCAGCATTATAATACGCCCAAATCTATTATCAAACATTTAAATATGAATGCGACCAAGCGACGTATTTTGTTAGATTTAGAATTGCTGATTATTGATGAAGTAAGTATGTTAAGGGCAGATTTGTTGGATGCCATTGATATGGTTTTGCGTTATATCCGCAAAAATAATTCGGCAAGTTTTGGTGGTGTGCAAGTATTATTTATTGGGGATCTGCATCAATTGCCACCAGTTGTTAAAAATAACGAATGGAACTTGTTAAGTACATTTTATAAAAGTGCCTTCTTTTTTGATGCTCAGGTTTTACAAAGTAGTCCACCAGTTTACATCGAATTAGAGAAAATCTATCGCCAGGCTGATGAGACTTTTATCCATCTATTAAATAACCTGCGTAATAATCAAGTAACCGAACATGATATTGCTCTGCTTAAAACTTATTACAAAGAGAACTATAAGCCGATATTAACTGATAATTACATCACTTTAACCACCCATAATAATAAGGCTGATGCGCTAAATAAAAACAGTTTAAATGAATTAGTGGGCAAATCTTATTTCTACAATGCAACAATAGATAAAGAATTTGCCGAAGGTTCTTATCCGGCAGAAAAAACTCTTGAGTTAAAGGTTGGTGCACAAGTAATGTTTATCAAAAATGACCCAACTGGCGAGCAACGATTTTTTAACGGGAAGATAGCAATTGTGAAAAAATTAAGTGACGAGGTGATTGAAGTAGAGGCAGATGGTTCAAAACAGAATATAATTATCGAAAAATATACTTGGAAAAACATCAAGTACACCGCTAATAAAGTAACCAATGAAATAGAGGAAGAAGTTGCTGGAACGTTTACTCAATTTCCACTAAAACTAGCTTGGGCAATTACGGTTCACAAAAGCCAGGGTTTAACTTTCGATAAAGCTATTGTAGATATTGGTGATGCCTTTGCGCCTGGGCAAATTTATGTAGCACTTTCTCGTTTACGTTCTATGGAGGGTTTGGTATTAACTTCTTTAATCTCTGGAAGAGGAATTAGGCAAGATCAGAACGTAACTTATTTTGCCAAAACAAAAGAGCAACAGGAAGACTTAACTATACAGATTAAAAAGGAGAGTGATGCATTTTTAAAACATTCCTTACTGCAAAGCTTTAATTTTTCTGTATTGGATGTTTATGTATTTGAGCACGTTTTTAGCTACACAAAGGATGAAAAGCGGTCTACAAAACAGACACATTTACCTTGGGCAGTAAAATTGCAACAAGATTTAATGGCTTTGAAGGTTAATGCAGATAAGTTTTTGAAACAAATTGAACGCCTATTTATAGCTGGCAATGCCGAAAGTTTAAATTTGCTTTTAGAAAGAACTGAGGCTGCGGAGAATTATTTTAATCCGCAATTAGCGAAAATGAGCGATTCTATTTTCGAACTCATTGAAGTGGTTAAAACTCAAAAACAAACCAAAGAATATTTAGCCGAATTATTAGAGATGGAGGCGATGTTTTACGAACAATATAAAAGGATTCGTAAGGCAAAAGCAATGCTTGCAGCAGCAAATCAAGGGGTAGAGCTCACAAAAGAAGATGTACAAGCTTTGCATAATAGCGCTAAAAGAGCAGAGCAAATTAAAACAGCTTATACTTTGCCAAATAAGGAAGAATTTAAGCCACCTGGCGAAGATGTTTATAGCAGAATTAGAGCTGCCAAAAAAGTTAAGGAGCCAAAAGAGCCAAAGGAAGATACAAAAGAAATTACGTTAGCTTTGTTTAAGCAAGGCAAAAACATAACCCAAATTGCCGCAGAGCGGAAAATGTCTATCGGTACCATCGAAGGTCATTTGGCACATTTTGTAGCGAGGCAAGAAGTAAAAGCAACCGAGCTTGTGCCTGCTAAACGATTGGAAGAAATTACCGATGCAATTACAAAACTAAAATCTATTAAGCTTAATGAAGTGCGTGATGCTTTGGGCAAAAGTTATGGTTTTGGTGAGATAAAAATCGGCATTGCTGTTTATTTAGCAGAAGGAAATTAAAGGAGATGGAAAAGGGAAGATGGAAAAGGGAAGAGGTGAGTTTTACTTAGGCGATGCAAGTAAACCATTCATAGTAGCACAAGCATTTGTTAAATAAACCCGATTAAACGAAAAGCCCAGAAACCAATTTTTATTGGTTGAGGACTTGAAGAGAAAGCGGGACTGACAATAATCTGATTACTGCTTTTGCTTTTCTAATAAATAAGATTTTTCAGTGCTTCAAGACTTTGCGCTCTTCGCTTCTTTGTGGTTATATCTCTGATATTCTTTCCCGAAGAAGACAGGCTGCTACGCTCTGAATGACAAATTTATAATGACAATGAACCCTCAAAAACCTTTTCTGCTGGTCCGCATAAAAATACGTTTGTAAACTTAGCGCCATCATAATCAAAATTGATTTGTAGTTTACCTCCTAAAACTTCAATTGGAGTTTCGATGTGGCCTGGTTGTTTTTGTTGGGCCATTGCCATGGCAACAGCGGTTACACCAGTTCCACAGGCATAAGTTTCATCTTCAACTCCACGCTCAAAAGTGCGCACAAACAGATGGTCGCCTTTATCCTCTACAAAGTTTACATTAATGCCGTTGGTTTTATAGTTATTGTTATTTCGAATATCTTTGCCTTCGTTAAAAACATCAAGCGATGCTAAATCTTTAACTTCAGTAACGTAGTGAGGCGAACCAGTATTTAAGACAAAAGCATCCCCATCTATATTGATCTTTTCAACATCAATCATTTGCAGCTCAACCCAATTGCCTTCTGCTGTAATTTTGGCATAATGTGGGCCATCAACTGCCAAAAAATTAGTTTCATTTGTTATCACACCTAGATGTTTGGCAAAGGCAACGATACATCGGCCTCCGTTGCCACACATGCTACCAACGTTGCCATCTGAATTGTAATATACCATCTCAAAATCGTAATCCTTGTGATTGATTAAAAACATCAAGCCATCAGCTCCAATGCCAAAACGACGGTCGCAAAGTTGCGCTACAAGGTTATTATCAATGTTTTTTAATTCATTAACGCGATGGTCAATTAAAATAAAATCGTTACCAGCACCTTGATATTTTGAGAATTTAATGTTCATTATTTCTTCATTTATGCATCTAATATTTGTTTGTTGAAAATGCTAAATCGTTTGTTAAATTTGATTTAACATTTTTTAACAAAAAAACAGATGTGTTTCGCATACAAATATCGTTTATATGGTATTAAATTTGAGTAAATCATTCGTAAAAAAGAATAATATAAATATATAGCAATGAAAAAAATAGGATTAATGCTGTTAACTGCATTTGTTGGAGGTGCGGTTGCAATTGGCGCTTATAAAGTTCTGGAGCGCAACAACGATGGCTATACATTAACTGAAAAGCAGAATATGATGTTTGCCAGTAACCCAATTAAAATATCATCGGCAGGTACGGTAGATTTTGTGCAAGCTGCAGCGGCTGTTTCACCTGCGGTTGTTCATATTAAAACTACTTACGGAACTAAAACAGCTAGTTCAGATGAAGGTGGCTCAAGTATGGAAGATATATTTGGACAGATGTTTGGCGGTGGCAGAAGAGTGCAACGTCAGCCAAGTGCTGCATCTGGTTCTGGCGTAATTTTAACAGCTGATGGTTATATTGTAACCAATAACCACGTAGTTGATAACGCTGATAAAATTGAAGTTATATTAGCTAACAGACGTAAAGTAACTGCTAAAGTAATTGGTAAAGATGCAAATACTGATTTAGCCTTAATTAAAATTGACGTGAATGGATTGCCTTTTGTAAAAATGGGTAACTCAGACAATGTTCAAGTAGGTGAGTGGGTTTTAGCTGTTGGTTTCCCTTTAGATTTACAAACTACTGTTACTGCTGGTATCGTAAGTGCAAAAGCTCGTAATATTGGAATTTTAGATAGACAAAATCAATCTATGACCCAAGAAGAGTGGATGGAAATGCAACGTACTGGTAAAAGACCTGAACGTCCACAAAATACTTCTATTGAATCTTATATTCAAACTGATGCGGCTATTAACCCAGGTAACAGTGGTGGTGCTTTGGTTAATGCAAATGGAGAATTAGTTGGAATTAATGCTGCAATTGCTTCAGAATCTGGAAGAAATGAAGGTTATGGTTTTGCAATTCCTGTAAACTTGGCTAAAAAGATTTTGGAAGACTTTAAACAATATGGCGCTGTTAAACGTGGTTATATTGGCGTTTCATTTAGGGCATTAGATGCTGATGCGGCTGAACAATTAAATATCAATGAAATTAATGGTTTATACGTGAATGAAGTAGTGCCGAACGGTGGTGCAGAAGCTGCAGGTATTAAACAAGGTGACATCATTAAAAAGGTAGAAGGTGTTGAAATTTATGATTCGCCAGATTTGCAAGAAAAAATTGGTCGTATGCGCCCTGGTGATAAAGTAGCATTAACAGTTTTAAAAACAGATGGTTCAACTAAAAACGTAACTGTAACTTTAAAGCCAGAAAGTAAGGTTGCCTTAGCTTCTACTGCTGGTAAACCTACTGGTGCCTCTATTGGTAAATTAGGTGCAAGTTTTGCACCAGCCTCTACAACCGTTAAAGCTAAATATGGTGTAAACAATGGCGTAGTGGTAACTAATGTAGAACAAGGAAAATTGTTTGACAATTATGATGTGCCTAAAGGAATGGTAATTACTAGTGTAAACGGTAAGCCTGTAAATAGTGCAGCTGATATAGAAAAATCATTGCCTTCATCAAAGGATGGGATAACAACCATAATTGGTGTGAGCGAAAGAGGGACTTATAAGTTCTCATTCAACGGAAATAATTAATAAATACCTGTTATAACTGAGGGGAGCGATTTAATAATTGCTCCCTTTTTTTGTGCTTAAATTTTTTCTTAACCACTTCATTAGCTGATATTTTAAAATGAAATTCTCGATTTTTTTTAGAATGTTTCTAAATAACCACTTTATTATGATTTTATAGAAACAGGTCCCGTTTTATTTCATATTTTAAATACTTTTGCATTAACTGAATAAAAAATAAAAGCTAATGGGTAGTATCGCAAATGCTTTTTCCTCGTCAATAGGAAAAAAACTAATAATGGGCCTAACAGGTCTTTTTCTAATCTCTTTTTTACTTGTGCATTGTTTCTTGAACTGTTTTGTGTTTTTTGACAAAACGGGAGTGTTGTTCAACGAAGGCGCTCATTTTATGGCAACCAATTGGATCATTAGAGCGATGGAGGTTGTTTTAATGTTAGGGTTGTTGTTGCACATTATACAGGGTGCGAGATTAACATTCGAAAATCAAGCTGCAAGGCCTGTAAAATATGCCTATAACGATGGTAATGCTAATAGTAAATGGTATTCTCGTTCAATGGGTTTGTTAGGTACTTTGTTGTTAATTTTCCTAATTGTTCACTTAACAGATTTCTGGTGGGTTTCTCGTTTTAGTGGAATTGAAGAATTTAATGGTGGAACACCACTAGACGCTGCTGGACACGAAGATTTATATGCAGTCATGTTTGTTAAATTCAGAGAACCGTGGCGTGTAATTTTATACGTTTTGGCCATGATTTCCTTAGCCTATCATTTATTACATGGTTTTGCATCAACGTTTCAAACCATGGGTTGGAACCACAAAAAATACACACCTATCATTAAATCTTTGGGTGTTGCTTTCTCTATCATCATTCCTTTGCTTTTTGCCTTAATGCCAATTGCAATTTATTTTGGTTGGGGTCTATAAATAATTTTGAACGAATAAAGCTAAAATATAATGTCAGCAATAAATTCAAATATACCAGAAGGAGAATTAACCACTAAATGGACGAAATTTAAATCGTCTGTGCCTTTGGTTAACCCTTCTAACAAAAGAAGTTTAGAAATAATTGTAGTTGGTTCTGGTTTAGCCGGAGCATCAGCAGCTGCAACTTTGGCAGAAATGGGTTACAAAGTGAAATGCTTTTGTTTCCAAGATTCACCACGTAGAGCGCACTCTATCGCTGCTCAAGGAGGTATCAATGCCGCAAAAAATTATCAAAATGATGGCGATAGTACTTATCGTTTATTTTATGATACCATTAAAGGTGGAGATTATCGTGCTCGTGAAGCAAACGTTCATCGTTTAGCCGAGGTTAGTGCAAACATCATCGATCAATGTGTGGCTCAAGGTGTTCCTTTGGCTCGCGAATATGGCGGTTTGTTAGATAATCGTTCATTTGGTGGTACACAAGTTCAAAGAACTTTTTACGCAGCTGGTCAAACTGGTCAACAGTTATTGTTAGGTGCATATTCTGCTTTAGAGCGTCAAATTGGAATGGGTAAAGTAGAAATGTTTACTCGCCATGAAATGCTTGAAGTTGTTAAAATTGATGGTAAAGCTCGTGGTATCATTGCTCGTAATTTAATTACTGGAGAATTAGAACGTCACTTTGGTCATGCTGTGGTTTTAGGAACAGGTGGTTACGGAAACGTATTCTATCTTTCTACCAATGCAATGGGAAGTAACGTAACTGCTGCTTGGAAAGCGAACAAACAAGGAGCATTTTTTGCAAATCCTTGTTATACTCAAATTCACCCAACTTGTATTCCAGTTTCTGGAGATCATCAATCTAAATTAACCTTAATGTCTGAGTCGTTACGTAACGATGGACGTATTTGGGTTCCTAAAAAGAAAGATGATACGCGTAAAGCTTCAGAAATTCCTGAAGATGAAAGAGATTATTATTTAGAGCGCCGTTACCCTGCTTTTGGTAACTTGGTTCCACGTGATGTGGCTTCTCGTGCTGCAAAAGAAAGATGTGATGCTGGTTATGGTGTAGGTGCATCTAAACTAGCTGTATACTTAGATTTTAAAGCAAATACTGAACGTTACGGTAAAATTGAAGCAGCCAAAGCTGGTATTCAAAATCCTGATAAGGAAACTTGCATGCGCTTAGGAACTGCGGTAGTTAAGGAAAAGTACGGTAACCTATTCGATATGTATGCACAGATTACTGGCGAGAATCCTTACGAAACACCAATGCGTATTTATCCGGCAGTTCACTATACAATGGGTGGTTTATGGGTAGATTATAACTTAATGACAACCGTACCAGGTTTATATTGTACTGGTGAGGCAAACTTCTCAGATCACGGTGCAAATCGTTTAGGTGCATCGGCTTTAATGCAAGGTTTGGCAGATGGTTATTTCGTTCTTCCATACACTATCGGACAATATTTATCGAAAGAAATTTCAGTTAAGGCAATTCCAACAGATCATCCAGCATTTGCTGAAGCAGAAGCTAAAGCAAAAGGGATATTAGATACATTAATTGGAATTAAAGGGACTAAATCTGTAGATCACTTCCACAAAAAACTAGGTTTAATCATGTGGGATAAATGTGGGATGGCTCGTAATGCTGAAGGTCTAAAATCTGCAATTGCAGAAATTCAACAATTGAAAAAAGATTTTTGGAGTGACGTTCGTGTTCCTGGATCGGCGGATGAGTACAACCCAGAATTAGAAAAAGCTGGTCGTGTTGCAGATTTCATCGAGTTAGGTGAGCTAATGTGTATTGATGCATTAAATCGTAATGAAAGCTGCGGTGGTCACTTCCGTGAAGAATATCAAACAGAAGAAGGAGAAGCATTACGTGATGACGAAGGTTACGCTTACGTAGCAGCTTGGGAAAATAAAGGTGACGGAAATTTCGAGCTTCATAAGGAAGAATTGAAATTCGAAAATATTAAAATAGCACAAAGAAGTTATAAATAGATGTGAGAGAGGAGATATGAGAAACTAGATTTGAGATATGAGATAAGGCGACGTCCTCGATTCTCACATCTCACATCTCACATCTCACATCTCAAATCTAAGTCTTAATCTCAACAGAAATGAGTACAGGAAATATGAACTTAACGCTAAAGGTTTGGCGTCAGAAGAACACAAAAGACAAAGGGAAAATGGTTGACTATAAAGTTGCCGATATTTCTCCTGATATGTCTTTTTTAGAAATGTTCGATGTTTTAAACGAAGATTTAATTACCAAAGGTGATGACCCAATTGTATTTGACCACGATTGTCGCGAAGGTATTTGCGGTATGTGTTCAATGTTTATCAATGGTCGCCCTCACGGTCCAAAAGATGCAGTAACTACTTGCCAGTTACACATGCGTTCATTTAAGGATGGAGATACTATTGTAGTTGAGCCTTGGAGAGCGAAAGCATTTCCGGTAATTAAGGATTTAACTGTAGATAGATCTGCATTTGATAGAGTTATTGCTGCAGGCGGATTTATTTCGGTAAATACGGGTAATGCGCAAGATGCTAACAACCTGCCAATTCCAAAGGCACAAGCAGATGCAGCATTCGAAGCAGCAGCTTGTATTGGTTGTGGTGCTTGTGTGGCTACTTGTAAAAATGCATCGGCAATGTTATTTGTATCTGCAAAAATCTCTCAATTAGCTTTATTGCCACAAGGACAACCAGAGCGTTACAAACGTGTACAAAATATGGTTGCGCAAATGGATGCTGAAGGTTTTGGTAACTGTACAAATACAGGTGCTTGCGAAGCAGAATGCCCTAAAGGAATTTCTTTAGAGAACATTGCTCGTATGAATAGAGATTACTATTCAGCTAAATTCATCAGCGAAGAAGAAGGCTAGTAAATTTGTCAGTCTGAGCGTAGTCGAAGACTTATTTAATCCAAATTGTGAATAAAGAATAACTTGTTTAAAATAAGGACTTTGAACAAATTTGTTTTTCTCCTATTAAATTACTAGATTTAAATGTCCGAGACAAAGGAGTTTAATAATCGAAAAACCCCGACCAATTTGGTTGGGGTTTTTTGTTGAGTATTAATCAGTTAATGAGAATTTAATTGGAATAGCAAGAGTTGTTGCAATCTTTTCACCGGTTATATTAACAGCAGGCTTCCATTTCTTACTTAATTTTAAGACTCTAATGGCTTCTTCATCAAGCCCAAATCCTAAAGAGTCAAGAACTTTAATGTTGCTTAATGAACCATCTTTTCCAATATTAAAGGATAGTCTTACATTTCCTTGTATATTGGTTTCAATTGCATCTATAGGATATTTGATATTCTCTTCTAAGAATTGATAAAATTTATTCATACCACCAATATATAATGCTGGATTTTTGATTAAATCACTATCATTCACACCAGAATATATTTCATCATTAACAAGTTCGACTGATGTTTCTTTCTTTTCATCAGCTTTGCAAGACACAAATGTTATAAGCGCGATTAGTATATATAATATATTTTTCAATGCTATTTTGCCAAGTTAAATGAGATTGGAATATTATACTTCACATTAACTGGTCGGCCATTTTCTAGTCCAGGCTCCCATTTTGGAGAAAGTTTTAAAACTCTTACAGCTTCTTCGTCTGTGCCAAATCCAAGTTTTCTCATCACTTTTATGTCGGCCAAGCTACCGTCTTTTTGTACAGTAAAGCTTGCCAATACTTTCCCTTGTATCTTGTTCTCTTTCGCCTCTGTAGGGTATTTAATATTCTCACCTAAGAATTTATAAAGTTTAGCTAACCCTCCAGGATATTTTGGTGGATTTACCATTGATACGAAGTTATATATGGTGTTATCCTCAACAACTTGGGTTGTTGAATTAGCTGCATTCGTAGGTCTAGCAGTATTTGTGTTGGTATTAGCTTTCACTCCTGGCAAAGCAAATTTAACAGGTATATTGTATTTAACTCTTACAGGTCTTGCATCTTCAATCCCAGGATTCCAGTTTCTTGATAGTTTTAATACCCTAATAGTTTCCTCATCGGTTCCAGAGCCAAGGCTACGTTCAATTTTAATATCAGACAACGAACCGTCTTTTTCAACTACAAAAGAGACCAGAACCGTACCTTGCACATTGTTTTTAGCGGCCATTTCAGGGTATTTAATATTAGCGCCTAAAAACTTGTAAAATGCTTGCAGACCTCCAGGATAAGTAGGTGGGTTTTTTATAGAAACAAAATTGTAAATCTTATCATCATCTTGTGCAATAGCAGATTTTTGGCAAAACGTTAGTAGTAACACCGCAATTAGCGATGAATAAATTAACTTTTTCATATAGTCTTAGTTTAAGTTTAGAGATTTATTTTACAGTGTTTTTTGGAATGTAGTCTTTGGTTTGAATTATAATTACACCATTTTTGCCTTCTTCTCCATATTTAAGTGTAGATGCAGCATCTTTTAGAATAGAAATGGACTGAATATTATTTGGATTAACTGTATTCATTAAAGAATATTCAATAGCCTCATCATTAACTATTATTAATGGACGTTTACCATCTGGATTTTGTAGTGAGCCATGTGTAAAATTAATTTTGAAGCCATTCTTAGAATTTGCAGTATCTATGGCTCCAACTTTATTAGCTCCATAACCCATCACTACTAGTTTCAATTCAGCATATCCTTTCGGGATAATATAATGCTCGTTTTTTATTGGGGATTTAGAGTCTGAGATTCTGAATGAAGTTATCAAGGCATAATTGCCATCTTGGTTTTTATTAAAAGGCTTATAGTTAAAAAGGTTTTTTACCACTTCTTCATCGAAACCTAACTCTGGGTTAGCATTATTAACAGTAAACTTTTTTATAGCTCCATTGGTTACGGTTAATAAAATTACGCTGTTCCCTTGGGCATCAAGCATTTTAGCTTTTTCAGGATACTTAACATTGCTGCCTAGATATTTGTAGAACTTATCCCAGTCTATACCATTAGCAACTTTTTTTTCTTGTGCTATTACCACCGTTGAGCAGATGCTTAACAACAAAAAGTAAATAATCCTTTTCATAAGCTTAATTTCTATTAGTTAGGGTAGCCGTAATTAATTTTTGTTTTGGTTTTTTGGTAGTTACCATGATAACCCCATTCTTTCCTTCTTTTCCATATAATGCTATTGCATTTGCATCTTTTACAATACTTACGCTTTCAATTGTATTGGCGTCTATGGTTTTTAAGAAGTCGTCATCTTTAGTATCTCCATCAACAATAACCATTGGAGATTCTCCACTGTTATAATTTTTTGTACGTATTGTTGCAAATGAGACTGATTTTGACTCTTTCTTACTTGGGTCTAGTGCAAAGCTGATGGGAATATTGTACTTAACCCTAACAGCCCTGCCATTCTGAATACCAGGGAACCACTTTTTACTGGTTTTTAAAACTCTAACAGCTTCTTCATCAGTGCCGAAACCTAGTTTTCGTTCTACTTTAATATCTGATAGTGAGCCATCTTTCTCAACCGTAAAAGAAACAAGCACCTTTCCTTGAACATCATTATCTGACGCGAATTGAGGATATCTTATGTTTTTACCTAAAAACTCATAAAACTTTGCGAGTCCGCCTGGGTAAGTTGGTGGGTTAGACATGGCAACGAAGTTGTAAACAGTTTGATCTGTTACCTCTTCTTTTGGTGCGTAAGCTGTAATGACCAAATTAGACATTGATGTTCTTTCGGCATCAGTAGATACATTTTCGTTTTTCATTTGAGCATCAGAACCTTCAAGTTTGAATGTTACTTTTAAGCTATAGTCGCCATCTTTCTGAAAGAAATCATCATAGTTTGTGATTTGTTCAATTACCTCTTCGTCGCATCCTGATCCAAGTTCGTTTTGAACTACAATATCCATCGCTTTGCCTCGTCTAACAGAAAAATTTATCACCGTATTTCCCTGTACTTTTTTCTTTACTGCTTCAGTTGGATATTTGATGCCGTCTCCTAAATATTTGTAAAATGCATTCCAAGAATTAGTGGTTTCTTTTTCGTTTATGCTATTGTAACTTGAAGGTTTTGTTTCTGTGTTATTAACAACAATTGCTTGAACCTGTACTTGATCTAGTTTTGTAGTTCTAGGTGCAAGATTAACAACACTTAAAGGTTGTTCTATTACCTGTGTAAAAACTTCATTAGCTTCATTGAGAGGTATTTTATCTGCAACTGCTAGAATTTGATTGTTTTTACGAATGGTAGCGGATGATAAAACTAAAGTAATTGCAAATAGAGGAACGAACAAGCCATATTTTAAAATTGCTGCTTTTTTAGAACGTTGTTTATGCAACATGAAAATCCTCTTTTTAATCATTGATTTTGTTAGAAAACCATTGGTTAAACTATTGGGTTTTACCCCGAAAGCATGGCTTAACAATAACAATGCATAGGTCTCTTTATCTCCCTGAAACTTTGCTGCTGCCTCGTCTGCTAGGTATTCATGAATGTTTTTAATAGATTTTTTATATAGATAAATAATCGGATTAAACCAAGTTAATATTCCTAATACCTCAAAGAAAATTACATCTAGCGTGTGAAATTGTTTTACGTGAATATCTTCATGCAAGTCTACAGTAGCTCTTTCTGGTAAATTTTCGGCAACAGATTTTCTATTCAAAAACGAAAATGCCGAATTTGAATCTGTTTTGCCAAAAAGCTGGTTAATTGCAAATAGTTGATAGGCAAAGTGAAGCAAGAAAATAAACGTACCCACGATGTATATCATAACAATTAACCTACCCCAATCATATTGCTCTTGTGTTTGCGGCATAATAGCATAATTGCTTACTATGGTATTAATTTCGCTAACGCTGATGTATAGTTTATCACTAACTGCCTTTTCACTAAACATTTCGAATCTTAAAAATGGAATAGCCAAGGAGAATAACCCTGATAAAACAAGATATAACCTATTTAAAACAAAATAAGTTTCTCTATCTAAAAGCAGTTTGTAAAAACAATAAAATATAACTAGGTAAATGTTTACCTGCAAGAGATAATGTGCCCAACTCATTTTGGCTTATTTTTAAATTTGTTAATCATCTTTAAAATTTCATCCACATCACTTAAATCCAATTTCTCTTCCTTCACAAAGAAAGAGAACATGCTTTCTACAGAGTTCTCAAAGTAATTTCCTAATAACTTTTCAGTTGCATGTCTTTTGTATTCTTCTCTACTAATTAAAGGATGATATTTATGAGCTTTTCCATAAGCTTCGTGTCCAATAAAGCCTTTAACTTCTAATATTCTAATAATTGTAGATACCGTATTGTACGCAGGCTTGGGCTCTGGTAAGTAATCCATTACTTCTTTTACGAATGAACTTTCCAGTTGCCATACAATTTGCATGATCTGTTCCTCTGCCTTCGTTAAATCTTTAATTTCCATGATAATTGTTGTTTATGTATATATTGTGAGCGTTAGAGATAATAATAATTGATAAATTTTTAAAATGTTCATTATTTTTACATAAACTTAAAACTAATATTATAGTTTACAAAGCTTTTTATCAATTATTTTCTTAATATTAAAAAATAAACAAAAAACATATTTGAATTGTCTTTCATGGAGCCGCCCATATTGTTTAGGGAGGCAAACATTTAATTACCTAAACTTATAACTAATATTTTAGTTTGCAAAATGTTTTATCAATTTTTTCTTAAATATTAAAAATAAACCAAATATATATGAAGATTGCCTTTCATGGCGCTGCCCGTAACGTTACAGGAAGCAAGCACTTAATTACATTAAACAACGGAACTAAAATATTATTAGACTGCGGCATGTTTCAGGGAATGGGGCAAGAAACAGATGAATTAAATAATGAGTTTGGTTTTAATGCTGCTGAGGTAAATTTCTTAATTCTTTCTCATGCACATATAGATCATAGCGGCTTAATTCCTCGACTAATTTCACAAGGTTTTAGAGGTGTAATTTTTGGAACCCAAGCTACAAAAGAGTTAAGCAAGATTTTATTGCTTGATTCTGCTAAAATTCAGGCTGGCGATTTGAAATATGAAAATAAGAAAAGACAACAAAGAGGTTTACCTTTAGAAAAGGCTTTATATGAAGAGGAAGATGTTTTAACTGCTATGGAATATTTCGTGGCGGTTGAATATCAAAATCCAACAAGGGTAACTGATGAAGTTACCTTAGAGTTTATAGATGCTGGCCATATTATTGGTAGTGCATCTGTTAATTTAACAATTGTTGAGGATGGAAAAACAACACAGTTATGTTTTAGTGGTGATGTTGGTCAGTATGGCGATTTACTTTTAAAATCTCCTCAAGAGTTTCCTCAAGCAGATTATATTTTGTTAGAATCTACCTATGGAGATCGCTTACATAAGGATGCGCAACCAACAGAAGAAGCTTTTTTGCAAGCAATTTTAAAAACGTGCGTAGAGAAAAAAGGCAAAGTAATTATACCTGCGTTTAGTGTTGGCAGAACACAAGAATTGCTGTACATCTTAAATAACCTAGATTTAGAAGGTAAATTGCCAGCTATAAAAGTTTATGTTGATAGTCCATTGTCGGCCAAAGCCACCAAAATAATAGAAGAACATGCAGAAGGATATAATGATGAAGTTTTAGATATTTTAAAAATAGATGATAATCCATTTGATTTTAATGGATTGCATTACATAGAAGATGCCAACGAGTCTAAAGCTTTAAACAATAAACCCGAACCTTGTATTATCATATCGGCATCTGGCATGGCCGAAGCTGGGAGGGTAAAGCATCACATTAAAAATAACATCAGCGATAGCAAAAATACTATTTTAATGGTGGGCTATTGTGAACCAAGATCTTTGGGTGGTCGATTAAAAAATGGCGAAAAAGAGGTAAGTATTTATGGAGAACAATATCAAGTTGTAGCAGAAGTGCAATCTATTCAATCTATGAGTGCACATGGTGATTATGAAGATTTATTGAAATTTATGTCTTGCCAGGATGCAAGCAAGGTTAAAAAGGTGTTTTTGGTACACGGAGAATATGATGTGCAACAGGTGTTTAAAGAAAAACTGATTGCCAAGGGATTTGTTAATGTAGAAATTCCAGATAGGCATCAGGAGTTTGAATTGTAATCAGCACACTAATTGCCACTTTTTAATCCTCTAACCTTTCTCCTGTAGTCGCACTAATATCCCTTAGTCGTGTATCCTGCATGTCTCGTTCCTTAAACTTTGCATTTTAACAAAGGAATATAGGAGGAAGCTAAGAGAAGGGACGAATGAGGGTCGAAGAAGAGGTAGACTTGACGCGGAATTGAGGTGCACTTGATGTGGACTTGGATTCTGATGGATTTGATGCTGAGGCTAAACGTTGGATAAAAGACATATCCTTTTGATAAACTAATATACGAAAATTATAGTCGTAGAAACGTATTGCTATAATAAAGGGATTAGTTAAAGGATTATAATCTAAATCACAATCATATTATTTTTAATGCCATAAACTACCAAACCAGTTCTTGATTTTATATTTAATTTGGCAAAAAGAGATTCGCGGTAATTATCTACAGTTCGTGGACTAATATTCATTTCTGATGCAATTTCTTTATAGGTTAATTCTGTACTGCAAAACTGCAAGAATATTAATTCCTTTTCGGAAAAGATTGGTTTGTTATGGTCGTGTTTTAAAGAGACTAAAAGCCTGCCTGAGACCAAATCATTAATATAAAAGCTTTTTTCTATGGTGGTTTTTATTGCAGTTAAAAGCTCTGAAGGCTTGGACTCTTTTAGCATGTAACCACCTGCTCCAGCTTTCAACATTCCGATAATAGCCTTTTCATCTTCGAACATACTCAATGCTAATATATGAATATGAGGTAGCGTATCTTTAAGCCATTTTGTAGTGGTATACCCATCCATGATTGGCATATTGATATCCATTAATACGAGTTGGGTATTTGGATAGTTTATGATTTTTTCTTGAAGATCAACTCCATTAGTTGCCTCAAAAACAACACTAATTTCATTGTATTCTGATAAAAGGCTAGCTAAACCAGAACGAAATAATGTATGGTCATCAACAATGGCAATGTTTATAATTTCATTTTCCATGGTTTTATGGATAGGGTATGTCTATAGCTATTAATGTTCCACTTGTAGGCGATGAGGTTATCAAAATTTCGCCATTGATTAAAGCTACTCTCTTAAAAATAGAATTTAACCCCATGCCAGATTTCTTCATTTTCACGTTTTCGATATCAAAACCAACCCCGTTATCTTGTATTTTTAAAAATATTTTTTCACTGATCATATAAATATTAAATTCTAACCGTGTGGCTTTTGAATGTTTTATAATATTATTGATGATTTCTTGAAGCAGACGTAAAATAATAAGATCCTTGTTTTGAGAGTGAATTTCAATATTAATGAGTTCATTTTTAACCTTTAACTCGTAGTTGCCTAGTTTCTTTAAACGATCTAGCTCGTGTTTAATGACATTTCCTAAACCAGTCTGTACAATAAGTTCTCCGTGCATCAGCTTTGCTAAACCTCTTAATTCCTTTATAGAGCTATTAACTAGATTTAAAGATTCTGCGACTTTCTTTTCAAGGCGCTGTGGTTCGTTTAAATTAATTGAATTTAATGTAAGTGCTGTTAAACTAAGTAATTGTCCAATATTGTCATGAAGATCCGATGCGATAGTTTGCATAGTCTGCTCTTGCACTTCAATTTGAGTTTTGAGAAGTTCTGATTCGAATTGGTGCTTCATCATTTGTTTCTCAATTAAATGCTTTTTTCTACGTTGATTGTAAATAACTACAAGAAAAATGAGCCCCAGCGCTACAATAAAAAAAATGAGTGTAATTAAAATGAATGCTATGAAGAGGCTTGAGTTTTGTGAAGACATATAAATGATTTAATCCAACATCCGTACATCATAATATTTAAAAAATTCATGATAACATACCTTAAAGGAAATTTAATTTGCTTGCTGTATTCTACAATTTCTTTAAAAAAGGCGTTTGCCACACTACTTGTTACATAGAAAATTAGGCAGCCTGAAACAAACCAAAAAGCAGGTTCGCTTAAAATATCTTTTGCCTCTTCTTGTTTAAATAAACTGTAATAATATAATATTGATAATAGAATAAGAGCCCCACTAAATATAGTATTAGTTGTAGAAAAATATTTCATAAAACCTATATTATAAAAATCCCAACTGTAGAATCCTAGTATGAGAAGTAGACAAATTATGCAAATATTCTTTACATACGGAATGTCTATTATTTTATAAAAAATATAAATATGAAATACCGTATAAATTAATAAGAAAACATTATAAAGCCATTGAGTATCCACATTTAAAAATAAATATCTATTAACAAAGAAGCTATAGCTTTCAATAATGACTGTAATAGCAAGATATGGAATAAAATATCTCCAGTATTTGCTGTAAGTATTTCTAAGAAATAGAATGGATGCGATTAAACACATCCATTCTACTATTAATGAAAAGGGGAATTTAGTTAACCACATTAAATTATCGATTAGGAATCACTTCCGATATCATAAATTTCCTCATCATTGTTTGGAAAAGGCGGACAAATTTCTGCTTGATCAAGGCCATCGCCTGGGTCTGTTGGGCTTTTCGGCCTTGCAGACGCTATTAAGAGGCATTTGTGGTCTTCTAACATATCTTTAAATCCTTTAAAATTTACTGATGAAATAGCGCTATTTGCAAGATCTGTATTGCAAATTATGGTTGTAGTCTTTTTTAGATATTCCTCTGGTTTTAATCTTCCATTAGGAGGACAAGTTTTTAATTCTTTATGTTTTCCTAAGTAAATCTTTACTCCATAATCTTTATTATGTTGCTGCACATCTAGATCATTTTCTAAAAGGTCAATAATTTTACTGTGTAATACTCCATTTTTTACAAATAAATCCAAAATATCCTCCAATCTAAAATGAGCATATTTCAACTTTTTGCTTAATGCCACACCTCCTCTATGGTATTTTACCATTTTCTTAATGTCTTTTTTCTTAATTGCCCCTCTGTCTTTGCTTTTTTCATCTAGTTGTACTAACATAATTTTAAATTTAGATTGTTTGCGTTTAATTTTTACTAAAAGTCATTAATTACTAGTGAATTAGCAAGCGTAAAATGATCTTTTGTGCTACCGTAAAAATACCCTGTTAAATAGGGCGATTAGGCGTTTAAATTCGAAAAAATACCAAGCTAAATTTGATTGTATTAAAAGTTTAAACATTAAATCACCCTAAAAAACAATCATTAAATTAAAAATTATGAAAAATTACGCTCTCAAAATTGCAATTCTATTTTGTGCAATAATTGTATTCACTAAATGTAAACCTGAAGAAGATGTAACATCTTCGGCCTGCACTTTTAGCGATGCAGAATCGAACGCCTATTATAACACAGCTATGAAGTTTGCAAATAGCCCAACAAAAGGTAACTGCAATGTTTTAAAACAGTCATCTTTAGATCTAATTAAGAAATTTGAAAAATGTGACGCGGCAACAAAATCACAGATTGCTCAATTAACACAACAATGGAAAAGCATTGATTGCAATGCTTTCTAAAATATCAACCGATTAATAAGGTAGTCGCTTTTGCATACAAAAACTAGTAAATAAAGGAACCATTGTTTCTGAAGAATAAAAACCCACTAAAAATAAGGCATTATAGGTGCTTATAAAGTTTAAGAAAATTTATTATGACCTTAGAAATATCTTACGAAGCGAAACAAATTAGCCAACGGGAGTTAGAAATCTTGCATTTGGTATGTATGGGGAACAATAGTAAGGAGATTAGCGATCGGCTATTTATCAGTGAGCTAACCGTTAACACACATCGCAGAAATATGGTAAAGAAATTGGGCTTTAAAAATTCACATCAATTAGTAGTTTGGGCTTTTAAGGAGCAGGTGTTTACGTTCTAAAAAGAAAGCCTCCAGATTTTTGTCTGGAGGCTTTCTTTGTATGTAGTTTTATATAATTATGGTCTTGCAGGCGCTGGAGTAGGCATTGCTTTACGAGGCAATTTCTCAGCTCTTTCTGAAGTATGGTAAACAAAAGAAGCTACAATAGTTGCAGATTTTTTTAAGTCCTCAACATCTAAACGATCAAATGTATCCATGTTAGAGTGGTGAGTACGAGTGTTATAATCCATTGGGTCTTGAATAAACTGGAAGCCAGGCAAGCCAACACCATCATAAGCTTGGTGATCAGTACCGCCAGTATTGCTAATGGTAATTGTTTTAGCGCCTAAATCTGCGAATGGAGTTAACCAAGCTTGAAAAATGTCTTTTACTGCAGCATTTCCTTGCAAATAAACACCTCTAATTGTTCCTGTTCCATTATCTAAGTTGTAATAAGCAGATAATTTTTCGTGCTCAGGTTTAGCTTTCATGTCAGCCGGATCTGCAAAATGTTGTTTTACATAACCTCTTGATCCGAATAAACCTTGCTCTTCAGAACTCCACAAAGCAATACGAATGGTACGTTTTGGTTTAAAGTCGATAGCTTTTAAAATACGCATTGCTTCAATCATAACCGCTGATCCTGCACCATTATCAGTTGCGCCTGTACCTGAATGCCATGAATCGTAGTGGCCACCTAACATTACAACTTCGTCTTTTAGTTTAGGGTCTGTACCAGGGATTTCTCCAATTACATTATATCCTTTTGGGTCTTTATCATAAAATGAAGTTTTAACTTCAGCTTCTATCTCCACTTTTTCGCCACCACGTAATAAACGTAAAATGTGTAAGTAATCTTCGCTGCTAACTTCTAATTCTGGATTTACTGCTTTAGCATCTAATTTATAAGAAGCACCATTGCTAGTAAAGAAAGTACCGTGACTTCCACGAGCATAAGTTAATTTTAATCCAATTCCTTCTGCTAATAATACGCTATCAATTGCAGCTCTCATACCCATCATTCTCATCATCATCGCTCTTTGGTTGTTACCTGCACCTGGAGCACCTTGACGATTTCCTTGGCCACCACCGCCAGCAGCTGGAGGAGTAGCAGCAGCCATCTTCTCTAAATCTTCCTCTGTATAACGAACGGCATCTGCTTTATAGGTATTCTTTAGAGGTTGTACCAATGCAGATTCAATCATTACAATTTTACCTTTTAACTTGCCTTTATATTTGGCTAAATCAGTTATTGTATCAGCTTTAATTAAAATTACCTCAGATTTAATTGGGCCATTTGTACTTGGCGTCCAAGCTTTTGGAGAAGCTATAATTGGACGATAGAAAGGTTTGGTTGTAGCAGCATAATACTTATCAACTTGCCATCCTTTACCAAAATCGCCCCAAGCCTCTAAATGAACATTCTTTAAGCCCATTTCATTGAAATATTTAACCGCCCAGTCTTGTGCTCTTTTTAAGCCCGGTGAGTTAGATAAACGTGGTCCTGCAACATCAGTAATCTGGTAAGCAATTTCAGATGCTTTAGATTTATCCAGTCCTTCTGTTCTAATTTTTGCAACAGCGGCCGAGTTTACTGGCTCTTGCGCAAATGCAGAAAAGCATAAGCCTAAAGCCAATGCGCTAAAAGTAATTTTTTTCATCATAATTTAAGTTGTTTTTTAGTTGAGATGAAGCTATCTATCGCATCTATGTTGTTTGATATTTGTATGCGCTAGATGGTTTCATCATAATTATAGTTTTAAATAGTTGTTAAGCGATTTTAAGTATCATTATTGTTGGTCAATTTACAGTTAATCATAAATAATTGTACCTTTCTATTCAGATTTTTACACGCCCTATTATGATTAGCATGAAATATTTTAGAATCACTGCGTTTTTTATCCTTTTAGCTTCTGGAAAGCTTTTTGCTCAGCAAACCATTAGTCGAGACCCAGCCATAAGTACGTTAGTTAATGAAGTTTCGGCTTCAAATTTAGAATCAGTAATTAAAAAGTTAGTTTCTTTTCAAACTCGTCATACTTTAAGCGACACTTTGAGTAAAACCACAGGTATCGGCGCTGCCAGAACCTGGATTAAAAGTGAGTTTGAAAAATATGGTGTCGCTGGAGGAAATAGACTTCAAGTTTCTTATGATACTTTTACTCAACCTGCAGATGGTAGAAGGATAACTGCACCTGTTGTACTTAAAAATGTAGTAGCCATTTTGCCAGGTACCGACCCGAATGATAAAAGGATGTTAATGGTCTCTGGACATTATGATTCACGTGTCACTGACGTGATGAATATTAAAGATTTCGCCCCTGGCGCAAATGATGATGCCTCTGGTGTTGCTGCGGTTATGGAAATGTGTAGGATAATGAGCAAACAAAAATTCAATTGTACTTTAGTTTTTGTGGCGATGGTGGGAGAGGAGCAAGGTCTATATGGTGCCACAAATCTGGCCAAAAGAGCAAAGGAAGAAGGTTGGAATGTTCACTTGTTGATGAACAATGACATAGTTGGAAATTCTTACGGAATGGAAACCGACATTAAGGACAATAAAAGTGTACGTGTATTTAGTGAAGGAGTGTCGCCTTTAGAAACACCAGCACAAGTGGCAGCAAGACAATCGGCTGGAACCGATAACGATGGAAAAGCGAGACAAGCTGCAAGATACATTAAAGAGGTTGCAGAGCGATATGTGGACCAATTAGAAGTAAAACTGATTTATAGAAGAGACCGCTTTTTACGTGGAGGAGATCATACACCATTTTCTCAACAAGGTTTTGCCGCAGTACGGATTACCGAGATGAATGAAGATTTTAATAGACAACATCAAGATGTGAGGACAGAAAATGGTTTTAAGTTTGGCGATTTGCCAGAATATGTAGATTATAACTACCTGCAAAAGGTAACCAGAATGAACCTTTCGGTGATGTCTAATTTAGCATTATCGGCTCAAGAACCTGAAAATGTGGTGGTACTTACCGCTGGCTTAACCAATAAAACTGCTTTAAAATGGGATGCACCAAAAGGCAAAACGCCAGCAGGCTATTATGTGTTGATGCGTGAAACAACAAGTCCATATTGGGAGAAGAAATTTTTCGTGAAAGAAAACGCAGCAACGTTAGCCTACTCAAAAGATAATTATTATTTCGGTGTGCAATCTGTAGATGAGAATGGGCACGAAAGTTTGGTAATTATACCGAGGGCAGGGCGATAAAAATGTTCTCCTCTAATCAGTTTTGTCATTCAGAGCGAAGCGAAGAATCTATGAAATAAATCATCTTTATAGATTCCTCCAAAGTCGGAATGACAAAATTAATTCCTATTTCCTGCTTTAGCTTGTCTTGCGCCTTGGTTTTCTTTTAAGTTTAATTTATACACAAACGTTAAGCGATATCTTGCTGCATTCGGACTGTTAACCTGAACAAGTGAATAATTGTTTCCCGTTGTTGTAGTTTCAAATTTTCTTAAATTAAATAGGTTAGCTACATCAAACAATAAGGTTGCTTTATCTTTAAGAAATGTTTTACCTGCTCCAACATCCACATTGTGAATGCTTGCAGTTCTACTTTGCGCATTGCTTTGCGCTCCTGTAAAATTATATCGCCCTTGAAAACTCAACTTTTTAGGTAACTTAATTTGTGTGCTTATCCTACTGGTTAAAATGTTGCCATTGTAATAAAAATCCTGATTCGCATAAAACCCTTTTTGCGTAAAGTGATAAGCATTAACCTCTATGCTAAATTGTAAAAAACGGTAAGGGTTGTACAACAAAGAGAGTTCTAGTCCACTCCGTGTTTCGCCATCAATATTTATGGGAGTTGTGATAAAAACGCCATTTGAGTTTCTGTAGGTATAATCTTGAGTAATATCTTTATTGTTTTGATAGTATATCGATGGATTGAAAGTGACTTTATTCCAATTGCTCAAAAAGCTCAATTCTATAACATCAGCATAAGATGGATTTAAATTTGGATTACCAACATATTGCGAATTAAAATCCGTTAGCTCATTAAAAGGGTATAAAGCAAAAAGCGATGGCCTGTTAATGCGTTTACTGTAACTAGCCTGAACGGTTGTTTTGGTATTAATCTGATAAGATAAGTTGAGCGTCGGAAAAAATCTAGTGTAGTTTTTATCGCTATTAAATGTTCCTGCCCTGTCCTCTAAACCAATTTTAGTTAACTCAGTTCTCATTCCAAGTTGATAAGCTATTTTATTCCACTTACTGCCAAATTGCACATAGGCACTTCCAATTAATTCATCGTAAATAAGCTCATTATTAATTCCATCTAATATTTCCCAATTGGTATTATTTTGTCGCTCTGCTTTAAAGTCGCTCGTTACGCTGCGTTTTTCGGCTTTAATGCCAAACTCTAAATTTGCAATGCTATCTAATGGATGCACATAGTCTGTTTGCAACATAAAATCCTTGCTGGCACCTATAGAACTTGTTTTAACACTTGGAAAATTTGTAGCGATAGGCAAGGTTTTTTGGGTAGATAGGTTCCAGTCTTTATCACTGTTCCAAAAATCATATTGCATATCTACAGTGTATTTTTGGTTAGGCTTATTAAACGTTTTGGTGTAATTAAACTCCAGCTGGTTGTAGTTTCTTTTTTCCCAAGACTCGCCTTCACGCAACAATGCGCTATCTAATGTATTTCCCTTTTTTGCATAATCATATTGCAAACTCGTTTTATCGTGGTCGTTTGTGGTTTTATTTAAAAATGCAGCCGTTATGGTGTTGTGGTTGTTAATTAGAAAATCGCCACCAAAATATAACATCTTAGCATCGTCATGTCTATCCTCATCTTGTCGTTTATGCAGCAAGTTTGTAGTTCCAGCATCATTGGTAGATTGGTCTGAAATGTAGAGTCCATCATAATCTGAATAACGGAGACCGAAGGTAGAGAACAAGTTAATCTTTGCTGATTTGTAGTTTAAACTGGGTGTAATTCTAGTCTCATTTGGCACACCACCTACTAAACTTAATTGTCCATTTAATCCAGATTTTTTATTTTTCTTTAATATGATATTGATGATTCCTGCCGAACCAGCTGCATCATATCTCGATGATGGATTGGTAATCACTTCCACTCTTTCTATTTGGTCGGCAGGTAATTGGTCAAGTGCATTTCCTTGCGTAAAACCAGAACGTCTCCCATCAATTAATATCAAGACATTGCTGTTTCCTCTTAAACTCACAGCTCCTGCTGGACTTACGCTTACAGACGGAACGCCATTTAATACATCCAAGGAAGAACCAGTTTGAGATAACACATCTTTACCAACCAGAAATACTTTTTTATCAAGCTTTAAGCTAATGGATGGTTGCTCGCCATTAACTGCCACTTCTTTTAATAGTGTAGCATCTGGCTGAAGAATGATAACTCCCAAATTTATTACCGAGTTTGATTTGCTTAACTGTTTAGTCAAAGTTTGATAACCCACCAAGGAAAACTCTACGGTTAAACTATCAGATGAAATTCCTTCTAGTTTAAAAATTCCCTTTTCGTCAGTAATTGCGGCAGATAATAATTTGGCTGATTTGTCTTTTATACGAACTGTAGCATAAGCAATGGGCGTTTTATCTTGTTCTTGCACAATTCCAGCAACGGATATTGCAGTTTTGCCCGCTTGTTGGGCGTTAACAAATAAACAATTACATAGAATGAAGAGGAGGAAATAGATTTGTTTCATGGTACAAGTTTACAAGCGATGAACCATCATCTAATAGAAAACTATGTCAACTGCTCTATATCCTTTTGAAATGCATTTTTATGAAGAATGTATAGCCTATCTTTGGTAAATGAAGAATTGCCTTTTTCTTTTAGTAGCTATCCTTTTCCTGTCTTCTTGCAGGCCAGCAACCGATTTTAAGGATTATCCCCCATTATATAAAATAGGCGATAACCAATTATGGGCAAAAAAAGATTTTAATGATGTTGGTTGGGCAAGTGAACGGGGAAATGCGAAAAACAATGTTTTTTGGGTGCGAACTAAGGTTGATTTGGTAAAAAAACCAGTAGGACAACTAGGCTTAAAAATAGAAGCGTTCGGTGCTTTCGATGTTTACTGGGATGGGCAGATTATAGGAAGCAATGGGCAAGTTATCGGTCCTCAAAGAGCAGAAATCGCGGGTACTTCTTCAACTTATTACAGCATTCCAGATTCACTAGCACAAACTGGAAGTCATCTAGTGGCCCTTCGTGCTTCACAATCTTATCTACAACATGTTGAGCGAGATATTGGCTTAGGTTTAAGCACTTATGAAAGCTTACTTAGGGCACCGTTAATTATTACCGCGTTTATGAATTTGATGGCAGGTGCATTTTTAATCGCAGCTATTTACTATCTATTTTTATACATCAACAGTCGCCAGAGACAATACACTGTTTTAATTTTTGCGCTCATTTGCTTTCTGTTTTTTGCATTGCTGATTTTAGAATACATTAAGTTTTACGTAGAAATACCATACACACATTTCTTCTGGCGACTAGAAACCATAGGCTGGTTAACTTTTGCGCTCGCTATGTTGGTTCCGTTGTATTTTACCATTCAATTTAAGTTTAAATGGAAGAAAACATTAATGGCTTTGCTCTTAGTCATATTGGTAGCTATCTATATTTTAAACTTTGGCCATTATGATATTACTGCCTTCCGATACAGCCAAGTATTGTGGTTAGGCTCCTTATTAGTAGTTTTTACTGCAATTTATCAAAAAGAAAAAGGAGCAATAATTGTGTTAATTGGGCTGCTTGTAAGTGAGGTAATTAACCAATATTTATTTTACGATTTTAGTTTATTCATCAGTTTTAGCTTCATCGTTTTATGTATGCTTTATCTGCATACCATTCAAATGAAAGTGATAGAAGAACAATATCAAAACTCATTATTGCTTTCTTCTAAACTGCAGTTGGAGCTTATTAAAAAGAATATTCAACCTCATTTTATAAAAAACACCTTAACTTCTTTAATGGATTGGGTAGAAGAATCTCCCAAAGAAGGTACAGCATTTATTCAGGCATTGGCCGATGAATTTGATATCATGAACAGCATAGCTGAACAAGCTTTAATACCAATTAGACAAGAGATCGAGTTGTGTAAAAAACACTTGTCGGTTATGCAATTTCGAAAAGAAATCAATTATCAATGGGAAGAAAATGGAATTGATGAAGATGAGTTTGTTCCGCCTGCTTTATTCCATACCATTTTAGAAAATGGAATTACACATAGCAGTCCACTTGACGATGGAAGTTTGAAATTTAAGCTTTCATTCTCATCAGGAATTGAATACAAACAATATACTTTTGAGACTTTTGCAACTAATAGGGTAAAAACTAATTCGCGTGATGGAGGAAATGGATTCGTTTATATCAAAGCACGACTGACCGAAAGTTACGGGGATAAATGGGAGTTTACATCAAATGAAAGTGCTCAAGGTTGGATAACCACAATTAAAATTTATACCAAATGAGAGTATTAATAATTGAAGATGAAGCTAGAATTGCCAAGCGATTGGATAGAATGGCAAGTAATTACTTTGAGCAAAATTCTACCATTTCAATTTGTGATTCTGTCCAGAAAGGAATGGCTCACATAGATAATAATGAAATTGATTTGTTGTTGTTAGACTTAAATTTAAATGGAGAAAATGGCTTTGACTTATTAGAATCTGTTGTTTCCAGATCTTTCCATACTATTATTGTTTCTGCTAATACAGATAAGGCGATAATGGCTTTTGAATATGGTGTATTAGATTTTGTGCCTAAACCATTTGATGAAATTAGGCTAGCTCAAGCTTTCAAAAGAATAAATTACAACGTAAAACCAAGCGATGAGGCTCTTAAATTTCTTGCTGTAAAGAAAGCTGGTAATATTAAATTGATACCTATTGAAGATTTGCTTTACATTAAAGGAGCTGGGATTTATACTGAACTACATTTACGTAATGGAAAACAAGAGCTACATGATAAATCACTAGAAAGTTTAGAACTTTTATTGCCAGACTCATTCGAACGTATTCATAAATCTTATTTGGTTTCTTTAGAACTGGCAGAAAAGATTCTAATTCAGCCTGGCAGTAAGTATAGCTTGTTACTTAGAAGTGGAGAGCAATTGCCTATTGGGAGGTCGAAGTACAAAGATTTAAAGAATAAGATTATTTAATTGTCTATACTTTGGCAAACCTCTAGACGATTGCAAATGGTTTGTCAAAGTTTAAAAATGAATAACCAACACATTAAGAATATTTAATCACTTTGTGTCATTGTGCCTTGGTGGTTTAAGTTTTGTTGATTAAAGTCCATAAAAAAAGGGGTAGCATCCACCAACCCCATTTTTAACTAAAAACTAAACTAAAATCTTTATTTGATATTTCTTTTGGTCAAAATATAATAACCAAGTATAAATAGTACTAATGCATATATTAAACTTACCCAAACCTCTTGAGTGAAAATTGGGAATTGTTCGATATCTGTTTTTTTACTTGCCTTGGTTAATTGTAATGCCAATGTAGGGTTACTATATGTAATTAGATAAGCCCATTTCCATCCAACATTGGCGGTAATAATACCCATAATGATACCTACAAACCCAATCCCCATTGGCTTTAAAAAGTCTGACCATATCAAGCTAAATACAAACTGTAATGATAATATACCCAATGAAGCAAAAAATAGTTTGCTGTAAAATCTTAGCAGAGCTGGGATAGGGTTATAATCGTTAAAAGTGTATTTTGGAACAAGTAATTGAAGAATATGGCCACTAACGTAGGTAAGCGTTGCGAATAATGTTAAACAGATAAATAATAAAGAAACTGCGAATAGATATTTTGCGGCATAAATTGAAAACTTGTTGAGTGGTTGGGCAAATAATGTTTTCCAGGTATCATTTTTATGTTCAATATTGTTTACAGAAAAAGCCATAAACATTACATAGAAAGGCAAAATTAGCACACCCATTACGCCTAGTGTTGCTCCACTGAATTGACCCCAAAGGACCATCCCAGGATAGTTGTTCTTCAATACATCTTTAGATCCGAAATAAAATCCGATCATGATCAATCCGCAAATGGCGATAGGTAAAATAATTGCAGCCCAAAATGCTAGCGTTTTTCGTGATTTAAAAAATTCTGATTGTAGTGATATGAATAATGAGCGCATGTTAATTTTTTGAAGTAATGTCTAAGAATAAATTTTCAAGGTCTTTTCTTTCCTTGCCAATAGAAAAAACGGTTACACCGTTTTGAACTAACAATGTATTCATTGTTCCCATATCTGCTTTTGTCTTAAAAGTAACCGATACGGTTTGCACATCTTGCTGAACAATTTCTGCACCTGCATTTGTTAAAATTTCAATAGCTTTTTCTTGGTCGTCAGTTTCAATTTTTACTGATGGCTTGCTCAAGTCATGCAGTTCATTAATTGTTCCTTGAAACAATAACTGGCCTTTGTTGATGATGCCAACGTGAGTTGCAGTTCTTTCAATCTCTGCTAATAAGTGGCTTGATACTAAAATGGTTTTGCCATGTTTAGCTGTCAATTCGATCATCAAGTTCCTAATCTCAATAATTCCATTTGGGTCTAAACCGTTCGTTGGCTCATCTAACAACAATAATTCAGGGTCTGAAATTAAAGCTAATGCGATGCCTAGACGTTGTTTCATCCCTAAAGAATATTTGCCAGCTTTTTTGTTTGCGGCATCTGTTAAGCCAACTAAACTTAACATTTCGGCACATTTACTTCTTTTAATTCCTAAAAGGATGCAACGATTAATTAGGTTTTCTTTTCCTGATAAGTGCGCATATATTGCAGGTTGTTCTACTAAAGCACCCATGCGTTTTAAGCTCGCAATGCGATTTGAATTGATCTCCTTGCCAAAAATAAATACTTGGTCTGATGGAGATTGTAAAAGATTTAAAAGAATCTTTATGGTGGTGGTTTTTCCAGCGCCATTAGGGCCTAAAAATCCGTATATACTTCCTTGCGGTACTTGTAGCGATAAATCTTTAACAACGGTTTGTGAACCGAAGTTATAAGTTAACCCTACTGTTTCTATTGCGAAATTGCTCATGCTTATTTTAAGATTGCTGCAGTAGCTTTAACAATTGTGTTTGAAGTTGGAGTTGCTGTTTTTACAACTGCTTCATCATCTTGAACGTTATTTGTGCTTGTAGCAAATGCAAATAACATCATCACAAATACTGGAAATAATAAAAGTAAGAATGGCGATACGTTTGATAACTTTTTCATAACTCGTTTTATTTTAAGGTTCTTTTTGTTAGGTTGTTTTGTTTTGTTGAACAAATAGAATAAATTAAAATATGCTGCTAAAATGTTTTAGACCAAGTGCATTTTATCCTAGATAAACGGTTAAAAAGGCTATTTTGCAACTTATTGGTAGTTTTAGCCTTTTGGTAGAAAAAAAATGCCAGTTCGTCGAAAGTAAGCTCATAAAATAAATGATATATTTACTTTGGATGTAGTTAAGGCATATAAATAAATTAAATATGAAGAGTAAAGGTGCTATAATATTGCATGTTATTTTTTGGGTGATCATGTTGGGAGGTGCATTCGCAACATTGTTTTTATGGGAACATACAACAAAAGATATTATCTATTCGTATGGACTATTCAGTGTTTTAAATCTATCTGGTTTTTACATTAACTATATATTCTTAATTCCTGAACTTATACAAAAAAGGAAAAAATATTGGTTATATGTACTTAGCTTTATCTTTGTTTTAGCTGCCAGCGTTCTAATAAAAACAACAATAGCAGTGCTAAACCCAGATGACGTACTTGTTTCTATTAGAGGGAAAGATGTACATCACATAGCGGTTAATGACTATGTACTTGTCTCAACTTTCTTCTCGGGCTTTGTATTAGTGAGTAGTTGTATCATTAAGTTCTCTGTAGATTGGTTTTCTAACGAGAAAATTCAACGTAATTTAGAAAGTGAGAAAAAAGATATGGAGCTTCAGTTCTTAAAATCTCAATTAAACCCTCACTTTTTGTTTAACTCTTTAAATAATATCTATTCACTAGCCTATCAAAAATCTGATAAAACAGCAGATGCAATTTTGAAACTTTCTGAAATTATGCGTTACATGATTTATGAAAGTAATGATAGCTGGGTAGATTTAAGTAAGGAAGTTGAATATGTGACCAGCTTTGTGGAGCTTCAAAAACTAAGGTTTAAAGACGGAGCTTCGGTTGTAATTTCCATTAATGGTGAAATTGACGGGCAGAAAATCGTGCCTTTAATATTGATTTCGTTTGTAGAAAATGCATTTAAACATGGGGTTGCTAATGAGCCCGAAGATCCAATTAAAATCAATATTATTGCCAACCAAAAAATACTTCACTTTAGTGTGAGCAATAAAAAAAGTAAAACCAATAAAGACGCCATGGGCGGTGTTGGTTTAAATAACGTTGAACGAAGGTTACAGTTGCTTTATCCCGATAGGTATAAATTAAATATTGTAAATTCGGCTACCCATTACACTACAGAATTGATGCTAGACTTATGATATTAAAATGTATTGCTGTTGACGATGAGCCATTAGCGCTCGATATAATTGAGGATTACGTTTCAAAAGTGCCATTTTTGCAACTGGTAAAACGTACCGAAAATGCCATTGAAGCTTTGCAGTTGGTACAAGCTGGAGGAATTGATTTAGTATTTCTAGATATCCAAATGCCAGATTTAACGGGTATACAATTCTTGAAAATTGCTAGCGGAAAATCGAACTATATTTTAACAACTGCTTATTCTCAATATGCATTGGAAAGTTATGATTTGAACGTATCTGATTACCTTTTAAAACCAATTGCTTTTGACCGCTTTTATAAGGCTGTAGAAAAAGTTCACAACCAATTATTAAAGTCTGAACCTGCTGCGGTTGTAGTGCCAGAACCTGTTGCGCCACAAAACAACAATCATAATAATGGACCAGTTCAAGATTTTATCTTTGTAAAAACAGAGCATAAAATTCAGAAAATTGAATTGGATGATATTTTGTATATCGAAGGCTTAAAGGATTACATTTCAATTTTCACTAAAACAGAACGGGTAATTACTTTGCAGAATATGAAAAAGATGGAAGAAACCTTGCCAAAAGGAGAGTTCATCAGGGTTCATAAGTCATACATCATTTCGCTTGATAAAATTGAAAGTATTGAGCGTAGTCGTATTTCAATTGCTTCTAAAATTATCCCAATAGGAGATACTTATAGAGATGAATTTTTTAAGTTGATAGACGGGAAGAATATCTAGGGAGTGGTTGATGGACTATGGTCAATGGCCCATAGCTTAGTAGGGAATGAAGTTTAACTAGCTAACTTTGGCTAGGAACTATTTACGACAATAAATGTTTAGAAAGGTTGATGGACTATGGCTAATTGTCTAATCAGCTAAGCCACCTACTTAAGGCGTTGTGGCAATGAACCATTAACTATCAGCCATTAACCAAAGAACTAATTCGTCGCCACAGGTTTAACCGTGTAACCTTTGGCTTGAAAACCCTTAATCAACCCATCTTTACCCACTAAATGCCCAGCGCCGATAGCAATAAATAAACTTTTGTTTTGCATTAAACTCGGCAGTTTTTCTACCCATTTTACATTTCGATTTTTTAATAACCTATCGTTTTCTTCAGGAGTAAAATCATCCAGTTTGGAGAACCTTTTTTCTATTGCTTTAACGTTCTGGGAAATATAATCATCGTAAAGTTTTTGGCTTTCAGTTTTGTTTTTCTCTGCCTCTTTAACGTATTTGACCAATACTTCCTTTTGCCTTTCTAAACTGCTTCCAAATAGAATTTGAGCCTGTTCTTCAAGTGTCTCCAAACCAATTACTTCCTTGTTATTCGCTTTGCCATAATCCTGAAAGTATTGGTCGATGGCTGGATTAGTTTCTGTAAAAGTTGTAGGAGAGGTCATTTGAATAATCATTGTTTGTACTGCCATCGGACTAAACATATTGAACATTTTAAGCTCATATTTCCCCAAGCTTTTCAAGTAGTCATCAACTAATTTATAATCTGAAACATCGAGCAATTTATCCAAAGAATTATTTTTCAAAATCATGTAAGGCATTAGCTTAACCGCCAGTTCCTTGTCGATGATTAACTCGCCAACCACCATATCTGCTGCGGCTAGTTTTTCGTTTACAACCTTCATTGTATCTACAAATCCTTTATCGGCGAAATGATAAGTGCCAAAAAGATAGGATGGTTTTGCCAATCCATTGCCAGAGATTTCCCAAAGCAATGTGTTTTCTGCAATTTTCTTTTGTGCATTTGCACTCAGGCTAAAGCTTAAAAAACCAATTAAAAGGTATTTGATGATTCTCATTATTAATTTATACTAAGTGTTGGCGAGGACGCCAACCTCGGAATTCTTCGTTGGCGTCCTCGCCAACGTTGATTACTTAAGACTTGTATTTGCATCTATGTCTAGCAAACGAGTTGGCTGATTTAATTTTTCTCTAATTGCATTTTCGGCTGCTAAAACTATTTCTTCAGCATTCTTATCTGTTTTGTCGATAGGTTTTAAAACAGTCCACTTAACTGGATTGCCAACGGTTAAGAAGAACTTTCCATAACGCACAATTTTCCAAGAATTTTCAATGGCAATTGGAACAATTAAAGCATCGGGCACAACTTTTAGCAAGGTTGCAATGCCGCCAACATTAAAGGGTTTTATTTGGCCGTCTTTGGCTCTAGTACCTTCGGCAAATATCACAGTGCTCCAAGTATTTTCCTTCATTCTACGACCTAGTTTTATCAACTCAGAAACTGATTGTTTACTATCTTTTCGGTTAATGTTAGCACCACCACCAACTCTTAGGTTATAAGAGATAGAAGGGATGTTTTTTGTTAATTCTATTTTAGAAATAAACTTAGGATGATGTTTTCTTAAGAACCAAATTATGCCAGGAATATCATACATACTTTGGTGGTTGGCTACAAAAATAATCGGTCTATCAGTATGCAGGTTTTGTCCGTTTTTAAAAGTTACCGAGTTAAATAAAACCCAATTGCTGTAGGTTAAAAATAAGTTCAAGATATCTACAGAAATCTTGTGTGCTTTGTAACCAAATAAACGAAAGCAAATCCATTGTATGGGATGGAAAATGCATAAAAATAAAAAGAATACGATGTTAAAAATAGGGCCAAATATGTAGCCTAAAAATTTACTCATTGGTTTAAATTTTACCTTCTTGTATTAATATTTTGGTTTTTAAAATAGCTGCAACGCTTATGCTATCGGTAATTTCTCCATTTAAAACCATTTGATAAGCAGCCTCAAACGGCATTTTTTTAATAACTAGTTGTTCTGTTTCTTCTGGAGATGATTCTCCTTCCGTCAAACCTTGAGCTAAATATATTATCGCATATTCATCAGAAACAGAGTTAGACAAATGCATGCGCTGAATTTCTGTGAAATTCGCTGCTGTTAAACCACTTTCTTCTGCGAGTTCGCGTTTAGCACTTTCAATTGGGTCAGCATCTAGAGGTCCGCCACCTTCTATAATTTCCCAGCTATAGGTTTTTGTTGGGAAACGAAATTGCCCCACCAGCCACGTATTAAGGTCTTCATCTAAAGGCAAAATGCCAATCGCGAAATTTTTAAAATGAACTTCACCATAAATTCCTGCACCCCCAGACGGATTTAAAACTTGATGTTCTGTCAACGAAATCCAGTTATTGTCGTATATTTTTTGACTGCTTAAAACTTTCCAAGGGTTATCCGTACTCATGAACGCAAGATACAGAGAATTATGAAGTCTTAGTTCTAGTTTTTAAATTTTGAAAAACAATGACAGTAGTTCTTGGCTGATAGAGTCCTGCTTTCCGCTTTACTTCGGGTAACCGCAAGGGTTACCCCTACGTGTTCGCTTTAATCAGGTTTATATTTTAACGGTAGTGGTTCTTGGCAAATGCAACCAGACATAGCTGCACAGGCCTAAGTTATCTAAACCCGATTGTATGAAGGCCACATTTTTTCGTGGCCGTAAGAAAAGCGGGGCAGAACCTATGATTGAAATGCTGAAACTGCTTTTCAAAAAAAGAATTATTTATAAGTGTTAAGCTTTATTGTTTCGGCGCTGGCGGAATAACAACTTTATTAACTTTCACTTTTGTAAAACGATAGTTTAAGCTAAAGTTTACATTGCTAGAGTTGTTGGTAGAAAAACTTTGAGAAACGAAGTTTAAACCTTGATTAAATGATTCGTTATTCTTGTTTCTGAATGGGTCTTGTGTACTAATTCTTACGCTCAATGTGTTTTTAAAGAAACTTTTTCTAGCACCAAAACTGCTGTTTATAGAACCTTTGTTACGCCCTTGGGCTGTGATGTTATTCGCATAGTTTAAGTTAGATTCGAAGGCGGTTTTATAAGGCAATTGCATCGAAATACCTATAGAACCTCGTAAACTTAAACCATCTCTATTCAATGATGAATTTAATGTAGAACTGTATTTACTTTGGATAACGCTGAAGTTTCCATTTGTAGAGATTTTATTGGTAGGGCGGAAGTTCCCGATTAACATTAAGGCAAAAGATTGGTTTGTACCCACATTATCAAAAGTGCTTTCTGAAATACCATTCGGATTTACAATTCTATATCTTTCGATAACACCGCTACTGGTTGAGTAAGAAATACGTGGGGTAAACGACCATTTTAATCCGAAAGCACCAAAACTCAAATCCATTTGATGGGTGTAAGACGGAGATAAATCTGGGTTTCCGTAAGAGATATTTAAGGTATCTGCATTGTTAACCTGTGGATTTAGGGCAAACTCCCTTGGTCGGTTGATCCGCACACTATAAGTTGCGCCAAAATTATATCTCTTTTTAAAAAATCGATTGACAGAAACGCTGGGAAAAGCACTTAAATATGGTTTAACATTGTAGCTGGCACCAGTAGACAAGTCGAAGTTTACGTTTGTATATTCGGTCCTTATGCCACCTTTTAAGCCCCAACCACCTTTTCGATAATTATAAGAGGCATAACCTGATAAGATGTTTTCGTTGTAAAAAAACTTGTTGGTTAGCTTTTGGTTGGTGATGTATTCTTGTGTTTGATAATTAAAATTCTGGACCAATAAATCGTTATCGTTCTTGCGATAATTATAGGCAAGTCCGAATTCTAGTTGGTCGCGTTTTTTAAAAACAGGTTTATCATAATCTAAGTTAAAAGTTAAGCCGTCGTTACCAACTTGATTGTTGTTTTGCTGTAAACTCGGGTTTAGATTTGCTGGGAAAGCGTAAGTTCTATTGTATGAACGCAAATCGTTATTCGAATTGGTGTTAACGGTAACGCCAATAGTCATTTTGCCACCAACAGTATCAAGTTGTAAATTATAATCTGCATTAAAGACGAAGTTATTGCTATTGCCATTGCCAAGGTTTTGCTGGTTGCGCAGGCGAGTAGCAATCTGTTCTTCATTTAAATAATAAAAGTCGTTTCCAGAAATGCTATTGTTACTATTAATGTTATAATTCGTAGAAAGCCGAAGGCTTTGTTTTGGCGTAATATCCCAATCAAAACCTACCCTAAAATTACCACCTTCGTTTTCATTTCTATTGTTGTTAAACTGATTGTAATAGAAAGTAGTGTCAGGAAAAATATTTGTTCTATAACTTTGGCTATTACCCTTTCCAATGTTCTGACGATAAGAGCCACCACCATTTATGTTGTAATTTTTACCACGATAAGAAGCAAAAGCATTGGTGTTTGTATTGCCTTGTAAACCAGCATTTACCCCAATGTTCCCATTAAAGCCCACTTTAAAGCCTTTTTTCATTACAATATTGAGGATACCTTCTCCGTCTCCAGAATATTTAGATGGTGGATTTGTCATCACTTCGATTTTCTCAATAGCATCTGATGGAAGCACATTTAATAGATCGGCAATGTTTGATGTCATGTAATCTGATGGTTTCCCGTCAATAAAAACCCTGGTACTTCTTTTACCAGAAATGGTGGCATTTCCATCTATATCAACTTGTACCATTGGCACATTTTTAAGCACATCTGTAGCTGTACTTCCTTCGGCTAAAACAGAAGAGCCAACATTATAGGTAATTACATCGGCACCAAATTCTACCAAAGGTTTTTGGGCAGTAATAACAACTTCATTTAAATTACTTTGTTCGCTGGCCAGTTTTAAATTTCCAAGGTTTTTGTCGAAATCTTTCTCAGTAATAATAATTTCATTTACAAAAAGATTGGTATAACCAACATAACTAACCTTTATTCGGTAAGTGCCAACTTTTAAATTACTGATTTTGAAGAAACCATTTTCATCACTCTGTGTAATGGAAAGCGTTTGTTCATTTGTGCCTTCGTATAAAGAAACTGCCGCATAAGGAATGGGTAATGCGCCCACTTCTTCAATAACTTTACCTCTAATAATACCTTTTTCGGCAGCATTAGTGCTGAAGGAAATTAAGCTAAAAAAGGCAAAGGCTAAAAAAAGTTGGGACAATCTCTTCAAGGTATCGCTAATATAAATGTTTAAAATGACTCTTCATCAGGACGAGAACCTTGTTCGTCGGCTTTTTTAGTTTTCTTGAAGCTAAAATCGGTTTTACCAAAGCGATAAGAGAACGTTAGATTTGCTTGGGTGCCACCAAATAAACGACTAAAATCTACAATAGAAGTTGACCCAGTAGTTTGCATTTGCCATTTTCTGCTTGCAAAAACATCTCTTACATTAAGACTTAAACTTGCCTTTTTATTCAAATCGTATTTAGCACCAGCATCCACACCGTACATCGCTTTTCTTATGCCTTGCGCCATTACTTCTCTAGAGCGATATTCGCCTCGAAGTTGAAGTGTTACGCCGTAAGGTAATACAAAGTTGTTGGTTAGGTTGGTGTTATAGCTAAAGCCCGAGTTTTCTACTATACCAAATGCAGGTACTCCTTTTATTTTGCTTTGGTAAAGATTAACGTTTGCTGTAAAGTTCCAAGATTTAAATAAGTCGAATTTTCCAATTAACTCTAAACCGCTGTTGATACTTCTGGTTAAGTTTTGCGGAGTTGTAATGGTAATTCCGTTTGCGTCTGGTTCAGTTCTTATGCGTTGGATTACATCATTAGTTTGGCGCATATAAACTGATGATATCAACGAAAACTTTGTCCAAAACTTGCTATGGCTAAACTCAAATGCGTGTACATCTTCAGGTAATAAATTTACATTTCCTTGTCTGTAATTTAACGGATTAGAAACATCTAAGAAAGGGTTAGTATCCCAACCTCTAGGTCTGTTTACTCTACGGCTATAACTCAATTGTAATTGGTGTTCGCCTTTTAATTTCTGAGTTAAAAAAACGCTAGGGTATAGACGTGTATAAGCTACTCTGCCTGGAATGTAGTTAAGGTTAGAGTTAATGTCATAAGCTCCCAAACGTGTATCCAAGGCTGCATCTTCTGCCCTTAAACCAACTTGATAACCGAAATTATTAATCTGATTTTGATAATTAACATAAGCCGCATGAACTTGGTCTTTATTGTTAAACTCATTGCTCAAAGCGTAATTAAAATTAAACTGACCATTAACTGGGCTTAATTCATCGGCGTAGGTAGAACTTTTTGAAATACGAACTTGACTACGTAAACCGGCTTCAATTTTACCTGATTTGCCTACTGGCAATGTATAATCTAATTGGGCATTGTAGTTTCTGTTAAAGTTTGATCTATCGGTTTGTTGTATGTCTATATTATTAACTGCTGTTCCGTTGGTATTATAGATGTTTGTATTGTAAATTTGAAAACTATCATTATTACCCTGTGAAAAGCCTAAATTAACTGTAAGTTCTTCTTTAGGTTTTTTGAATTTTTGGGAGAAATCTACGTTCAAGTCAACACTTTTTCCATCTCCGTTTTCAGCATTTCTTCTTCTGCTTAATTCAAGTGGGTTTTTTGCAGCGCCCAATTTATCAATGTTCAAAAACTCGTTTTCATCTTCATTTCTAAGGTTAAAACCAGTTGAAAAGCTGACAACACTTTTTTCTGCTAGATAATAATCAATGCCTGCTTTTAAATTATGACTTTTATTTAAATCTTTAGAGTTAGAAAGTTGGTCGGCAAAACCAGTAGGAATGGAATTGATTGGGTTAATGTAATCGATGTTGTTGTAACCACCACCTATACGATTTCCGTAACGATAGCCGTAATTTCCGTAAAGATTAATTTTACTGTTTTGGAAACTTAAGCTGGTGTTAGCATTATAATTATCACGATTTCCCGCTGATAAGGCAAGTGAACCATTAAACCCAAGTTTTTTGTTTTTCTTTAAAACAATGTTGATGATACCAGACTGCCCTTCAGCATCATATTTTGCTGATGGATTTGTAATCAGTTCTACACTTTCAATTGAACTAGCAGGAATTGATTGCAGGATTTGAGCAACATTACCGCCAGCAATTAATGATGGTTTACCGTCTATTAAAACCTTAACACCAGCAGAACCACGTAAACTTACATTGCCTTCTATGTCTGTTTGTACAGATGGAACATTTTGCAATAAATCTGATGCAGAACCGCCTTCACTTACTAAACTTTGGTCTACCGAAAAAACTTTTTTATCAATACCCAATTGCATTGTGGTTTTTGGAGCCGTAACCTGCACCTCATTCAATAAATTGCCTTTAGCAGGTTTCATTTTAATGGTGCCAAAATCTACTGTTTTAACAGCGTCTGATATAGAAACAGAGTCTCTAACCATCGTTTGAAAACCAACATAACTTGCTTTAAACGTGTAAGTGCCTTTTGGTATATTGGTTAAAATGAAATTACCATCGGCATCTGTTTGTACTCCTTTAACAATAACTTTTGTTTTTTTATCTAATAGTACAGCTCCCGCAAATGGGATAGCTTGATTTGTTTCGGCTTCAATAATTTTTCCGCTAATCTTACCTTCGCCTGTAGTTTGAGCGAATATTTTTACAGTGATTATACAAAATGCAAGTGCAAATAGCAGAACTTTGTTAGTAAAGTGTCTCATCTTAAATTTTTCTTTCCGTTTTCCTTATGAATTGACAAAGGTCGGCTTTGATGGTTTAAAAAAACGAGGCGTAACTATTTTATTACAGCTATTTTATGCTCAATTACAGTAATATTTTTGATAACGGAATGGATTATTCGAGTTATCGCGAACTAATCAACACACTATTTTTAGAAAACAAAACTACAGGTGATGACCATTCGCTTGGAATGTTGCATTATACCAAAATGAACATCCAAAGAATGAACAGAGTTGAAAAAACTACTGTTCTAAATCCTGATTTGCTGGAGGCAATCTCAAATGTAAAAGCAAGCTATAATTTCTTGGTGATTAGCGAAGGATGGTGTGGAGATGCCGCACAGATATTGCCTGTGATAGAAAAAATTGTTGCAGCCTCAAATGGAAAAATCTCTTTAAAGGTTGTGCTGAGGGACAAAAATTTAGAGTTGATGGATAATTACCTTACCAATGGTGGAAGGGCAATTCCTGTGCTTTTGGTATTGGATGAAAATAAATCCCCCGCTTTACCAAAATGGGGACCAAGGCCTCAAATTTTGCAAACTTTACTGAAACAATGGAAACTAGAAATTGAAGATGCTGGTTTAGTTGCTGAACAGTTACACGGTTGGTATGCGAAGGATAAAACGCAAGCTACACAAGTAGAGTTAACTGAGTTGTTAGGGAAGTTGGGTTAGTTTTTGGTTTTTTACCATTAGTCTATTCGGAGGAACTTAGGCTAAAGAAAATTAGTGACTTCAATTAAAGAAATTAAAATCAAAAATACGTACGTTTTTATTATATTTGTCCGTATAAATTTAATTATTATGGATTCGAAATTAACATTAAAGCTTAATGAAAACATAATTGAGCGAGCAAAGAAATATGCATCAAATAAAAATTTGAGCTTGTCACGATTAATTGAAAATTATCTTGATTCCTTAACACGCGAACAGAGTGATGATTTTGAAATCTCACCTTTTGTAAAAAGTATTTCAAGCGGGAAAAGCATTCCTGTGGAAGCTGAATATAAAAAGTTAAGAGAGGAGTACGTCGACTCTTTAGACACAAAACACCAATAAATGCAAAAGATTTTTTTAGACGTAAATATTGTGATTGATTTTTTGGGTGAAAGGGAAACTTATTACAAGCCCGCAGCTAAGGTTTTGACTTTGGCAGATAAAAAGAAAATCAAAATTTATACTTCTCCCACTTCAATTTCTACAACATATTACCTGCTTACTAAATACGAAAATGCAAAGGTTGCGTTAGAAAAAATTAGACGGTTTAAATTGTTGTGTTCAATTTCTGCGATGGATGATGAAGTTATCGAAAAAGCAATCAATTCTGATTTTAAAGATTTTGAGGATGCAATGCAATACTTTAGTGCAGTCGCATCTAATTGCGACTTGATCATTACCCGAAATGAAAAAGATTTTAAAAGTGCTTTAATTCCAGTGATGAATGCTGAAAGTTACTTGCAAACACTTAAAAAGTAATTAAAATTAGGGTACATAAACCAACTGAAAATCTCTTCGTAAGCCTTTATGATTACAAATTGCTAGAAAAATTGGGAGATTGTCTTTAAAATAAAGTCATCAACTATGCTCAGACTGATATTGTTATAATTTAATCAACAGAAACTGTTAATCCTTCTTGTTGTAAAATCTTTCTGTAAACTTCCATTTCTGTAAAAGAACCTTCTAGTACAGCGCATTTGCCTTTGTTGTGAACTTCCCAAGCAATTTTTTCAGCTTGAGACTCGTTGTAATCTAAGTATTTCATCATGCACCAAATCACATGTTCGAAAGTATTTACATCATCGTTCCATAATATTAAACGATGAACAGTTTTTAAAGAGGTTAAAATCTCTTCGAGTGTAAATGTTTCTTCCTTTGTTTCTGTTGACATGGTACAAAAATAAACAAATTTTTAGTAGTTAATAGCCCATAGTTGGTAGGCAATGGCAATAGTTCGTAAGCAATTTATCTATCGACCATTAACCATAGACTATGAACCAAAATAATTACATTTGTTATCCAAATTAAAACTTATGCAAAGTTCCAAAATCGCCGGCATTGGTTATTATGTTCCTAAGAATGTGTATACCAATAATGATTTATCTCGTTTCATGGAAACAAATGATGAATGGATCCAAGAACGTACCGGCATAAAGGAACGTCGCTTTGCGGATAGATTGGGAGAAACCACCACCACAATGGGGGTTGAGGCAGCAAAAATTGCAATAGAAAGGGCTGGCATTACCACACAAGATGTAGATTTCATCATTTTCGCCACTTTAAGTCCAGATTATTATTTCCCAGGTTGTGGTGTTTTATTGCAACGGGAAATGAAAATGAAGGAAATTGGAGCGCTTGATGTTCGCAACCAATGCTCTGGATTTTTATATGCCTTATCCATTGCCGATCAATTCATCAAAACTGGAATGTATAAAAACATTTTGGTAGTCGGTTCAGAGAAACACTCGTTTGCCATGGATTTTGAAACCCGTAGCCGCAATGTATCTGTAATTTTTGGAGACGGAGCAGGGGCAGTTGTCTTACAGCCAGCAAAAAAAGAAGGACAAGGAATTTTAAGTACACACCTGCATAGCGATGGCGCTGATGCAGAGATTTTGGCGATGTTTTATCCTGGTGCAGCTGCAAATAAATGGATGCCCGAAAAACCTGGTTATCCTGAGCAAGAATTGGGCGGGTTATTTATGACAACCGAACAATTAGAGGGTGGAGCCGCCTTGCCTTATATGGATGGCCCGGCGGTGTTTAAAAAAGCAGTGGTAAAATTTCCTGAAGTAATTAGGGAAGCGCTAGCTGCGAATAATTTAAAAGCTGAGGATATTGATCTATTGGTGCCACACCAAGCTAATTTGAGGATTAGCCAATATGTGCAACAACTGTTAGGCCTAAGCGACGATAAGGTTTTTAATAATATTCAAAAATATGGAAATACAACAGCTGCATCTGTACCCATTGCCTTATGTGAAGCTTGGGAAGCTGGTAAAATTAAGGAAGGCGATTTAGTTTGTCTTGCTGCTTTTGGCTCAGGGTTTACTTGGGCAAGCGCACTGATTAGATGGTAGACCAATTTGCAGTATACAACAATAAAGCAATTTAACAATAAGACAATTTATGTTCAAGCTAGGTGATTTTGTTCGTTTTGTAGACGAAAAGAGAGAAGGATATGTTACTCGTGTAATTGATGCGTTAACATTAGGTGTAACGGATACAGATGGATTCGAAATTCCAGTGGCGATAAGTAATTTAACCCACGTACACGGGCATAATTCAACGGTTGTTTCACAGGGTGATAATCAAAAGCCTGTAATTGTTGATGAAGAATTTAAAGAGATTGGCGTTTTTTTGGCAGTTGCCGAAGATTCAAAAGCAAGTGCGGTTGCCCATTTCACGTTGATAAATAATACCTCTTACCAGCTATTGCTAAGTTTAAAAACTGATAAGAAAGGGATTTATAAGGGTGAATTTGCAAGTACCATACAACCCAAAACGAGTACGCAACTATACAGTGCTAACTTGGGAGATTTAGAAGTTTGGCCAGAATTCATTTTTCAAGTTTTATATTTCTCAACGGCTAATATTAAGCCGAAAGATCCGATAAACCTAACCAGAAAATTTAAGGCAAAGGATTTTAGTGGTGCTAAAAAACAAGTCCCAGAAATTAATAAATACGCATGGCTGATACAATTAGATGAGCCAGTTCCGCTAATTGATGCACAAAAACTAAAAGAAAGTTTTTTCAAAGCTCCGTCTACCAAACCTGTTGTTGCACAACCAAAAACAGAAATAGATTTACATATCGAAAAGCTAAGGGACGATCATCAATTTTTAGGTCAGGCTGAAATTATTGATATTCAACTATCATATTTTCAACAAATGCTGGATGCTGCAATAGTCCATCAAATGCCCTCAATTGTATTTATACATGGCGTGGGGAATGGAACATTAAGGCATCACATTCACAAAACCATAAGCAAACATCCGCAGGTGCGAACTTTTATGGATGCGCAAAAAGAAAAGTTTGGCTTTGGCGCAACGGAGGTAATTTTTAAGAGTTAATTTTCGCTTTTTATTAAGATTGATTTCTTTTTGGTCAACTTGAATGTTTTTCCGTTTAAAGTATATGAGCAGTTTATTCTTTGCGTTTTGTTAACATTGCTCCCATCAGTATATTCATCATCCGATGTGCCATTAATGCCACAATTACATCCTTGTGTTAAATCACTGGTATAATATGATATATATTTATTCTCCTGAGTTTTTTATCATAATTAATAACTGACGTTTCGTCATCATAATCGCTATTAGGAATGTTTGTATTATTGCTTCGAGTTCCTACTGAATAATTAAAATCTTTTATGAACTTCCCATTGTTATAATGCACAAAGTCAACATAGCTTCCAATACATGTTGTACACCCAACAACACTGCCTATTAATAGATATTTGACACCTTGCTTGGTATGCAATGTATCTATTGTGCCATAACCATCGGGGTTAAAGACATCGTCCCCTTGTTCTTTCGAAACGAATAAAGGTTTAAATTTTTGTTCTCCCTTATCGATATTGTAATAAATAATACTCAACATACTTCTATATGTGCCACCTGTTCTTTCATCAAATGAAAAACTATATAATTTATTATCTGGAGATTTGGCTGTTATTAAATGATTTTTTAACAAAAGACTTAAATCATATTGGCTGACATTTTTCCAATTTAATATTCGCTCAATATTTGAAAGGATATGATTAGAAAGTATTGCTGTAATTTCAAAACCATCTACACTGTCTTTCTCTATTGTTTTAAGTTCATCAATTAGTTTTCTATTCAGCTTTAGTTGATTTATAGAATAATTTTTAGAAAGATTAATGGTATCGTAAGTTGTAAAAAGATCTTCCGTTCCTTTTACAATTTTAGCTAGCTGTGGGTCTGCAAAAATAAGTGTATCTGTTTTTTTAAGCTTACCACTCTTACTAAGTAACTTCCAAGCATTTAATTTTGATTCTGTATGCTCTGTATTTTTTTTCTGTTGGCAGGCAACAATAAAAAGTGTTAATAATATATAAATGGTAAGCTTAGAAAAGCCTTTTTTAAAAACAGCTTGCGTAGATTTTTTCATCAATTGAAAATTTGGCTTTGGCGCAACGGAGGTAATTTTTAAAGTTTAAACCCCAAACTGGCGCAAGTGGTGATCGGTATGTTTCCATAACAAAACATCCCACTGCTGTGTGCTCATTTTACCAAAAATTGGATGTTTAATGGCAAGGTTATCTTTTTGAGCATCGAACTTGTTAATTAAGTTGATGAGGTTTTGTTTTTCGGCCTCTAAATTTGGATCGTAGCTCACTATAAAACTTTTGTGAGTTGGCAGGTTTTTCTCAAAAGGTTCTTCCTTCATTATTTTCTTTTTAATGATGGGGCCTAAGATTAAAAAGATTAAGCTGCTACTTAATTTCAATTCGCCAATACCAACTTTTATTGGGGCTTGTGCATGTACTAACATTTGCGATGCCGACATTTTGCCCCATTCTCTTTCACTATCTTCGCTTAATGATGCAATGCGATCTATGATTTCTTGACGTTCTTGAGGGTTGAATAAAGATTTCATGCTATTTAGATTCCGTTTTGTTGATGACTTTAATGATACTCTTTTGATAACCAAATCTACCAAATAAATCAATGCCTTCAATTTTTATGGTATAAGTGCTCGGTTTATCGGCTGTATAAAAGGATACTTTTGCTTTGCCATTTTCATCAGTAACCACATTAGCATCCCAAAAAATGGTTGAACGGTAATCTGCTGTTGAGTTATTTTGACTTGTATATTTTGGACTATAAAATTCTTTTGAAATATATAAGGGTAATGGTCTAAATACATATACACCATTGGCAGTGATAATCCAAGGCCCTTTTCCACTACGCGTTTTAATGTCTAAAAAATAATAAGCACAACCTTTATAAATATTAATCTCTACAATATCTTGTGCACTTAATCGGTTAAATATATAGTTGTTAACCTCAAATACTTCAGGGTATTTACTTGTTTTACTTATGCCTGTAACATTATAATCATCTTCCAAATATTGCGTAAGCGCCAAGGTATTTACATTATCAACAATTACGTGAGAAATGAGTTTACCACCAACCAAGAAATTACTAAAATTATGACGACTGGAGCCTGTGTCACAAAAGTTTGCCCAAATAGTTCCAATTGTAAATCCATCAATTTTATCCTTTAGCAAGTCCATCAAAGATTTTCGAGGCATTTTTTTTAGTTCTTCCTCATCAATTTTTAATTTTAGATTGGCGTCCCAGGCACTCGTTTGCATGAACGCTTCTGTTTTTGCTTTGCCTTTTATGGTAACCTCTTTTAACATGTTTCCCTCTAATTGAAGCCTTTCTGGGGTTTTGGCATTTAATTTTTCTGAAACCTTGTAATAATTCAAAGTTGTGCTATCCGTATTAACATACCAAGGTTTTACATTGTTAAAAGTGGTAATATCTGCTGCTGGTATAAATTCATCAAGCGCAATATTGGCAGATGATGTTTTACCCTTAGCATTTTTTATCTTAATGGTGTAAGAAACGCTATCTACAAGAGGTAAGTCTTTGAAGATAAATTTTCCTTCAGAATTACTAACTGTATCCATCACCAAAATATTTCTACCTAAAGAAAGTAAAGTAAGGTTAATATTAGGTACAGGTTTTTTTACCAAGTTGGTTAATATTCCTTCTATTGTATTTCCCTTTTCTGCTTTAAAAGATGGTATTAAGTTCTGCTTTAATATTTCGGGCCAATTATAACCAACCCATGCCTGAGTTAACAATAGTTGATCTAGCGCTTGTAGTGTTGCAGGATCATTATTTTTAAAATACCACCCAGGTTCTTCTATTAACCCCTTGATATCACTTTGCAACAAAAAATGGCTAATTATATTGTTTTCATCTTCAATTTGTTTTACCTGCCCATTATCGGTTACTGTTATGGCGAAACTACCGCTTAAGGGTAATCCATCTTCTTTAGTGGTTAAAATCTCTAACGAAACACTATCTTTTTGAGTAAATGTGCCCTTGTTTGGTGTTATAGAAACATTTATTTTTTGATTTCTATTAATAAATACTTGTCGTTCATTTAAAGGTTGTTGATCTGGAGAGAATAAGGTAAAATGAATAATTCCGTCTGGAAAGTCTTTTTTTGGAACTTTAAAGGCAATAAAACCATTTTTTAAACTTAACGTAGTGGTCATTACGTTTTCATTGCCAGCTTGAGCCAATAATGTGTAATTTTCCACTCTTTTTGTCTCGCTTGCCTTGATATAGATGTATAGGGAATCTTTAATGGAAAATGGTTCAATTCTTAATGTAGTCCCTTCATCTCTCGCAATAGGTAGTAATTGTTTCTGTTCCTTACCAGACTGGCTATAGATTGCGAAATAACTTTCTCCTTTTTGTGGCAATAGATAAAAACTTCCCATTCCTTTATGTGAGGATTTTAATTCTGCTAACAATTCATTTTTGCTATTCACAATTTTACCCATGATATCTTTGCCAAAGCCATCAGCATTTATTGCCTTAAATGCAATCTTTCCAAATATATCATTAACCATATAGCCTCCTTCTGGCATAAATTGCAAATCAACCTGGTCAAGGTCTTGTATGATTAGTGGTAGTGTTAATTTTCTTGAATTATCTTTTTTATCAATGATGATGAAGCTATATTTCTCATTTAATTTATTATCACCTAATGGAATTTGTGTTTCAATTAATCCATCAATGCTCGTCTGAAAATCAGCTTTCATTAATCTTTTTTTTCCATTCATTAAATGAATCTCAACATCTTTTAGCCCAGCGGCCTCATTTTTAATATTTGTAATTCTTAATTTTAAATCTATTGTTGATTTTGATGTGGAGATATTCAGTTTTTGATATGAATCTAATAGCCAAGTTTTTTCATCGGCTTTGCCTATGTATAAACTTTTTTGAAAATAGTACCGACTACCAAAATTCTGTTGCCAATTGCTGTAAGCCCTAATGGTATAAGTGCCTTCCCTGAATTTTTTCTGTAGGGCAAAATCACCATAGCCCAAACCATTGTTTAAGGCAATCACCCTGCTTTCCACAAATACTAAACTATCATTAAATAGCTCTACATATATTTTATCGGTACGATTGTTTAGGGTATGATCTCCATTTAGCAAAAAGCTTTTAAACCAAAGTGTATCTCCGGTATTGTAGTACGGTTTATCAAAAGAGAGGTAAAGCTTTTCTATGGGCAATTTTTCACTATGTGATTTAATTTTTTCTAATAAGGGAACAGCCTGTTGAGCTTGTACGCCACTTATGATAGTTATTAAGATAATGAAGTTAATAAGGAGCGTTTTCATAAGAGCGGGTTTATAATTATTTTGAATCTGATTGATTGGCTATCTTAATGTTACTTTTTTGGTAGCCAAACCTGCCAAGCAAATCGGTCCCCTCAATTTTTATGGTGTAAGTGCTTGGTTTATCTGCTGCATAAAATGATATTGTGGCTTTTCCATTCTCACCCGTTACCACATTTGCATCCCAAAAAATGGTAGAGCGATAATCTGGAGTTGAAATGTTTTTATTTGCGGTATATTTCGGACTGTAAAAATCTTTTGCCCTGTAAATTGGTAGTGGTCTATGTACATAAATTCCTTGCGTGGTAACAATCCAAGGGCCCTTTCCACTTCTGGTTGTAATGTCTAAATAATAATTACTAGCACCTCTGTACACGTTGATGTGTTTAATGTCCTCTGCGCTTAAAGTATTAAATATGTGCTTGTTGGTGAAGAAGACCTCTGGATGAAGCGCAGTTCTACTTACTTGAAATTGATTTGACTGATAAGGGACATTACCGATTTGATCGTCTGTACCAATAGCGACAAAATGTGTGTTTATACCATCAATCATTACATGAGAAAGTAGGAATCCACCAATCATGTAATTATAAAATTCATGTCTACGTGGCCTAGAAGGTGGAGGATATTTCACTCCGTCTATTTCATATGGTTGAATTCCAAAAGGTCCGTCGGCATAGTAATTCCCAACCGTTAATGCTGGTATTTTCTCGTTTAGCAGATCCAGTAATGTTTTTCTTGGGATCTTTTTTAATTCTTCCTCAGTAATCTCTTTTATGAATTTTGAGTCCCATGCTGTTTTTTGCTTGAAAGCATTAAGTTTTAACTGTCCTTTTATTTCCACTTCCCTAAGCATATTACCTTCTAGTTTAAGCCTTTCATTTTTTGCGGGTGCGATTAATTTCTCTGCATTTTTGTAATAACGTAAAGTGGTACTGTCGGCATTTACATACCAAGGCTTTATTCTGTGTACGTAGGTAATGTCCTTTGCAGGTTCAAATTCTTGTACAACTATGTTAGCCAATGCAGTTTTGCCCTTTGCATTTTTTATCTTGATAGTGTAGGTTGCGCTGTCTAGGTAGGGAAGGTCTATGAATTTAAATATTCCATCGGCATTGCTGGTGGTATCCGTAACAAATATATTCTTGCCCAAAGACATGAGTGTGACGTTTATGTTGGGAACTGGGTTTTTTAGGAGATTGGTGAGGCTTCCTTCTATACTGTTTCCTTTTTCTGCCTTAAACTTTGGTTTTAAACTTGCCTTAGTTATGTCGTCCCATTGATAGCCAATCCACCCTTGTGCCAACAATAAATTATCAAGTGCTAACAGTGTTGATGGTTCTTCGTTACTGAAGTACCAAGCTGCATCCTCGATGTTTCCCTTGATGTCGCTTTGGAGAAGGAAATAACTTGCAATGTTTTCGCTATTTGTGTCTTTTATCTGCCCGTTGTCTGTAACCGAAACAGAGAAGCTGCCACTTACTGGGCTGCCATCCTCTTTTGTAGCAACTAGCTCTAGAGATACGCTGTCCCTTAGTGAATAGCTGCTTTTATTGGACTTTACCTGCAGGTTAATCTTCTGCTTCCTATTAATAAATACTTGTCTTTCATTTAAGGGTAGCTGATCGGGCGATATTAGCGTAAAATGGATAATCCCATCGGGGAAATCTATTTTTGCAAGTTTTAACAGCCCGAAGCCTAGCTTAAGGTTTATGGTTGCGGATATGATGGTTTCATTTCCTGCCATTGCTAATAATTGATAATTCTCAAGTCTTTTTTCTTCGCTTGCCTTTATGTAGATGTATATTGAATCCGGTTTAGAAAACCGGTCAATTCTTAATGTCGTTCCTTGAGATTTAACAGGTGGCAACTGTACTTTCTGCTCCTTTCCGTTTAGGTTAAACTGGGCGAAATAAGTTTCCCCTTTTTTGGGAAGTAAGTAGAAACTGCCCATACCCTTGTGTGTTGTGGTAAAGTCAGCGACAGCTTCATTTTTATCATTCGTGATTTTGCCAGAAATATTTTTTCCCAAGCCATCTGCACCGATAGATTTAAAAGCGACCCTGCCAAAAATATCATTAACCATAAAACCTCCTTCTGGCATAAACTGCAGATCTACTTGATCTACGTCTTGCAAGATGATTGGTAGCGCCGATTGAATGGATTTGTCTTTTTTGTTGATAATGAGAAAATTATAATTGCCCATTATCTTATTTTCTCCTAATGGGATTTGAGTTTCTATCACACCACTTACTGAAGTTTGAAGGTCGGCCTTCATTAGCCTTTTTTTATTGTTCATGAGGTAAACCTCCACATCCTTTAAGCCCGCTGCTTCATTCTTCGTATTTGTTATTCTTATCTTTAAATCAAGCGTTCTTTTAGCATTAGAGGTGTTTAGCTTCTGATAGGAGTCCAAAAGCCAAGTCTTGTCGCCAACATTGCCTATATAAAAGCTTTTTTGGAAGAAGTAGTCATTCCCAAAGTTCTGTTGCCAGTTGCTATAGGCTCTAATGATGTAGGTGCCGTCCGCTAATTTGTTGTTCAACGCAAAATCTCCATATCCAAGCCCGTTATTCAATGCAATTACTCTTTTTTCGATTAAAATTAGGCTGTCATTAAAAAGTTCTACATAGATCTTATCGGTTCTTTTGGTTGCATTTAAGTCGCCGTTAAGCAAAAAACTCTTGAACCAGAGTGTATCGCCAACGTTATAATAAGGTTTGTCAAAAGATAAATAAAGCTTTTCTGTTGCAAATATTTTTTGATATGCCTCAACCTTGTTAATAAAACTGTTTGATGCCTGTGTTTGACCTCTCAAGTTGATGGAGATAAAACCAAGCAAAATAAAACTGAAAAGATTGAAAGCTTTCATTCTAATTCAATTGAGTTAGCTCCCTTTAGCAGATCTTGTCATTTGTTCAAGCATATCCCACATTTCATTTGGAATGGCTTCCAGTCCATTCATTTGTCCTGCACCTTGTAACCATTCGCCACCATCAATAGTTATCACTTCACCATTAATATAGCCTGAAAAATCACTGATTAAAAATGCTGCTAAATTAGCTAGCTCTTGGTTATCTCCAACTCGTTTAAGTGGCACTCGGTTTTTAAAATCAAATTTCTCTGCCAAATCTCCAGGCAACAATCTATCCCAAGCGCCTTTTGTTGGAAAAGGACCTGGTGCAATTGCATTTGTTCTAATCCCATATTTACCCCATTCTACGGCTAAAGATCTGGTTAAAGCTAAGACTCCACCTTTTGCACAAGCAGAAGGAACTACATAGGCAGAACCAGTAAAGGCATAAGTTGTAACAATATTTAAAACAGTTGCAGGTTGTTTTTCTTTTATCCAATGTTTACCAAAAGCTAGGGTGCAATTAACAGTTCCTTTTAAAACGATATCTATTATACTAGAAAAAGCATTGGCTGATAAGCGTTCTGTCGGAGAAATAAAATTACCCGCAGCATTATTTAATAAACCATCAACTTTACCGAATTTTTCTAAAGTTTTTGCCAATACATTTTCAACTTGGTCATAATCCCTTACATCACATTGTACAGCTAAAACTTGTCCGCCAGTATTTGCCGCCATTTCATCAGCAGTTTTCTGCAATACTTCTAATTTTCTACTTGTGATAACCAAATTGGCACCAAGTTTTAGAAAATAAATACCCATTGCTTTTCCAAGCCCTGTACCACCACCAGTAATAACTATTGTTTTGCCTTTTAAAGCATCGTCTCTTAACATTGGTTGATTAAACATTTTAGTAAAAATTAGATTGAGATATGAGAATTGTGAACTGCAAATTGCCAACTGAAAACTATAAGTTGTTCTAAAAGCTTTTTATGAGTTTGTGGTTTTTCTTTGAAGACTATCGATTATGGTTTTTAGAATAGCTCTTGTGCTTGGCGACCACCATTGCTTAAGCATGATTTCTAGATCAGCGCTTTGATCAGCGCTTGTACTTGCAATTAATTCTTTGCGGATATTTAATTTGCTTTGTGACCAAGTATTGCTCTCATGAGCCATATATTTTCTGGCTTTTCGCTCGGCAGCGGTTAGGATACTTTCCGGTTTTACCAGCTCATCAACTAATCCGATTGTTAAAGCTTCCTCTGGATTAAACAATTTCCCTTCTAGCAAACTTCTTGTGGCATCGGCCTTACCCAACCAAAAAGAATAAAGATCGAAAATGCAAGTAGGCACAATTATGCCTACTGGAACTTCATTTAAACCTATGATGTATTTCCCTTCTGCCATTACTCGTGCGTCGCAAGCTAAGGCGATTACACAACCACCAGCAGGACTATGGCCATTTATTGCTGCTATTAAGGGTTTTTTGAATGCTGTTATTTTAGCAACAAAAGTTAAGAACAAATTCCAAAAGCTTTTGGCTTCTTCTTCATTGTAGTTATATATTTCTATAAGGTCTAAGCCAGCGGAGAAAAAATGATCTTTACCAGTTATCATTACTCCTGCAATATTTGAGTCAGCGTCAATGTTGGTTAGTATATCTGTTAATTCTGTAACCATTTCGCGGTTTAAAGAATTTGATTTTCCTCGATTTAAGGTAATTATTGCCAACCGATCTTTAATAGTTACTTCTATTGTTTTCATAAGTTTTGTTTTACTTGGTAAGTATATACTTTTCTGCCAATATTTCCATAAGTATCCATTCCTTCTACAGTAATTCTGTACGTGCCTGGTGTACTTGCGTTAAAGAAATTGAAAGTTGCTTTACCATTTCCATCTGTATTTAAATTAGGCTTCCAATAAATTGTACTACGTAAGTCTAGCATTTCTTGATTGGTTTTAGGATCATCATAATCAGGCGAATAAAACTCTTTAGTTGCAGTAAAACCGCGGTTGCTAATTTTAACCAAATTTGTTTGAACATTGGTTGAAGGTCCGCCCCCCATTTTAGTAGTAATATAAACAATACCCCAAGCTCCATCAGACCCGTAAACGGATAAATTAAACATAGAGGTTAAAACTTCTATCCCTGCTATATCTTGTGGATTCATTGCTTGTAATATGCCTGGAAAATCCCTTTGATTAATTTGAACGCCATCAATAATTAATAACATGGGCGGTTGGCTAGTTATGGACAATGATGATCTTCTAACCGCAGCTTGTTTAACCATATTATTTACCACCATTACACCAGGCACCCTAGTAAAAACAGAATATATATTTGTCTCGTATTTTAATTTATCACCACTAATTATATAGTCGGCGGCACCGCTTCTGTTTGCAGAGTTAGGTACATTAAGTAGCGGTTTTAGCGCCCTTTTACCGGTAATAATAACAGGCTTTAATAAAATGCCTTTATCTAGCTTATTAAACTTATTAAGTTCAAAAAACATCTCTTTGGTGCTTTGTAAATAAGGCAACATATTAATGGAGTTACCAATATACTGATGATTAATTATTGGAGCCCTGTCATTTACACTGATATTTATTCTCGGGTTATTTTTGCTTGATTTGCTATGTATGATAAATGTTGCGGTGTCTGGTATAGCTAGCTTGTCAAACACAAAATTCCCTTTCGCATCTGATAAGGTATCTAAGTTGAATCTATACGATGAACTGTTAGAAAACATAATTACTTTTGCATTTGATAAAGGCTTATTTCCCCATGATGTAATCTTACCGGCTATCTCCAATGATTTTTCTGGTCTGAAGTTCATTTCTGGCTCTTTTTGGTTGCTAATGTCATTCCAGTTGAATCTTCTCCAGCCTTGTGTTAACAATAAATTATCGAGTTGCTTATCTCTATTCTGATTTGCTGGATTGAAATAATAATTAGGTTTTTCTATAAACCCTTTTAGATCTGCGGTTAATAAGAGGTTTGACATAATCGTTATCTCTTCATCTTCGTTAACCTGTACTTTATCTGCATCGGTTACTGAAACTGAGAAATTACCATCGATAGGATTGTTGTTTGCATCAGTAACAAATAGACTTAAATCCACTTTCTTTTTAATGGTGCTAGCACTAGTATTATTTTTAACCTCAATTTTTAAGGCGTCATTGTTGTTTACAAAAATTAAGCGTTCTAGAATAGGTTTGCTTTCTGCATTAAATAAAGTAAACTGAACTATCCCAGTGGGGAAATTCTTTTTTGGGATATTAGCAGTAAATACAGCATTATCTATTTTAGTGGAAAATGAAGCATACATTACACCATTAGATTGGGCAACAACAAACATTTCTTTACCGTCTACTAAATCTTGGCTACATGAAATATTTAAATTGATATTTTCATCGACTGTGTTAATTGCTAAACCGTAACCACTTTCAGCAACTTCTGGAAAATTAAATGCTTTTAAATTTCCATCAGCCATTAGTACATAAGCTGTATAATGCTCTTTAGTTGAGGGCATTAATGCAAAAACACCCATACCCATATTTTCTGTAGTAAATTCTGCAACTTTTTCTTTGTTTCTATTTAAAACATATCCAGAAAGATTAGCTCCCAAGCCATCAGAAGTTATTGCCTTTACACCTACTTTGTTTCTAATGCCTGCAACTAAGTTTCCTCCTTCTGGGAAGAATTTAATGCTTAAGTCTTGTTTCTTCTCCTTTAATTTTGCAGTCGGAACTGGGTCTAATATATTTCCAATTTTTATAAACTTTTCAAAATAAAAATAATCGGCATAATTGCGCATGTAATTGGTGTAGGCACGAATGCGATAGGTACCAGAGGTTAATGAATCTATTAAACTTATGTTACCACTTGCCGTGCCATTCTCTACTGAAAGCGTAATTTTTTTCATCAACAGGTTTTGATTGTCAATTAAATCAACATACAGTACATTACTTAAAAATGAAGGTTCGTTTTTTTCTGCGGTTACCAGATAGGCTTTAAGCCAAATGTCTTCGCCGATAGCATAATAGGGTTTATCTAAGTGTAAGTGAACCTTTTCTTGAGGATAACTTGAAGTTATTTTGGCAAGGTGCTTCAATAATCTTTCGAGTGGAGTTTCATCAATTTTAAAGCCTAGTAAGAAAAAAGGCAAAACAAATAGAAACAAAAGTTTAATTCGGTAATGCATAAGCTATTTAATTAGGTTGACCAACTTTATAAGTAAGTACTTTTCTGCCAATATTCCCAAATGCATCCATCCCTTCTATGGTAACTCTATAAGTTGTGGGGCTGCTTGCATTAAAATAACTAAAGTTTGCAATCCCTTTGGCATCAGTATTTATATTTGGGTTCCAATATATTGTACTTCTTAAATCTAGCATTTGCTGATTGATTTTTGGATCATCATAGTTAGGCGAATAGAATTCTTTCTTAATTGTAAAGCCACGGTTTCTAACGCTTGTTGTATTGGTTGATGGCGGATTTACACCAGTACTTCCATTTTTTGTGGTAATAAAAACAATGCCCCAATAGCCATCCTCTCCATATACAGATGTATTATAATTACTTGTTAAAACTTCAATCCCTTCAATGTCAAGAGGATTAATTGAAGAAATAAACCCTGGCTGTTCTGCCTGTTTAACATATACTCCATCTAATATAACAAGCATAGGTTGAGGAGGTAGTGTCATAGAAACTGTTCTGCCTGATGCTCTATAAATCATCCCATTTTTCACCAAAACCCCGCCAATTTTACTAAAAGCATTTAAGATGTTAGTTTCATAGTTTAACTGATCGCTTTTTACTACCTTATCAGCGGCTCCACTAGCATTAGCAGAGTTTGGAATGTTAATTAATGGCTTCAGCGCTCTCTTGCCAACAATATTTACGGTGCTAAGCAAAATTCCCTTATCAAGTAAATTGAACTTATTGAGTTCATAAAACATTGCTTTTGTATTTTCTACGTATGTTGAAATGTCTATTGCATTGCCTATGTATTTATTGTTGTTTACAACAGGGTAAGGATTAACTTTTAGGTTGATGTTTTTGTTATCTTTCCCTTGTTTTGCTTGTAGAATGAATGCAGCGCTATCAGGAATATCTAACATATCAAAGACAAAATTTCCTTTAATGTCAGAAATCGTATCTAGTAAAAAAGTATAACCCTTAGTTTTAGAGAACATGATTACTTTTGCATTTGGCATTGGTTTGTTGCCAATTGAGGTTACCTTGCCTGCTATTTCCAAACTTTGCTCGGGTCTAAAAGTGATTTCTGGATCTTTTTCATTAATTACCTCTTGCCAAACAAAACGCCTCCAACCTTGTGTTAACAGCAAATTGTCTAAATGACTTTCTCTATCTGGGTTGGCAACATTAAAATAATAATTAGGCGCCTCTATAAAACCTTTTAAATCTGATGTTAATAAAAGATTTGATAGAATTGTCTTTTCTTCATCCTCATTTATCACAACCTTTGATACATCAGTTACAGCTACTGAAAAGCTTCCATCAACAGGATTTCCTGAGATATCAGTAGCTAAAATATCTATGGCAGATTTTTTTTTAACAATTGCATTCTCAGTATTCTTGATTTCAATGCGAAGTTCATCGTTGTGGTTTACAAAAATTAATCTTTCTGCAACAGGTTTGCTATTGGAATTAAAAAGCGTAACATGAACCATACCTGTTGGGAAATTCTTTTTCGGAATGCTTGCAGATAAAGAGGGCTTATCTACCTTGCTTGTAAATGAAGCATAAGTTATTCCATTTGCTTGTGCTACAACATAAACATCTTTCGAATCTACTAAGTCAACAGTGCTAGATATCCGAATGTTAATGTTTTCATTCGTTGTATTAACAGCTAAAGCATACCCAGTTTCCATAACTGCAGGCAGATCGAACGATTTACTTGTCCCATCGGCTAATGTTATAATCGCTGAATATTTTTCTAAAGCTTGTGGAATTAATGCAAATATGCCCATACCAGCGTGGGCAGTCGTAAATTCTGCAACCTTCTCCTTATTTCTATTGATAATATATCCAGAAAGATTAGCGCCTAATCCATCAGAAGTAACAGCTTTTACTCCAATTTTGCTTCTGATGCCTTTAATTAAATTTCCTCCCTCTGGAAAGAATTGAAGATCAAAATCTAACTTTTTTTCTTTTGTTTTATTAGTAATAATAGGGTCTAAGATATTTCCAATTGTAATAAATTTTTCAAAGAAGAATTGATCATCATAATTGCGCATATAATTGGTATATGCCCGTACCCTGTATGTGCCAGCACCAAGTGAGTCTATAAGGCTAAAATTTCCTGAACCGAAACCTTTATCAATTGAAATGGTAGCTTTTTTTAGAATTTGATTTTTGTTATTTATTAGATCGAGATAAAGAACTTTGCTGAGCAATGATGGTTCGTTTTTTTCTGCAGTTACAACATAAGCTTTAAACCAAATGTCTTCACCAATAACATAATAAGGTTTGTCGAAATGTAAGTGGACTTTTTCTTGAGGATAAGTAGAAGTTATTTTCGCTAGTTGTTTTAACAATTTTTCGAGTGGCGTTTCGTCAATTTTAAAGCCGAATATGATTATTGTTAGGAGGGAGAGTGCAATTAGATTAAATTTTGTTTTCATAGTGATTTATTATTGTTTGGATAGGTATATGTTTTTCTTCCTAAGTTGCCAAAGCTGTCCATCCCTTCTATTGTTACTTTATAACTTTTTGCGTTAGAACTAGGGAAGTTGATGGTCGCTTTTCCATTAACATCCGTGTTAACGTTTGGATTCCAATAGATTGTACTTCTTAATGTATATGCATTTGGTTCTTTATTATCCTTGTTTTTAGGATCAAATTTTGGAATGTAAAATTGTTTTGAAGCAGAGAACCCATAATTAGAAATCTCTGCTATATTATAAGTTTTAAAGGAAGGATCATTAATGATTGGTTCTACGGCACCAGATTTAGTTGTGATGAGAATTACCCCCCAATAACCATCATCATAAATTGCCGTATTATAATTTGAGATTAAAATTTCTATCCCTTCTACCGTTGAAGCGGGCATCCAACCTAGTGATTCCTGGGATGCAAGTGGCGAACCATCTAGAATAACCAACATTGGTTGCTGTTTACCTTTAAAGTTTGGTGCTATGGAGGTAGTATTTTTTATTGTTCTTATAATTTTACCTTCTTCTATTTTTACCCCAGGAACACCAAAGAATAGTTCGAACATCGTACCGCTTTTATCTTTGAAGCGTTCTTTTGGAACTACATAATCGGCACTTCCATTTCTACTCTTTGAATTGGGAATATTTATGATAGGTTTTAACTCCTTTTTTTTATTGATATTGACAGTTTTAAGCTTAATACCTTCAGGACTAAATTGGGATAATCCATTATATTGTTCTTTTGCATTATCAATGTAACTTTGAAAAGCGAGCTGACGATCAAAATGTTTTTTCACACTAATCGTCGGCTCTTCATCTAAAATAAGCTTCACATTTTTATCTCCTTTTCCCGATTTAGCTTGTACAATAAAGTTAATACTGTCTGGTATATCTAACCTATCAAATGAAAATCTACCCATACTGTTCGAGACAGTGTCTAAAATCAAATCGAAGCCATTTGTAGTAGACATTAATACTACTTTGGCATTGGCAATAGGATTATTTCTCAAATCTGTAATCAAACCAGAAATCTCTAGACTTCTTTCCACATTATAAGTTATACTTCGATCTTTATTATTAATAAGATCTCCCCAATTAAATCTTCTCCAACCTTGAGTAAGCAAAAGATTGTCTAATTGACGCTCTTTATCGTCATTTATATTGTTAAAATAGTAATTTGGTTGCTCAATAAATCCTTTTAAGTCTGAACTAAGTAACAGGTTAGAAAGTATTGTGTTTTCATCATCTTCATTAAATGAAACTTTGCTTTCATCAACAACAGAAACTGAAAAATTTCCATCTATTGGGTTGTTGTTAATATCAGTTGAGGTTAAGTTTAAAATGCTGTGATTATTTTGGATCTTAGTTTTTATTTCAGTAAGGTTAATCTTTATTTGATCTTTATGATTTATGAAAACCACACGCTCTGCAACAGGTTTTAAATTCTCAAATAAGGTAAACTGAATAATCCCAGTAGGAAACCTTGATTTTGCTATAGCAGCGGTAAAAATTGGACTATCAAAATTTGTTGTAGAGGTAAAATATGTTATTCCATTGCATTGTGCTGTCAGATTTAATTTTTGACCTTTAACTAAGTCTGAATTAGAAGCAATTTTTATTGTTAGATTCTCTGAAGAAGTATTTATGGACAGATTATAGCCCTGTTCCTCAATTTTTGGAAAATTAAAAGAAGATGTAGTGCCATCGACATTAACCAAAACAGCTTTGTAGTTTTTTCCTTTAACAGGGCTTAATGCAAATACGCCCATACCAGCATGTTCTGTTTCGAAGACTGCGACTTTTTGTTTTGTCTCATCAATAATATATCCAGTAACATTTTTTCCAAAACCTGTTTCGTCAACTGCTTTTACTCCAATTTTACTTCTTATACCATAAATCATATTTCCACCTTCTGGAAAAAACTGAAGATCTATAATGCTTTCATTGTTTTTAGTGGTTTTTGGTTTAATAGTTTCTGTTAGGTTTTGCAAGTTAATTTTTCTTTCAAAGAAAAAATCATTGTCAAAATTGCGCATATACTTAGTGTATGCCCTAATACGATAACTACCAGAAGCCAAGGAATCAGGAATGGTTAAATATCCAGAGGCCTTCCCACTATCAATATTTAAAATAAGTTTTTTAGCAACTTTATTATCAAAATCTAATAAGTCAATATGCAGTATCTTGCTAAGGTTAGAAGGTTCATTCTTTTCTGCGGTTACAACATACGCTTTTAGCCAAATATCTTCACCCATTACATAATAAGGTTTGTCTAAATGTAGATGAACTTTTTCTTGGGGAAATTTCTTTGTAAACTCTTCTAGCTTTTTAAGAAGCAGGGTTATTGGATCATCATCAGACATAAATGCTGAAAAACTCATTAAACTTAATGCGCTTAAGAAGCAAATGAGAATCCTTTTTTTCATATTAATTTACTTGATAAGTGATAACTTTTCTAGCCAAATTTCCTTCAACATCTATTCCTTCTATTACAATTCTATAATTTCCTGCTCTGTCTGTGTTATAGTAATTAATATTTGCCTTTCCATTAGCATCTGTTACAACATTTGGATTCCAATAAATAGTGGTGCGCAGATCAGGATTTTTATCAGTGCTTGTATCATACTTTGGAGAATAGAATTGTCTAACACTGTCGAAACCTTTTGGTGTAAAAATGGTAATGCCTGGGGCATTAATTTCAGACATTTTTCTTCCCTTTCCTTGTTTTGTTGTAATGATTAATATTCCGTAATAGGCATCTGTACCATAAATTGTAGATAATGAGATATCCGTTATAACTTCAATACTTTCAATGTCATCGGTATTAATTAAATCTGCCGAGAGTTTTTGTATAACTAAACCATCCATTGATATGGCCATGTAAGGTTGCTCTGGATCTTCAGGATCATCAGGGTTTTTTGGAGGTGTCCTCGGTCTAGTAAGCATCGGTATGTTATTAAATTCTGGATTAGTTCTTACAGTTACACCTGGTACCCTTCCAGATCTTAAATATTGGGCTAAATCAAAAGTGTTTTTTAAATCTTCTGCAGTTATAATGTGATTTGCCCTACCTCGACCATTCAAGTTTGAGGAGTTTGGCGCAGCTCTTTCCTCTTTGGTAACTTTTTGTACGATGTTTACGGTTTTGAGTTGATTTGTTCTATTCAAAAAGCCCTTTTTATATTGCTCATCAAAATATTCGCTGCTCTCAGTTAAGTATTTCATCATTGATGTATTTACATTAACCTCAATGTCTCCTGTGTTTACATTTCTATTTATGGTCTGTACAGGAAACTTGTCTAGGATAATTTTCACATCTTTTTTTCCTTCCTTATTACTGCCTTGCAATACAAATTTGATACTGTCACCGAAACTTACCTCATCAAAACTGAAACGGCCCAATTCATTTGTCACCGTGTTAGCCATTACCATGCCCTTTGAGGTAGATAGTAAGGTGATTTTTCCATTAGCTATCGGTTTATTGCCATTAGTTGTAACTAAACCACTAATGCTCATGTGTTTTTCTGCCGGAAAAGCAGTTTTAGGTAGCGATAAGTTATTTACTTCCTTCCAATCTATCTTTCTCCATCCTTGGGTAAGCAATAAGTTGTCAAGTTCTATTGCGGTTTTTGAATCGTTAGTTAAAAAATAGTAATTCGGCTTTTCAACAAATCCTTTAAGGTCTGAAGTAAGTAATAGGCTGGTTAAAATATTTGATTCATTGTTTGGGTCTGCAGCTATAATATCTGAATTTGTAACGGCAATAGAAAAACTTCCTTGAGCTGGCTGGTTATTGTTTGCGCCAACTATTTCAAAATTTACATTTCCTTTTTTGGCATACGTTTGCTTTAAATTATTAAGACTCACGTCGATCTTATCACTTGAGTTATTTACAAAAATTATCCTTTCGCTTACAGGTAAATTTTCTGGGGAGAACAGCGTAAGTTGGATTATCCCTGAGGGAAATTTGGCTTTCGGTAAAACAACTGTTGATATCTGTTTTGTTGTCGAAATTTTGGTTGTCGCTAGCACTTCTCCATTATGTTGAGCGATTAAACTCAATTCGCCCTTATTTAGTAGGTTTTCGGTGAGCATAATCCTTACGGTCGTTTTTGCAGTATCAATGTTGTTTACTAAGAAAGTGTAACCACTACTTTCTGCTACAGGAAGCTTAATTATTTTTTCATTGCCATTTGAGAGCTTTATTTTAGCAGTGTAGATTTTTCCTGCTGATGGGTTAAGAGAAAAAGAACCCATTCCCAAATAGGTAGACTCAAAAGTTAACACTTCAGCTCCATCGTTATCTGTAATTACTCCACTTACATTTTCTCCAATACCATTGCTATTAACAGCTTTAAATGCCACTTTGCAAGGTAGACCTTCAATCAATCTTCCTCCCTCAGGAAAAAACTGCACATCAACATCAGTTGAAAAAGATTTAATAGGAATTGCCTTTACAACTTTAGACCCATCAGCCATAGAAATGGTGGTTTTTATTAGTCCTGTCTTTTTAGTGTTGGGATCCTTGTTTAAGGTTTCGATGGTAATCTCTCCATTTGCATTGGTCATCGCATTACCCTTACTTCCAACTACATTATTTAACCGTGTTTCAAATGCAACATTAGCATTGTTATAAGGTTTTCCAGTTTTGTCTGTAAATTGAATCGTACTTTTTAGCTGCTCAATATTATTAACTAAACTGTATACATTATTGGTTTTAGTGAAAACCTTATTTGCCCAACCATTTCCAATTTTTATGGATTTATCAAAAAAGAACTCTGCACCAGCATTTCGCATCCACTGTGTATAGGCTCTTATTCTATAATTACCTTCGGCTAACGAATCTGAAAGTTTAAAATCACCCCAAGCAATTCCGGAAACCATTTGTAGCTTAAGTTGCTTGGTTAGGGAATCTTTTTCATTAATCAACTCAATGTATAAGATATTGCTAATTGAGGTTGGTGCAGCTGTTTTGCTGTCAACCACATAAGCCTTAAACCAAATATCATCGCCTATGGCATAATAAGGTTTATCTAAATGCAAATAGACTTTTTCTTGCGGGAATTTCTTTGTAAACTCTTCTAGCTTTTTAAGAAGGATGGTTATTGGATCATCATCAGCCATAAATGCTGAAAAACTAAATAAACTTAACACGCATATAAAGCAAATGACGATCCTTTTTTTCATGTTAATTAACTTTGTAAGTCACTACTTTTCTCGCTAAATTTCCTTCAGCATCTATCCCTTCAATTACAATTCTGTATGTACCTGCCTGATCTGTATTGAAATAATTTAGGTTTGCTTTTCCGGTTGGGTCAGTAACCAAATGTGGGTTCCAATAAACTGTAGACCTAAAATCTGGCTTAGGATCTGGTGTAGCAGTATATTTTGGAGAATAAAACTCTCTCATTGGATAGTAACCTTTTGGTGAATAAGTTACAATTCCAGGAGAATATCTACTGTAGTTACTTTCTGTTCCTGCACCTCTTTTTGTAGTAATAACTAATACACCACTGCCACCACTTGAGCCATAAATAGCAGTATTTGCACCTGGTTTTAAAACCTCTACCGATTCAATATCTGTTACTGGAATATCATCCATACTAAATTCACTACCCATATTCATTCCATCTAAAACAATAGCCATCGGGCTTCTACCGCCAGCTCTCATCGAAAACGCTTGGCCATTTGTTACCGTTACACCCGCAATTCTACCTTGTATGTACTGCGAAAGAGAAAAAGCAGTTTCCAAATCTTTGGCAGTTACTACATAATCAGCTCGTCCTGCACCATTTAAATTTGAAGAGTTTGGTGCTGGATTTTTCTTCTCCACAATCTTAACTTCGTCCAGTAAAATGGTGCGGTTTAATAAACCTCTTTTTACCTGTTCGTTAAAATATTTATCGCTCTGATTAAGGTATTCCATCATCGATTCATTAACATTAACTTCAATGTCTCCACTGTTTTTGTTAACGGTTACAATTTGTGCAGGCTGTACATCAAGATTTATTTCTACGTTTTTGTTCTCTTTGCTTGTTCGTGCCTGAACGATAAACTTTACGCTATCACCAAAAATGATATCTTTAAAGTTGAAACGGCCATTTGCATCACTAACTGTGTCTGTTGCAAAAAAACCTCCTGAATTAGAAAACAAAGCAACTTTACCATTAACTACTGGTTTGCCGCCCTTTGTAATTGTACCACTAATGTTCATGCCCTTTTCTGGTTGATAAGTGATAGCAGGAAATTGGCCGTTTGCCACGCTCTTCCAATTTATCTTTCTCCAACCCTGTGTGAGTAAAAGATTATCTAATTCTATCCTAGTTTTTAAATCATTAGTTAAAAAGTAATGGTTAGGTTTTTCTACGTAACCAACCAAGTCTGATGTTAATAACAATCCTGTTAAAATATTACTTTCGTTCTCTAAATCTGGGGTTACTGCTGCGGTATTGGTAACAGAAATGGAGAAGCTTCCTTGCAGAGGTTTCCCTGTATTAGTAGCTGTTAAATTAGCACTAACGTTTCCTCTTTTATCATAACTGGCATTCAAATTCTGAACATTAACATCAATTTTGTCAATAACGCTGTTAATGAAGGCCAAGCGTTCACAAACTGGTAAGTTCTCTGGTGAGAATAAGGTAATTTGAACAATGCCAGAAGGGAATTCATTTTTTGGGATTGAAACAGCAACCAATTGTTTTCCTGTTGGGATTTTGGTTGAAAAGTAAACATTTCCATTATGCTGGCCAACCAAAATTAGTTCACCTTTATTTATCAAATCTGGAGATAGGTATACCTTAACAGCGATTTTTGCCGTATCTGTATTGTTTACCGAAAGCACATATCCTGAAGTTGCTGGTTTAGGTAATGGAAAAGTTTTCTCATTACCATTATCAAATTTTACTTTGGCACTGTAAGTTTTTCCTGCTAATGGATTTATTATTAAAGAACCCATACCTAAATAAGTGGTTTCGAAACTTAAGATTTCGGTTCCTTCATTATCAATTATTTTACCTGTTATGTTTTGACCTAAGCCATTTGCATTAATAGCTTTGACAGCAATTTTGGTTGGTAAACCTTCAACCAATCCTCCACCTTCTGGAAAAAACTGAACATCAACAGTTGAAGATGTAGTTTTAATAGGGATTATTTTAACAATCTTTTTGTTGTTCTCTAAAGTTATTGTGGCTATTATTTTTCCAGATTTATAAACTTCTGGCTGATTGTTGGTGTAGTTTACAACAATCTCTCCTTTAGAGTTTGTAACTCCTTTACCTTTTGATACACTTCTATTGCTTAACTGAACCTCATAAGCTACATTAGAATTGATGTAAGGCACTCCATCCTTGCTTGTAAAAGATATTGTTGTGGCAACTTTTTCAGTATTTCCCTCAGTACTTAATACACTATTTGTTTTTGTGAATACCTTGTTTGCCCAAGAATTACCAATTTTGATGGTTTTATCATAAAAGAATTCAGTGCCAGCATTACGCATGTATTGTGTGTAAGCCCTAATTCTATAATTACCTTCGCTTAATGAATCTGTAAGTTTAAAATCTCCAGCGGCAATGCCACTTTCCATTGGTAATTTAAGTTGCTTTTTTACAGAATCTTTCTCGTTTATCAACTCAACATAAAGAATTTTGCTGAGTGTTGATGGTAGTGACGTTTTAGAATTAACAATGTAGGCTTTAAACCAGATGTTATCGCCTATGGCATAATAAGGCTTATCTATATGCAGGTAAACTTTTTCTTGCGCATATTTTGATGAAAATTCGTCAAGTTTCTTTAAAAGCGCTGTTATGGGGTCGTCTTCTATTATAAATGCAGAGAAACTAAGGATAGAGAGCAGGGCAATGGAAAGGATGATTAACTTTTTTTTCATTTGGCTATAATAATAAAGCCTTAAGTTACAAAAACCTAAGGCTTATTTATAATTTATGAATTAAAAAGTTAGTTGATTTTTTAAAAGCTGTTTTTAAACATCATACTTTCTACTGGTTTTGTTGTTTTATTGTTGTATTTGGCATCGCTTTTAGTATTATACATATTTTCGATGTTGCCATCAACTGCAAAATATATCAATTGGCCAATGGGCATTCCGGCATAAATACGAACAGGTTGTGCACATGATATTTCTAAAGTCCAAGTATTGCAAAAACCAACGTCGCCTTTTCCTGCAGTTGCATGGATATCTATTCCTAATCGACCAGTGCTACTTTTACCTTCTAAAAAGGGAACGTGTGCATGAGTTTCTGTGTATTCTAATGTTACGCCTAAATACAATGTTCCAGGTTGGAGTACAAATCCATCTTTTGGGATTTCGAAATGGTCTATCTTATTATGTGCTTTTGCGTCTAAAACCCGATCTTTATAAGTAGCTAAATATTTACCCAAATGTACATCGTAAGAGTTGGTGCCAAGGCATTCGATATTAAAAGGTTCTATGATGATAGTGCCCTTATCAATTTCATCGAGTATACGTTTATCAGAGAGGATCATTTTACGAAAATTTTGGACTAAATTATGATTAATTTAAGATACTTTTGTATTGATTTTCTAAATAAGAGATGCCAGTAGTTTTTAGTAAAAATATTGATGATCAGACCATGCTTTCTGTATGGAAGATTGAAGAGACTGAAGAACAATTACTTTCAGGTTTGCAATTAAAACAGCATGAATTGGATGTAATTGCTTCCTTAAGTAATGGTAAAAGAGCATTACATTGGCTAAGTACACGATTGTTATTGCGAACGATGTTAAATACTTCTGATTACATCGATTGCCAAATGGATGATCATGGCAAACCTTATTTGGTAAATTCTGATACCCACATTTCTTTAAGCCATTCTTTTGATTACGCTGCGGTTATTATCAGCAGGGATAAAAAAGTGGGAGTTGATATAGAGTTGATCAAGATGAAAATTAAAAGCATTAAGCATAAATTTTTGTCGGATGTAGAATTAGCGCAAAAACAGATTGGCGATAATACGAATGGTTTATACGTGAGTTGGTGTGCTAAAGAGGCCATTTATAAATGGTATGGAAAAAAAGGCCTAGAGTTTAAACAGCATATTCATATTAAACCATTTAAGTTAAAAGACGAAGGCTCTTTACAAGCCATGGTAGAATTACCAGAGGGAAGTAGGGAATTGACAGTAAATTATTTTAAAACTAGCGATGGTTACATGCTAGGTTATGTGGCGGCCCCCTAACCCCCAAAGGGGAAATAGCGAGGAGCAAAATGCATTTGTAAAAAAGATGAATAAAGAGGTTGAGTTTATAGATTGGGGTTTAACAGATTATCAGGAGGCTTGGAATAGGCAAGAGGAAATCTTGACTAAAACCGTAGCCATAAAAACTAAAAACAGAACTGAAAATTTAACGATTGAAACACCTAACTATCTCATTTTTAATGAGCATCCTCACGTTTATACTTTAGGCAAAAGTGGCCACCCAGAGAATTTATTATTGGATGAGCAAGGCTTAATAGAAAAAAAAGCCACTTATTATAAAATTAATCGAGGTGGCGATATTACTTATCACGGTCCTGGGCAAATTGTTGGTTACCCGATATTAGACCTTGACAATTTCTTTACAGATATCCATTTGTATTTAAGAACCCTTGAAGAAGCAGTAATTTTAACGTTAGCAGATTATGGCATAACAGCAGGTAGATATGAAGGTTATACTGGTGTTTGGCTAGATGCAGACAACGAAAAAGCTCGTAAAATTTGTGCAATGGGTGTTCGTTGTAGCAGATGGGTTACCATGCATGGCTTTGCATTTAACGTAAATGTAGATTTAGATTATTTCAAAAACATTGTGCCTTGCGGTATAGACGACAAAGACGTAACTTCTATGCAAAAAGAGTTAGGCAGAGAATTGGATATGGAAGAGGTGAAGGGCAAATTAAAAAATCATATTGCAGAACTCTTTAAAATGGAATTAATTTAGTTAATTGCAGTTCCCTATTGATAATTTATCTTTTATCAATTCTATTTTATGATGAAAATTTTTATGCTTCTTTTGATATGCCCTGTCTTATCATTTGCGCAACTTAAATTTAACGGCAAAATTATAGATGCCAAAACCAAGCAACCCATTCCTTTTGTTAACCTAGAAAATTTTAGAACAAAAACTGGAACGCAGAGCAATCAAGATGGTGTATTTTCATTAAATCTTCCAAATGGTAAGCAATCCGATACCTTGAAAATTTCTTGTGTTGGCTATTTGGAGAAATCTATTTCCAATTTAGCATCTGCTGAAAATGTGATTTACGAACTTAGTCCTGTAGTTTTTCAACTAAATGAAGTAAGTGTTGGAAATACAAAGTATGAGGAAAAAGAGGTTGGTATAATAAAAAGGAATGGAAGTAATATCACTTTCTTTAACCAAATGATACAGAGACCTGGTTTACAAAGAGCTGTTTATATGAAAAGTGATGGTGTTTCAATAGCTTTCATTAAAACAATATGGTTTTATATGGGTAATGATATGTTTGATGCCCCATTTAGAATAAGGATTTATGAAGATGAAAAAGGACTGCCGGGCAAGGATTTGTTAAACAAAAGTGTTGAGTTTAATGCACGTAAAAAAAATTCTTGGAATAGTTTTGATATATTATCTTACAATTTAATTGTTCCACCAAATGGATTTTGGGTTGCCGTAGAATGGATTAAAAATGACAAATATGCTGCGCAAAGTATTTCTTTTGATATTAAAAATGCTGATGGGACAAGGAAGAAAGGTAAAACTTTTACTTATTATGGCCCAGAGATTATTCAAAAATTTGATACTGATTATGGCTTAACTTATACTAAATATTTAGCTAGTAAATATTGGAATAAGGATTATTCAACAAAAGGAACAGGAGAGAATAAAAGACAAACAAATGTAGATTTGCTTATTAAGGCAACAATATTGGTTGCACAATGATTTCCTACATCTAATTTTAATCAGAACTCGTAAATTAAAAGATGAAATTTCAGTTTATTCTTTTGTCTTTATGCTTATTATTGGGTTGCGAAAAAAGTGCAACACAAAATATGACCAAACCCACTAACTCCACTTCTTTAACTTATCTCGCCCTTGGCGATTCATATACCATTGGAGAAGCGGTTACAGCCCAAGAATCCTTTCCTTATCAATTGGTCTCGCAATTAAAAGGACAAGGATTTAGTTTTGATGCGCCAAAAATTGTTGCCAAGACAGGCTGGACAACCGACGAGCTAAAGGCAGCCATTAAAGCAGAAAATATTACTCAAACTTTTGATGTGGTTACTTTGCTTATTGGAGTTAATAATCAGTATAGAGGATATTCGGAAACCACTTATCGCAAAGAATTTAAGGAGCTATTGCAAACAGCCTTGACTTTTGCAAGGGGAAATAAAAGTAGAGTCTTTGTAGTTTCTATACCCGATTGGGGAGTTACGCCATTCGGAAAGAATAGCGGTAAAGACATTAAAATAATTGCACAACAAATTGATGCATTTAACGCCATCAATAAAGAAGAAACTTTGGCAATGGGCGTTAGTTATACGGATATTACGGCAGGCTCAAGAGTCGCTTCGACAGATACTTCTTTGATAGCAAAAGACGGCTTGCATCCCTCTGGTAAAATGTATGGTGAGTGGGTATCCGCGTTACTGCCTTCAATAAAAAAAGCATTATAAATATTAAACTGCTCTGGAAGTGATATGACTATAATCGGTTATGATTGTCTTCAAGAAATCTAACTCATTCACTCCCTCTGGGATTGTTATACTTAACAAGCTAGAAACCTTACTTGCCATTTGATAAATTAAATCGGCATTATAAGTTTTGTAATAAGTATTTAAAACTTCGTGAATTAACTCAATATCTCTATCTGTTAATTGATAAACGTTATCAAAAGTAGTTTCATATTCATCAGCTACTGGATGAAATGCGATGTGACCAATATTTGTTCTTGGTACTGTTTTAATTAAGGTTGTACCCGCCACAATATCGCCGATACGTTGTTTGTTTTCGGTGACTGCTACACATATCAATGCACCAACTTGAGAGGTCAAGGTAAAATCAATAATCCTAAACAGCCATCGCATAAAATATTGCCCCAAGGTTGGTTGCGAGCCATCTAGGCTGATGACCTTAATTTTCAACAACCTTTTGCCAACGCTTTGGCCGTTCATGAAAATCTCACAAAGCAAATCGTAGAATACAAAACCTGCACCGTAAATAGAAATTAAAACTATCGTGGTTATTTCGTTTCCGCTTAGCACACCTGTCATAGAAAAGATAATTATAAAGGCAACAAGCACAAAAATTAGTAGGGCAAGGTCAATTAATCTAGCCCCAACACGTTCGCCCAATCCTGCTACTGGGTAATCTATATCTACATGCTGACTGGTATTTACTTTAACGGTTTCCATGGTCTCAATAATAAGGATTTTTTTTATTGACTAATAGAATTTTTGTTTTATTTTAACGGAAATTTAAATTGGGTAATTTATTTATGAGAGAGGCGCTGTTTGTGAAGCAGAATTCTGAAAAATGGAAGAGTTACGAAGCTTTACGTACTCCTGCCGGCCGGACAGGAGGGGAAAATCCTGATGAATTGGCCCATCGTTTTATAGACATTACCAATGATTTGGCTTACGCTAAAACTTTCTATCCTAAATCTCAAACTACGGCATACTTAAACGGAATTGCTTCAGTTCTACATCAAGCCATTTATAAAAACAAAAAAGAAGAAACTGGTCGTTTCATTAAATTTTGGAAGCATGAATTGCCTTTAGTTTTTTATAAATACAGAAAGCAACTTTTATATTCATTTATCTTTTTTATTATCTCGGCAAGTATTGGTGCCATTTCGGCAAAATACGATGATACCTTTTTACGATTAATCTTAGGCGACCGTTATGTAAACATGACCAATGATAATATTGCCAAAGGCGACCCATTTGGAGTTTACAAAAAACAAGGAGAATTAGAAATGTTCTTTTACATTGCAAGCAATAATGTTTGGGTAACATTACTTACTGTAGTTAGTGGTGCATTATTTTCTATCGGCCCGGTTTTTATGATGTTGAGAAACGGCATTATGCTTGGCGCTTTCGAATATTATTTCTTCAGCAAGGGTTTGGGTGCACAATCAATTTTAGTGATTTGGATACACGGAACCCTAGAAATTCTTTCTATTATCATTGCTGGAGGTGCTGGTTTGGTTTTAGGCCACGGTTTACTTTTTCCTAGAACATACACAAGGCTCGCTGCTTTTAGAAATAGTGCGAAAGATGCCACTAAGATCGCTATTGGCATTGTGCCTATTATTTTATTAGCTGCTTTTTTTGAAAGCTACATAACAAGACATACAGAAATGCCTATATATTTAAGCATTGCCATACTTGCCAGCTCCTTAATTTTTATGGTTTGGTATGTCATCATCTACCCAATGCAATTGCATAAACGCACTCAAAACATCTAAAATGGAAAACAAAGTAGAGTTTAAAAAAAGAAGAGAATTCGGAGAAATTATAAGTGATACTTTTTTATTTATCAAGCAGAATTTTAAGCCACTAATGACAGCGGTTTTATACCTGTGTGGTCTTTTTCTGATTGCGGGATTAATCAGTTCAATTATGGCGCAATTACAACTAGTTGGCGCTATGGAAGGCGTAAGAAGAGGGACGATAAATAGTCCGCTAGCTATGATTTACAATTTTAGTTTTGGCTATTTACTGGTTATCATATTTATGGTGTGCAGTTATACCTCATTTTATGTAACCGTAATAAGTTATATCTCTATTTATATTCAAAAGGGAAATATTGCACCAACGGTAGATGAAGTTTGGGCCTATTACAAATATTACTTTTTTAGAGTGATGGGAAGTGGAATTTTAATGACAGCCTTTTTAGTTGTTTGTTTTATGTTATGTCTGGTTCCAGGTATTTGGGTTTTTCCAGCAGTTTCGCTTTTTTATCCAATCATGGTGATAGAAAACGCAGGTTTAGGTTATTCTTTTAATCGTTGTTTTAAATTAGTAGCTGATGAATGGTGGATTACAGCAGCCACAATGATTGTAATAAGCATTATAATGGTAGCTTGTTCTTATGTTATTCAAATACCTGCAATGATTATTGCCATGGCAAGTGCATTTACTAATGTAGAGCAGCCAATTACTAAAACTTATGCCATCGTTACTTCATTGGCGCAACAACTTTCACAAGTTTTTATGGTTATTCCAATCATAGGCACTACGTTTATTTATTTCAACTTGGTAGAACGTAAAGAAAACACTGGATTATTGAGCAGAATAGAAAGTTTAGGTCAAACCGCAGCCCCAGAAAACTCAACTCCAGAAGAATATTAAGATGCGTTTACTGCTGGTTTTTTTCTTGCTTTTAACAGGGACATTTAATGCCCAAGCTACGGCTTTACAAAAACCAGTTGCTGCCACAACTGTTAGCAAACCTAAAGTAATTAAGAAACCTTTGGTATTAAAAATTGATAGCTCAAAGGTTGAGTTAAGAGCTATAGACGAGCAAGCTGTTAATAATTACAGCAAACAAAAAGAGTTTATTTACGATGATGTTGCACCCGCAAGTATGAGTATGTGGGATAAATTTTGGCGTTGGTTTTGGCGATTGATAAGCAAGTTATTGAATGGAGATGTTTCTGGTGGAATTATTAAATATGTGTTAATCGCTTTGCTGGTTGTTGGGGTTGTCTATGGGGTCATCAAAATAATTGGCTTGGATTTGAAACTGCTAACCAAAAAATCTAAAGGAGTTGAAGTTCCTTATGAAGAGAGCTTGGAGAATATCCACGAAATAGATTTTGATAGTCAATTGGAACAGGCTATTGAAAATGGCAATTACCGTTTGGCGGTGAGGCTTCTTTATTTAAGAACTTTAAAACACTTAACGGATAGAAATTTAATCGATTGGAAATTAGAAAAAACCAATCAAGCTTATGTAGCTGAGCTAACCAACGAAAAATATAAGGGCGAATTCACCAACCTAACCAATCAATTCGAATACATTTGGTACGGCGAATTTTTCATCGATAAGCATACTTTCGAGCCAATTAACGAATCTTTTCAATCTTTTAATCAATCAGCGAAATGAAAGGATTTAGAAAGTATTTAGTTTTTGGGAGTGTTTTATTGGTCGTTTATTTTGTAGCGCAATATTTTAAACCAAAACCAACTGATTGGTCGCCGTCTTATTTAAGTGCAGATAAAATTCCATTTGGCACCTACATTCTACGTCAAAGAATTACCGATTTATTTCCTGGTGTTCAAGTAAGAACTGTAGATAACGATGTTTACAGCAACATTAAAGAAAAGCCAGAAGGAAAATCTAACTATTTCATTATCGCCTCAAACTTAAAAATAGATAAGCTCGATTACCAAGAGATGGTAAAATATATGCAAGGTGGCAATAACATTTTCATTGCAGCTTCAAATATTCAAGGGATGTTGGTCGATACTTTGAAAATCAACATTACTTCTAATTTTAACTTTCAGAATAAGAGGAAATATCCCATCAACTTTGTTAATCCAAATTTAAAAAGAGAATATGATTATTATTTTGATAAGGGAATTAGTGAGCAGTATTTTTACGAAGTAGATTCATCAAAAGCTATCGTTTTGGGGCAAAAAGAAAAGAAATTTGCCAATTTTATTCAATATAAATATGGCAGCGGGTCATTATTTATTTTACCAAATCCAGAGCTATTAACTAATTATAGCTTACTCAGAGAGGATGGTTTGGATTATGCTTCAAAGGCACTTTCGTATTTGCCAAAAGCGAAAAATTTAATTTGGGATGAACATTTTACTCGTCCTGCTGCTCAAAATAAATCAGTTTTACGAGTATTTTTTGAATACGACCAATTGCGTTGGGCATATTACATCGCTTTGCTAAGTTTAGTTGTATTTGTACTTTTTGAAATTAAGAGGCGCCAAAGAGTTATTCCGGTAATTGATAGACTAAAAAATACATCAGTAGAATTTGTAAATGTTGTGGGTAGGGTTTATTATCAGCAACGAAATAATAGAGATATTGCGGAGAAAAAGGTAATCTATTTGATGGAATACATTCGTAGTAAATACAGGTTAAAAACCATCAATATCAACCAAGAATTTAAAGAAACATTAATTAGGGTTTCAGGAGCAACCGAGGAAGTGATAGAAGAACTTTTTACTGAAATAATTTACCTTAACGCAGGGGGTATGGTTAGAGACCAACAACTGATCACGTTAAATAAAATAATTGAACAATTTTATAAACAAGACCAATAGATATGGAACAGGAAATGTTTAACCAAAGAACCGATTTAACGCAATTGAATGCTGCTGTAGAGCAAATTAAGCAATCGTTGGGGAAAGTTATTGTTGGTCAGAAAGATACGATCGACTTGCTAATTGCTGGTTTACTAGCAGACGGTCACTTATTGTTGGAAGGTGTACCAGGAGTTGCAAAAACGTTAAGTGCCAAGTTGGTTGCAAAATGTATCTCAGCAACGTTTTCAAGGATACAGTTTACACCAGATTTAATGCCTTCGGATGTTTTGGGAACAGCGGTTTTTAGTCCGAAAACAGCAGAATTTCAGTTTAGGCAAGGACCGATTTTCGGCAATATCATTTTGGTAGATGAGATTAATCGTGCGCCAGCAAAAACACAATCTGCATTGTTTGAGGCAATGGAAGAACGCCAAATTACGGTGGACGGAAATACCTATGTTTTGGAAGAACCTTTTATGGTTTTGGCTACTCAAAACCCGATTGAACAGGAGGGAACTTACCGTTTGCCTGAAGCGCAATTAGACCGCTTTCTGTTCAAGATTGAAGTTAAATATCCCTCATTGGAAGAAGAAGTTGAAATTTTAACTAATCAGCACCAGCTAAAAACTGTCGACCAATTAAATGAGATAACAGCGGTTTTATCAATTGAGCAAATCAAATCGTTGAGGGCAACAATTAAAGCATTATTTGTAGAGCCTAAATTATTGGCTTATGCGGCGCAGATTACTCACGAAACACGTAACAATAAATCTTTGTATTTAGGTGCCTCACCAAGAGCTTCTCTAGCAATGATTAATGGTGCAAAAGCAATTGCTGCAATGGCTGGTCGCGATTTTGTAACGCCAGACGACATTATTAAAGTTGCTGCCCCAGTTTTAGCACACAGAATTATGCTAAGTCCTGAAAAGGAAATGGAAGGTTTAACGACCAGCGATGTTGTAGCGCAGATTATTAAAAAGATAGAGGTACCGAGGTAAATCAGTTGGCAGTTGTGAGTTTTCAGTTTGGAGATGCAAATCGGTGAAATCCCTATCATCAGTGAAATAATCGCAAGGCGAAAATAGATATCTCGTCACTAAGCTCTGTCGATATGACGAAAAACATGAGAAATGAAGAACTTTTTTAGAAAATATTATACAGACCTGTTTTTAGGCACACGATTATTCATCGCCATTGGTGTATGCGTAACGTTGTTTTTATTTTCTTTCTTTATTCCAATTCTAGGCGATTTACCTTATTTCGTTTTTGCGGTTTTAATGGCTTTGGTTATTGTTGATTTATTGCTTTTATACCGAACTGAAAGAGGTGTTTTTTTAAGGCGAGAAATACCGGAGCGTTTAAGCAATGGCGATGATAACGAACTTAAAATCTACCTCGAAAATTTCTATAGCTTTCCTGTAAGCATTGGGATTATTGATGAAATTCCCTTCCAATTCCAAAAACGTGATTTATGGTTTACTACCAATTTAGCCAGTCGTGAGCAAAAATCCATCAGTTATTTATTGAGACCAACCAAACGTGGTGAGTATGATTTCGGTTTAACGCGATTATATGTTCAATCGCCATTAAAACTATTGAGCCGAAGATTTAATGTTGCTGGTGATAAAATTGTTCCAGTTTATCCGTCTTTTTTAAAGATGAGGCAGTACGAATTGATGGCTGTTTCCAATCGTTTAACCGATATCGGGATTAAAAAAATGAGAAGGGTTGGTCATAGCATGGAATTTGACCAGGTTAAAAATTATGTTCCAGGAGATGATTATCGAACCATCAATTGGAAAGCGACAGCTCGCAAAGGCGATTTAATGGTTAACTCTTATACCGACGAAAAAGCGCAACACGTTTATTGTGTAATTGATAAATCGAGGGCAATGAAAATGCCTTTTGAAGGTTTAAGCCTGCTCGATTATGCCATTAATGCCAGTTTAATTTTAAGCAGCGTAGCACTAATTAAAGAAGATAAAGCAGGGCTGATAACTATTGCGGAAAAAACTGGAAGTATTGTGCCAGCCGACCGCCGACCAATGCAACTAAACAAAATTATGGATGTGTTGTACAAAGAAAAAACCCGTTACCTGGAAGCAGATATGGAAGCTTTGTACATTAGCATTAGAGCAACTCTAAAACAGAGAAGTTTAGTGGTTTTCTTTACCAACTTCGAAAGTATGAGTGCTTTAGAAAGACAATTGCCGTTTTTAAAACGTATTGCTAAGTTCCACCTATTACTGGTTGTATTTTTTGAGAATACCACTTTAAAATCTTTAAGCGAAAAACCAGCAGAAAATGTAGAAGGTATTTACATTAAAACCATCGCAGAAAAATTCGCTTTCGAAAAGAAATTGATGGTTAAAGAATTAGCAAAACATGGTATTTTAAGTATGTTAACTCCACCACAAAATTTAACCGTAAATGTGGTAAATAGATATTTGGCTATAAAGGCTAGACAACAGATTTAAGAAAGGCGCAAGGAGATAAGGTTGAGGGTGGAAGGCATTGAGATATCTACAAAACTTTGTCATTCCGAGGCACGAGGAATCTGTTCGATGGATTCTTAAAATAAGATCTCAAAGCTTCTCTCTGGATGATTTACCCTATATTTGCCGATGATATGGCAAATTTTATTCTTATAGGTTTATGCATTATTGCAGGGATTCTTTTCAGGAAAAATAAAATCTTACCAAAAGATGCGCATAAAGGGATAAATGCTTGGATTATTTACATAGCATTGCCAGCAGTATCGTTTAAATATTTACCACATATTACTTTCACAAAAGAATTGCTGCTGCCAATACTTGCACCTATTTGTGTTTGGGTTTTTGGTTGGCTATACATCACATTTTATAAAAGGATAAATCCTAAAATGAGCTTGGCAACAGCCGGAGGAATGAAGTTAACTAGTTCATTGAGTAATACTTCATTTATTGGGTTTCCATTAATTATGGCCTATTTTAGTGAAAAGGAGTTAGCAATTGCCATCATTTGTGATCAGATTACTTTCACCTTACTTTCTACAATTGGTATTATTGTAGCCATAAAATCCTCGCAAGATCAGAAACTAAATGTTCGGCTTGTGGTAAAAAAAGTACTGACTTTTCCTCCGTTTATAGGCTGTGTGTTAGCTTTAGTTTTACCCAGATTTATTAATTTATCACCATTAGATACTTTGTTTGATAAGCTTGCTGGAACAGTTGGTCCGTTGGCATTATTCTCTATCGGTTTACAGTTAAAATTTGGCGGCTGGTTTTCTGAGTTAAAATACATCAGCATTGCTTTAATATACAAGTTAATACTTGCGCCGATGCTTATTCTAATTATAGCATTGATATTTGGCTTAACAGGCATAATTACAAAAATTACCATTTTTGAGATGGCAATGCCCACGTTATTAACTGCAGGAGTTGTTGCAGATCAGTATAACCTCAATCCAAAAGTATCTAATTTAGTGGTTGGAATTGGTATTGTATTATCCTTTTTAACTACCGGAATTTGGTGGCTAGTTTTAACTTATTCGGGATTGGTTTAATAGAACTAGCGAAAGGAATACAAGAAGAAAAAGTTCTGTCATTCCGACTTTGCAGGAATCTGCTGCTAAGAGAGTTCTAAGTATAGATTCTTCGCTTCGCTCTGAATGACAAATGCGTTCAGAATGACAAGATTGGATTGCTTATGCTAATGAACTATTGAACCAATGAACCAATGAACCAAACTAACACTCTGGCAAACTCAATGGTATATTTGTTGCCAAGCCACCGTCAGAAGTTTCTTTGTATTTAGAATTCATATCTAAGGCAGTTTCCCACATTGTATTTACCACTGCATCTAAACTTACTTTTGCCTTATCAGGATTACTTTGTAACGCCAACTGACTAGCAGTTATCGCCTTGATGGCACCCATTGTATTACGTTCTATGCAAGGGATTTGAACTAATCCACCAATTGGGTCACAGGTTAAACCTAAATGATGCTCCATTGCAATTTCTGCAGCCATTAAAACTTGGCGTTGCGAGCCGCCTAAAACTTCCGTTAATGCTGCGGCAGCCATTGCAGATGAAACGCCAATCTCTGCCTGACAACCACCCATTGCTGCAGAAATCGTAGCACCTTTTTTAAATATACTGCCAACTTCAGAAGCGCAAGCGATAAACTGGATGATCTTGTCTTCATCATAACCATCGCAAAAGGTAATGAAATACTGTAAAACAGCAGGAATCACACCAGCAGCACCATTTGTCGGCGCTGTAACCACTCTTCCAAAGGCGGCATTTTCTTCATTAACTGCCAAGGCAAAACAACTTACCCAATCTAAAATATAATTGAAACCGTTACCTCCATTTCTAATTGCGGCAACCCATGAATCGTAATCTGTATAAGTTTGTCCTTTAATTAAACGCTGATTTAATTTTAATGCTCTTCGGGCAACATCCAATCCGCCAGGTAAAAAACCACCTGTATGACTGCCGCGATAAATACATTCCTTTATCACTTGAAAATGTTTTAATATGCCCTTTTTTGTTTCAGCTTCTGGTCGCCAAGCAGCTTCGTTTTCCATTACTACTTCGCTAACTTTCAGTCCAGTAGATAAACACCAATGTAAAAGTTCGCTAGCTTTTTCGACAGGAAATGGTAGGTCTACCTGTTCTTTTTCACTTCCATTTTCTCCATCCTTAACTACAAAACCACCGCCAATTGAATAATAGGTTTCAGAAAAAGCTTTGCCAGTATTTAAAAAAGCTTGAAAAGTAACAGCATTTGGGTGAAAAGGTAGACTTTCCATAAAGAGAAAGATCAAATCATCGTTATAGGAGAAATTGATATTTTGTTCGCCGCCTAATAATAATTTCTGACTAGTTTTTATTTCTTCAACTGTACTGTCAATTGCATTTACATCAAAAGTTACAGGGTCACCGCCAGCTAAACCTAATAAAATAGCAATATCAGTTCCGTGTCCTTTACCGGTTTTAGCTAAAGAACCATAAAGCAATATTTTTACCTGTTCAACCTCATTTAATAATCCTTCTCTTTTTAGAAATGATGTAAATTGTTGTGCGGCTCTCCAAGGTCCCAAAGTATGCGAGCTTGATGGGCCAATTCCTATTTTAAAAATATCGAAAACTGAAATCTGTTCATTTGGCATAGGCACAAAGCTATATACTTTTAACGATATTTGTGTATTTTGTGATACGAAGTTTAAAACATTCAGATGAAGAAAATAGTTGTTGTATTTTGTCTTGTTTTTATCAGTTTTTTTGCTGTTTCTCAAACCTACAAAGCACCTGCTGATGGAAAAGTAGCGGCTAAATTATCCCAATGGGGAGAGAAAAAATTTGGCCTATTTATGCATTGGGGTATTTACGCCATTCCAGGAATTGTAGAATCATGGAGCATAAATTCTGAAGATGCAAGTTGGATTCCTCGCGATAGCACCAAAAATTACGAAGAATACAAAAAATGGTATTTCGACATCAGTAAACAATTTAATCCTGTAAAGTTTGATCCTACCATTTGGGCTAGCTATGCTAAAAAAGCAGGAATGCAGTATGTGGTTTTTACAACCAAACACCATGATGGTTTTGCAATGTTCGATACTAAACAATCTACTTATAAAATTACTGGGAGCGATGTTCCTTTTGCCACAAATTCTAAAGCAAACATAGCTAAAGAAGTGTTTTCGGCTTTTAGAAAAGAAGGATTTATGATTGGCGCTTATTTCTCTAAACCAGATTGGCACAATGAAAATTATTGGTGGCCAAGATATGCGACGCCAGATCGGAATAACAACTATGATATTCGCTTGCATCCTCAACGCTGGGATAACTTTAAGAAATTTACCTATAACCAAATCGAAGAGTTAATGAGCGATTATGGCTCAGTTGATATTTTATGGTTAGATGGAGGCTGGGTTAGGCCAAAAGCTACTGTTAATGAAGAGGTTTTATCTTGGGGTGCACCAATTCCCGCCTGGGACCAAGATATAAATATGCCAAACATCGCCAAGATGGCTAGAGAAAAACAACCTGGGTTAATCATAGTAGATAGAACTGTTCATGGCGAATACGAAAACTACCAAACACCAGAGCAAAAGATTCCCGAAAAACCATTAAATTATCCTTGGGAAACCTGTATGACAATGGGCGATGCTTGGGGGTATGTGCCAAATGATAATTATAAAAGTACCAATACCTTAATCCACTTGTTAGTGGATGTAGTTGCAAAAGGTGGAAACTTTTTATTGGACGTTGGTCCGAAGCCTGATGGAACTTTCCCAGAACCTGTTTTGCAAAGGTTAACCGAGATAGGGAATTGGATGGATATTAATAAGGAAGCCATCTACGCTACACGGCCAATTGCGCCCTTTAAAACTGAAAATGTTTGTTTTACTGAATCGAAAACAGGGATTCTATATGCGCTTTATTTGATAGATGAGAAAAGTGTTGCTCCGTTAAAAATTAGAATTAAATCGCCACCAAAAATGCCTAAAAAAGTAACATTGTTCGGATTAAAATCTACCTTGAAATGGAAGCAGATTGGAGATGATTTAGAAATCGTGTTGCCTATTGGTGCGAAGGATTTAAAACACGCTTTGGTTTTTAAGATGGAGTAACATCGCACATTGCTTCATACCCAACTTGATTGGGTATATTAATGATGCAGGTAGGTTAAGTCTTAATCATTATTTTGAAAATGAATGTGAGTAGCTTTTCGCAAAACCAGTCCCGCTTTTCTCTTCAAGCTTAATGAAGAATTAAGCTTTCCGTTTCAATCGGGTTTATATTACTGAGCCAGTTTTTCATGGCATATTTTTCTTCCCAAATCGTTATTGAGAACTTAAAAATCAAACGCAATAATCTTTTTGTCCTGCAACATTCTGTCTACAAATTTTTGATGGTTTTTAGGGCTGCCAACTGCTGTCCAACTGCCGCTGATGATGCCGTTTGCTAACTCTTGTTTGCCTCTGCTTAGTTTTAGTTTCGAATTTCTAATGTATTCCTCATAATCGTCTAAACTTTCGTTTTCATATCTTTTTACAATGCGATAGGTTCTTTTGGTAAAACGACGTTCTACAAAATTCTCTACATAAGGGAATATCAAAAGTGCCAATAAAACTACAAATGTAACCCCGATGGCTTGCTCATAATAATCGCTTCCTACAGCCATTCCAATTGCGGCAACTATCCATATTACACAGGCAGTGGTTAAGCCCTTAACTTGATTGTCTTCTTTAAAAATAACACCAGCGCCTAAAAAACCAATTCCGGTTACAATGTTTGAAGCAATTCTGTCTTGACTATTTAAACCAATCTTGACAGATAAAATGGTAAACAGGGTAGAGCCCAAACCAATCATGATCATTGTTTTTAGTCCGGCTTGTTTACTTCTAAACTCACGTTCTAGACCAATTAATCCGCAAAGTAATGTGGCAATCAGAAATTTATTGACTTCGCTCTGCGTAAGAAAATGACTGTTTTGTAAAATGTTATCCATAAATAGGTAAAACTCGAGTTGGAAACAAGTTCGAAATTAATATTTAAATAACGTGTAGGTTAGGTGTAAAGTTTTAAGGATGTATGAAATAATGGGGGATTGAAAATCTACAGATAGTAGTTTCGAGATTGCAAATCTCGAACAGCGAGCTAATTGTTTATTGCTTTTTATTTAGAAATTTATTCCACTCCTCTAAGGAAATTAAATATGATGTTTGAAAATCATTATCAAAAAACAGTGCTTTGTTTTTTCGAGAAATCGTATCCACATTATAGGTCATAATTTTATATTTACCTTGATAAAAAGATAGTTTATAATGCGTTCTTGGGCAACAACTATATCCTCCATTTTTGATCGAATTAAAGAGATGGTCAAACTGTTTTAATTCATTAAAATTTACAATTGAGTTTGACCAAATTGCTTTAGATGTATCTTCCATCATATTACTATGTTCATCAATATTGTAAAGTTTGATAACTATTCTAGTACTGCTATCTCTAACTTTTTTAAAATTATCACGAACTATCTTGGTCTTGTTTAAGGCTTTTTTTGATGTATCATGTTCATCGTGATAACAACTTGATGTAATCAGAATAAAACATAAGAAGATAAATTTTTTAAGTTTTATTTGGTTCATTTTGTAAGTGCAAATTTGGAACAGAAATTTTTATGTAATCTTAAACCCTCAGCGAACCACGAAATCCTCTTGCCGCGTAATAAGATTCTGCCCCGTTATGGTAAACAAAAACGGTATCATAACGTCTATCAGCGAAAAGCGCTCCTTTAAGTTTCCTAATTGCAGGAGGCGTTATTATCCAACTAGATGTTTTCAAGTCAAAATTTCCCAGTTGTTGCAATGCTCTATATTGTTTTTCTGTTAAAAGCTCAATTCCCATTTCCGCAGCCATATTTATAGCACTGTTTTCAGGTTTATGTTCTTTCCTTGCTTCCAGAGCTACGTGGTCGTAACAAATACTCCTGCGACCTTTTGGGCTTTCTGCTGAACAATCATAAAAAATATACTCATTAGTTTTTTCATCATAATCAACAACATCGGGTTCGCCACCAGTAGTTTCCATTTCATCTAGCGACCACATTTTTTCAGGACTTGCATCTAATTTAGCTTGTACTTTATCCCACACAAGGTTCTGGTGACGATTCATGTTTTTTTCAAAGCGGACTTTTAATATGCTGATAAGTTCTGTATGTTGCTCTGTTGATAATTGCTTTTTCATAATATGATAATTTATTCAAATACTATTGATTAGACACACTTTTATATTCTGATTCAAGCCTTCACTGGCTTAATCATCTAATCCTTTTCCATTCAATATTTTTGGTATGTATTTCTCCACTCTAGATTCTCTAGTTTTTGATTGTTTAGGCTGAGAAAAATGTAATAGATAAGCCCTTTGCCTACCGGGTGTTAGTGCCTCAAAAGCAGTTTTCAAAGCTGATATTGTATTTAGTTTATGTTGAAATTCATCGGCAACTGCAAAGGCTTTAGTCTTTTTCAAAGGCACTTTTATTCCGGTTTTTTCTACTTCGATGGCTTCAAAAATATAAGCTTGCAAGGTATTTTGGAGTTCTATTATTTCTAAAAGATTGGTAAAGCGAATTTGCCTAGCAACCTGCACATTTTCTGTTTGTTGAATTAAAATGCCTATGCTATCCTTTAATAAAACACCTTTAAAAAAAAGAAAAGCACAATACTCCTTAAACTCGTGTATCAGTACAATGTTATTGTTTTGGAGCGTGTAGCAAGGACAACCCCATTTCAATTCTTCGGTAAGACCACAATCGAGCGCAATTGCTCTTAATTGTGTTAATTCTTGCTGCCACTTAGATTTATTGAAGTAAAAATCAACCTTAGGATTCATGTTCTTTTATTGGTTAATTGAAATGGTTTTTCTATCAGCAGGTCTGAAATACCAAGATACTAAAATCAAGATTAACAATAATGTTGGTCCAAAAAAATCTTTGGCACCATCACCAATAGCTAAATGAGAGAAGATAGCACCAGACATGGTAAAGGAAAAACCAGCGTATGTCCATTCTTTTAACAAAGGAAATTTAGGGATAAGTATGGCTATAACACCCAAGATTTTCCAAATGCCTAGCAAAGTCAGAAAATATAATGGATAACCTAAATGAGCCATCATATCTGCTTCTTCTTTCATTTTAATTAATTGTACAATTCCAGTAGATAGCATTCCTAGTGCCAGCCAAATTGTAGCTACCCAATAGATAATTTTGTTTCTCTTTGTCATATCTTATATTAATTTGTTAACTACTTCTTGTAATCGATTATGTGCCATATTTAAACCTTGTGCAAATGGTAAGCCTAACATTTGGTTCCTAAACTCAACTGATTTATAGATGATATGTATGGTTAGTTTGCTTGTGTTTTCGGTTAGTTTTTCAAATTCTAAAAACTCTAGCTGAGTTGGGAACGGTGTGTTTTCCATTTCAAAAGTTCGAGTGATTTTTTGATTAGGAATAAATTCATGGATTACGCCATTGGCTTTAAATACAACAATTCCTTGAGGGTTTGATGTTTCAAATTGCCAGGCTCCATGTTTTTTACTTTCTAGTTTTAATACTTTCGTACCCATCCACTGCTCAACGATTTCTGGTTCTACGTAAGCTTTAAAAAGCAATTCCAACGGTAAATCAAATTCTCTGGTAATTACGATTTCTTGCTTGCCATCTTCAGCGTGGATTTTTGTTTTTAGTTCCATATGTCTATTTTCCTGATTGATAGTTTTTCATTACGGCTTCTAATTTATTGAATTTATCATCCCACATTTTTGCAAATGGGAGCAACCACTCTGCTATCTCTTTCATTTTATTTGGGTTAAAGTGATATGAAATTTCTCTTCCTTTTTGCTCTTGACGCAAAAGTTCGCATTCTGTTAAAATTTGAATGTGTTTGGAAATGGTTGGTCTGGCTGTATCAAAATTAGCTGCTATTGCGCCAGCTGTCATTGATTGGGATGCCAATAGCAGTAAAATTGCCCTTCTGGTTGGATCTGCTATGGCTTGAAAGATATCTCTTCTTAAATTCATTATGTAGCTATTTGACTACAAATATATATGAAGTCATTTGACTACGCAAATTTATTTGGAAATTTTTTAAAGCTCCACGCTTTTGGAACGCTGCCTTTGTTATTTAAACCCGACATAAGGGGAAATACTTTTGTTTTTTGCCTTATGGATTAGTGAGTTAATAACGACTAACGCACAGATTTCTCCTTACGTCGAAATGACGGATAACAAAAGATTGTAGCGTTTGGCGGGGCTTCAGTAGCTAGGAAATGCTGCCATTGTTTTTCAAATCGATAACCAACATTAGTAAAATGCAGAACACCTTAAGCCGTTATACTTTTTAGTTCTCGTACTGTTTGCCCAATATTTTTCGTAGCCGATGCTACCTTCTGTTGTACCGCTTGTATTGGTATAATTGATTTTAGAAGTAGTAGCATCATGACTTACGCCAAATCTTATTTTCTCGGTATCCCTGCGTTGGAGGAACACATCTACAATGAGCGAAAGCACAAAGGCATCTGAACCACCTTGTTGGTTGGTCCTGTACCAAGCGCCAGCATTAAAACCCCTGTATTTAAATTGCGCACCTGCACTGATTGAGCTAACGTTACCTTGTTTGTAATAAACCACTGAAGGTATTAAGAAAGCGCCTTCGTCTTCCATATAGTTGTAATTATAACTTAATGGCATTTTAAAACTAGCATTAATTACAAATCTGGCTGGTAGCCTTGCTTGTGTACCGCTAAAAGATTCGTCTGGTCTATTAATGTGATAAACTGATGCCCCAAGCATCGCATTGCGATAAACAAAGTTTACTCCAGCTGCAGGGTCAAAGAAAAAACGGTTAGAAACTTCTGGTAGTTGTGCAGAAGAAATCACACTTGGATCGTAACCTATTCTCCTATCTAATTGATCACTAAATACCAGTTTTCGCCAATCTATGCTTCTATTGGTAAAACCAGCCTGTATCCCAAAAGAGGCTAAAAATTCATCGTCACCAACACTATAAGAATAAGTGGCGGCAACGTTGTTTTTTGTAAGATAGGCTACTCCTTCGCTACTTCTATTAAAGGATAGACCAACACCACCAGCAAGTTTGGGTACAGCAACATCAACAGATGCATTGATGTAGGAAAGATCTCCTCCTAACGAACTCCATTGGTTTCGATAAATCATATTCAATCTTAAATCGCCGTCAAATTGGCCAGTAAGCGATGGGTTTAGATAGATAGGAGCGTTAAAAAATTGAGAAAATACATGGTCTTGAGCCTTAGTAATTAAAAACCCAAAGCTCAAGCAAAAAACAAAAATCGCCGCTAAAATCCTTTTCATCATCTAATTAAATATATTTCGCCCGTTCGCTTTGGAGCTGATTTGCCAAAAGTCATACCTTTCCACTCTGTTCCGTTGACAAGCACTACATCAATTTTCCAGAAATAAATTCCCTGCGGTTGTGGAACGCCTTTATAATTTCCATCCCAACCCTCAACTGGTTTGCCATCGTTTAGTTTAGTAGTTTCCCAAAGTACTTGTCCCCATTTATTGAACACCTGCATTTTCCAACTCTTAATTCCAGAGCCAAGAGCAGTGAAAGTTTGCAATTCGGAGCTTGTTCCTCCTGGGATGAATGAATTTGGCACATAGACATAACCTGGAACACCTACAATTTGTACATATTTCTGAAGACTATCTACACAACCATATTCATTGTAAGTTCTCATGGTAACCAAATAGGTTCCTGTATCTCGATAAGTATGTGAAGGATCCCTTTGTGAAGAAATATCACCGTCGCCAAAGCTCCATTTATAGGTTTGGGGTTCATTGGTGCTCTCGTCCGTAAACTTGAATGTATAATTTGGTATACTGGTTACAGCTGCAGGGGAAATTGCAAATGCTGCATTGGGTGGATCTACAATTGTAATGTAATTTGGCAGCCTTAATACAGTTGGGCAACCTAAACTATTAAAAGCAGTTAAGGTTACATCATATCGTCCTGCAGGACTATTATAAATATAGGTTGGTTCGGCAGCGTTTGAAGTATTGCCATCTCCAAAGTCCCAGAGATAACTTACGGCATCAGTACTGGTTTTGGTAAATTTAACAGTTAATCCCTTGCAACCAGAGGTGATGTCTCCCTTAAATGAAATGGTAGGTTGTGGATCTACAACTATGGTAACTTGGGCAGATGCCGATGAACAGCCATTATCTGCAACCATTGTTACGGTATAAGTTCCTGCCTTGATAAATGTATATGGCCTAACTTCAGTTTGTACGGTGTTAGCTACAACCACAACTCCAGGTTCAAATGTATAAGTAAACCTACTTGCACCTTTAGTATTATTAATGAAGTCTACCGTAAAAGGAGCACAGCCTCGTAGTTGATTTCCGTTTACAATTAGTGCTGGTGTAATTGTATTTGGTGAAACCCTAATGACGATGCTTCTCACATCTGTTCCGCATTCATTTGTTGCAGTCATTTTTACGGTAAAATCTCTAACTACATCTGTAATGAAAGTATGGCTTACATCTGCTTTGCTTGTTGTAGCAGGAGATGTTGTGCCATCATCAAAATCATAACTATAAAATGTATTAGAGCCAGGTGAGGTGTTTTTGAAGACTATAGCAAGAGGAGAACAGCCAATTGTTGTAGAAGGTAAAAATGCTGCAACTGGTCTTGGTCTAACTGTTACGGTTGAAGTTGCGGTATTAGAACCACAAGGTGTTGTAACTTTTAAACTGATGTTATATACTTTATCTTCGCCGGCTGGATCTGCTTGAAATGTTAGTGTACCTGGATCTGCTGTAGTGGAAACAATCGTATTGTCTATTCTCCATTCAAATGTAAATCCAGCTGTTATAGCTGTGGTATTTGTAAATGTAACAGCTAATGGACCGCAACCTTGAGCAGTAGATTGCGTATAAGATGCCGCAACATTTGGCCTAGTTGTAAATGTATGGCTCATTTCATCTGAGAGACAACCAAGGCTACTAGTGGTAACCAATCTTATCACTACACTTGAATTGCCTGTAGCAATTGTATACCCTGGGAAAGTTATTCCCGTACCAATAATTACGCCATTTGCATACCAAGTATAGGTAGCATTTTGAGCAGGGTAAGGAATGGCTTTGATATTATTATCATCTATTAAATAAGGATTACAACCTAGATCATTGGTATAGGTAAACTCGGCTCTGGCATTTAAGTTAACTGTTATTCTAACAGAATTACTTATGCTTTGTGATGAACCAGAACAAACTGAACTGGCAATTAAGCGACGGTATAATGTAGTTTGGGTAATAGCTGGTGGACTATAAGTTTGCGTATTAATACTCGGTACAACGGACCAAGTATTCCCATTATCAGTACTTTGCTCCCAACTATAAGTATAATTAGTTCCATCTCCACCAGTTGGTTGTGAACCTGTTATTGTATTTGGAGTTGCTGTTAAACAAATGGTTTGGTCTGCGGCAATGGTATTATTAGCAATAGGAGGTAAGGCAATTATGGTGATGATGTTACTTGTTGTTGAACACACACCACTGCTTACAATTCTTTGGTACGATAAATTTGAAGAAACAGTAATATTTAAATCACGAGTAGTTTGTCCTGCTATGGTTGTCCAAGGTGCAGCGCCTGTTGGGCTGCTTTGCCAAATATAAGTATAAGTTCCGCTTCCGCCAGTTGGCAAACTTCCTGTTAAGGTAATTGCCTGACCAGTACAATTAGTAGTGGCTGTGGTATTTATGGTGTTACTTTGCAGTGCAGATAAATTGTTAACTATAACATCATCGCTGCTAGCAGGGCATGGTGCGACACCAGAAATTGTCCAGCGGAAGATATAAGTTTGACCACCAACTAATCCATTAACTGCGGTGTTGAATTGACTAGCATTGGCAAATGTAACGCCTGTTTGTCCTGATATTAAAGTCCAAGATCCAGTATTCATTAAAGGATCATTTCCAGCTAAAATAGTTGATGTTACATTACATAGATCTTGATCTGGACCTGCTATTGCGGCGACAGCACCTTGGTTTACGGTTACTGTAGCTGTTGTTGAAAGTGCCTCTCCGCAACTTCCATTTTTTACTACTGCTCGGTATTGGGTGGTTAATGTCAGATTTGTATAGTTAATAAAAGGTTGCGTAGTATTAATTATTGTAACCGTAGCAAAATTATCAGTTGAACTTTCCCATCTCACCACGCTTCCAACCTGTCCACTTACTGTAATTTGACCATTGCTATTACCAGCGCAAACTGATGTACTCCCAACTGTTGTACCCCCACTTGAAGGAAGATCAATCTTAATATCTACATCATCACTACTTGCAGGACAAGGGGTTAAGCCGGAAACTGTCCAGCGGAAAGTATAAGTCTGACCTGCAACTAAGCCATTAACTGCGGTGTTAAACTGACTTGCATTAACAATGGTAACGCCTGCTTGTCCAGAGGTTAAAGTCCATGACCCTGTATTTGTTAAGGGGTCATTTCCTGAGAGAATAGTTGAAGTTACATTACATAAGTTTTGATCTAAACCTGCATTTGCAGCTACAGCACCTTGATTTACAGTTACTGTTGCAACAGTGGAAAGTGCTTCGGCACAACTTCCATTTTGTACTACAGCTCGGTACTGAGTTGTTGTTGTTAAATTTGTATAGGTTATGAAAGGTTGTGTTGTATTGATGATTGTAACAGTAGCAAAATTATCTGTAGAGCTTTCCCATCTTACAATGTTTCCAACTTGCCCGCTTACTGTAATTTGAGCATTGCTATTACCCGCACAAACTGAGGTGCTACCAGCTGTTGCGCCACCGCTTGATGGGAGATCGATCTTAATTGCTACATCATCACTACTTGGTGGGCAGGGAGCCAGACCAGAAATTGTCCAACGGAAAGTATAAGTCTGACCTGCAACTAAGCCGTTAACCATTGTGTTAGGCAAAGCGGCATTAACAAAAGTAACACCAGTTTGTCCAGAGGTTAATGTCCATAAGCCTGTATTGGTAGCCGTTGGTAAATTACCGTTTAGTGTGGCTGTTGTAGAGCTACATAAAACTTGATCTAGCCCCGCGTTTGACGCATTTACTGGTTGGTTTACATTGATAATTGATGGGGTAGAGTTAGCAGTAGCGCAAGCTCCACTTTGTACAACTGCTCTAAAATAAGTGGTGGTTGTAAGATTGGTATACGTTAAAGATGTTGTGGCATTATTGATTATATCAGGATAGGTTACGCCGCCATCAGTAGAACTTTCCCATCTTAATACATTGCCAGTTTGCCCACTCAAAGTAATAACACCAGTATTGCCATCTGCACAAACTGTGGTTGATCCTGCTGTTGTACCGCCTATGGAAATTGGATTGATGGTAATAGAAACATCATCAGTTTTTGGAGTACAACTAGCAGCCCCAGTAATTGTCCATCTAAAAATGTAAGTGTTACCAGCGATTAAGCCATTCGCCGTCCCGTTATACTGATTCGGATTGGTGAAAGTTACGCCAGGGAATGTAGTTACTTGTGTCCAAAGTCCAGTACCAATTGCAGGTTGATTCCCTTTAAATGTGAAACTTGTTGCATTACAGATATTTTCATCTATCCCTGCATCTGGTGCAGTTGGCTCAGGTTCGACAGTAATTGTTATCGTTACTGGAGTTCCAGGACATCCTTCATTAGAAATTGGGGTAATCGTATAATCGACAGTTCCTGAAGTAGTTGTGTTATTGACAAGGATGTCATTAATGGTAAATGATGCGGTGGGTGTGGCATTATTGCTATTCCCTGAAACTCCAACAGAATTAATGCTTGTCCAAGTGTATCTTGTGTTTGGTAAATTCGATGTTAAGGTAATACCAGCACTTTGACCACTACAAATGTTAAGGTTGGCGGCGGTTGGCGTAACAATAGGATTTGGCGTAACAGTAACTGTAAAGGTAAATGGAACTCCTAAACAGCCATTGCCTGTTGGTGTAATTGTATAAGTAACTGTTGCATTTAAGGTAGGGCTACTATTTGTTAAAACATCATTAATATTCCCACTTCCATTGGCTGTAAAACCTCCAGCATTAGCTGAGCCTGTTGCGGTCCAAGCATAGGTAGCACCAGCAGTTGCTGAAGTAGGGGTATAGGCAACATTGGTTCCTGTGCAAATAGATTTTGTGTTTACACTATTAACTGTAACCTGGGGTTTTATCGTGATGATAATATTATCGTCTATAACATCACAGGGTGCTGGCAAGGAAGTGGTTGCCCTTAAGGTTAGGGTTACTTGTCCTGCCGCTTTCTCTGCTGCAGTTGGTGTATAGGTAGCATTTAAATCATTTCTATTTGGACTAAAAATTCCTGAACCACCCACCCAAACTCTTGTTAGAGGTGTTCCTGTTACCGAACCGTTTAGGTTAACTATATCATTGAAACAAATAGGCTGGTCTGCTCCTGCATTAACTGTTGGGGCAGGAGTAAATGAGATTGTTTGATTTACAGTAACAGTTCCACAACTATTGGTGTGAGTTACTGAAACCGTATAGGTTGTATAATCCAGAAATTGTATGGAAGGATATTTGGTGTTCTGATTAGTGCCTCCAGTAAATGTATAATTTCCACCAGTAATTGTCCAAGTATAGGTATTTGCTAATTCAAATGATGTTCCAGAGAAAGAAGTTCGTGTAGGTCCTGGTGTTGTGGGGTTAAAATCATAAGTGTTAACACTGCACAACGCCGCATTTGGAGATAAAGTGGCTGTTGGAGCTTGATTAACCACAACTCTTTGAGACAAAGTACTAACGGCCCCACACGAAGGTGTGCTTATGGTTAAGGTAACTTGATAAACACCTGTATTACCAAAAATAAATTCGGGTTGTTGGCTTGATGAGCTTGTTCCACCTCCATAGGTAACTCCAGTAGCAGGGGATACCGACCAAGAGTACGTAGCGGTATTACTGCAAGTATTATCAACGATAGAGGTATTTGTTGGGGTAACAGATCCGCCAATACAAATTGTTGATATCGGAAGATTGAACGATGGCTTTGGGGGATCTTGAATACAGATAATCATATCAAATGGGTCAGCATCGCAAGTGCCAGAACTTACCGACTCTAATCTAACCGTATGGGAGCCATTGGTAGTAAATGTGTAAACTAAATTATCAGATATTGGTCTATTTGCCCAAACTAATACCCCGTCTACAAACCAATTATAAAATACAGTATTTGGTGTACAACCCGCTGAATTTGTATTGGGATCCTCACCCTGTATAGATGTGTTAACAAATGTTACTGCTGTATTGGTACAAGAAGGGGTTGTTGTTGTAAACGAGTTTACAGGTTTAGCAATAACCTTGGCAGTTGACGAAATTGCTGAACCAACTTTTCCACAAAAAGGATTCTCTACGCTAATATTTACTGCAAATACATTGTATTCTGTTCCAGATGATCCGCTGAAAACATTACCACAAGACGATTGAGTATAGACATGTGAAACCTTTCCGCCATTTTGGATAATATCACATAACGTATAGGTAGTTGTTGTTAAATCACCCCAGTTTACAACATATGTGTCTCCAGGGAAGTTTTTTTGAATACCAGCTATGCCAGTATAATCTACACTAAATTCCAGTGCTCCTTGAGGAAGACATACCACATTGTTTCCACTGGTTGAAAACGCGGTAACAGTCTGGTTATTAATAATGAAATATGCTTTGGTAGCAACTCTTCCATCTCCCATTAAGGCTTTTGTTACAACGGTGTAATGTGCTAATCCTGCATTAAAAATTTGATTTTGAGTTGGGAATGCCAAAACAGTAGGCGCACCTCCCGAAATTTCATTAGTAATTGTTGCGCTTACTATACTACCAGCAGTAGATTCATTAGTTAATGCAAAATTATTATTGTTTTTACCTGCACATAAGCCAAATGTCTCCGTATTGGTTGCGCTTATGGGGGCTGAAGTAATTTTTGCCTCTACAGCACCACCAATTCCAATTATAAAAGAGTTAGAAACTGTTGAGGTTAAAGATGGAGACGAAGATTCTATCCTTAATTTATAGCCAATACCTGGGAGTGTGCCAGCAGGAATTATCCCATTTACAAACGTACTATAGAAAGAATTATAGGTTCCTATCACGATCCCCGGGGCAAAGTTTCCACTTGCATCCGATAGCCTAAGCCTAAAAACATTGCCTTGCGCTATACAGGTAGATGGATTAATAGAGAATGTAGCAGCAATTGTACTACCTGGTGAATAAGGGCCTGGGTCTACTGTACCAATGGTTAGCTGAGCAAACGAAGGGAATGCCACAGCACATAACATGCTCAAGAACAGGAGGCGAAAAATTTTCACGGTAAAACAATAGGTAACCAAATATAGCCATTTATCTCCTGAAATTTAAGTTTGAGTTAGTGAAATTGTCGTTAAAAGCAAAATCCCCCAAAACGTATAGTTCTGAGGGATTTTTTAAAGGGAAAAGACTAAAGTAAAAAGCTTAAAGCTCAGTTAAGGCACTTTTCTCTTTCAGCTTTGGTCTTTAGGCTTGAATTACATCATTCCGCCCATGCCACCGCCACCCATTGGAGGATGTGCACCAGCACCAGCTTCTTCTTGCTCATCTGCTAAAACAACTTCTGTTGTTAATAACATTGCTGCAATAGATGCTGCGTTTTCTAATGCTACACGAGAAACTTTAGTTGGGTCGATAACACCAGCACCAATTAAGTTTTCGTAAACATCAGTACGAGCATTGTAACCGAAATCTGCTGAACCTTCTTTTACTTTTTGTACAACGATAGAACCTTCAATACCTGCGTTTTCACAGATTTGACGTAATGGCTCTTCGATAGCACGACGAATGATTTGGATACCAGTATTTTCGTCTTCGTTAATACCTTTTAAGTTAGCTAAAGCAGCAACTGCACGAATAAATGCAACACCACCACCAGCAACAATACCTTCTTCTACAGCTGCACGAGTTGCATGTAAAGCATCATCAACACGGTCTTTTTTCTCTTTCATCTCTACTTCACTTGCAGCACCTACATAAAGTACGGCAACACCACCAGAAAGTTTAGCTAAACGCTCTTGTAATTTTTCTTTATCGTAATCTGAAGTAGTAGTTTCTATTTGAGCTTTGATTTGACCAACACGAGCTTTAATATCTTCAGATTGACCAGCACCATTGATTACAGTTGTATTGTCTTTATCTACCACAACTTTCTCAGCAGAACCTAAATAAGTTAAATCAGCGTTTTCTAATTTATAACCTCTTTCTTCAGAGATAACAATGCCGCCAGTTAAGATAGCGATGTCTTCTAACATTGCTTTTCTTCTATCACCAAAACCTGGAGCTTTAACAGCAACAACTTTCAGAGAACCACGGATTTTGTTTACTACCAAAGTAGCTAAAGCTTCGCCATCTAAATCTTCAGAAATGATAACCAATGGTTTACCAGTTTGAACAGTTTTTTCTAAAACTGGCAACAATTCTTTCATGTTGCTGATTTTTTTGTCGTAGATTAAAATGTAAGGGCTTTCTAATTCCGCTTCCATTTTATCAGCATTAGTTACAAAATATGGAGATAAATAACCTCTATCAAATTGCATACCTTCAACTGTTTTAACTTCAGTTTCTGTACCTTTTGCTTCTTCAACAGTAATTACACCGTCTTTACCAACTTTGCTCATCGCTTCTGCAATTAATGAACCAATAACATCATCGTTATTAGCAGAAATAGAAGCAACTTGTTTAATTTTATTGTTGTCGTCACCAACAGCTTGAGATTGCTCTTTTAAGTTAGAAACAACTGCCGAAACAGCTTTATCGATACCACGTTTCAAATCCATCGGATTTGCACCAGCAGCAACGTTTTTAATACCTGTAGTAATAATTGCTTGAGCTAAAACAGTAGCAGTTGTAGTTCCATCACCCGCAATGTCTGCAGTTTTAGAAGCCACTTCTTTAACCATTTGAGCACCCATGTTTTCAATTGGGTCTTTTAATTCGATTTCTTTAGCAACAGTTACACCATCTTTAGTGATAGCTGGTGAACCAAATTTTTTGTCGATAATTACGTTACGACCTTTTGGACCTAAAGTTACTTTTACTGCATTCGCTAAAATGTCAACACCTCTTTTCAGGGCGTCACGTGCTTCAACGTTATATTTTACTTGTTTTGCCATTGTTTTATTAAGATTTGAGATATGAGTATTGAGATTTGAGACATTGTCCTAGCTCAAAACATACCTAATTTTAAATGATTTATATTTGGTTTAAAGAGTTCCTAGGATGTCAGAATCTCTCATGATTAAATATTCTTTTCCTTCGATGGTTACTTCAGTGCCACCATATTTGCTGTATAAAACTTGATCACCAACTTTTACGCTTAAAGGAATCAAACTTCCGGTTTGGTCTGCATATCTACCAGGTCCAACTGCAACTACAACACCTTGTTGTGGTTTTTCTTTAGCGGTATCAGGAATATAGATACCTGAAGCTGTTTTTTCTTCTGCAGCAGCAGTTTCAACAACTACTCTGTCTGCATTAGGTTTAAAGTTTAAAGCCATAAATACTTTTATTTTTAGTTTTTGTAATTGAATTAGTTCGCAATATAATACGATGAATTGGATTAATCAGTTTTTGTGCCAAGACTGTTTTGCTTGTCAAATTTGCATTTGCTGTCAGTTAATGGTTTTAGTAAAATAATTTCAAGTGTCAGACTGGCAGAATTGGAAAAACTACTTAGCAGTTAAATAGAGAGTTTACCATTGCCGTCATGCTCAGCTCGTCCCGATAGCTATCGGGAGGGCATCGTAATGCGACAGTTGGTTTCACTTGTGGTTGGTGTTATCACCAATCCACCACTAATTTTTCTACCAGTAAAGCTAGTTCGTGATAACCCAAGTAGTGGTTCAACCATGGCAAAGAGAATTTTCAGAAAATTAATGTCATCGCTTTTCTGCAATTGTAGTCCTTTTTTCCACTGCCTGCCTGCCGCAGGCAGGTATCTTTTCGCTGCGCTCAAAGGATGCCGTTGCAATAAGGTTTATGTAATAGATGCTTGTGGTTCTTTTGTGGGGACAGTTGCTGTGCAGGTAGCAGAAAGAAAAATCAAGGCCGGTAATGACAAAACACGGGTCTACTCATTGCCGTCATGCCCAGTTCGACTGGGCATCGTAATGCGATAGTAGGTTTTGGGCAATTAAAAAGTCGGTTTATCTCATTAAGATTCCCGTTTTAACAGGAATGACGAGTAACTTCCGAACAGCAACTACAGGTGAATTATCACGTTAAAACTATTAATAGAATTAGTTAGCGGGATTACCCATATCTTTGCCGCAATTATGGGTTACACAAAAGAAAGAGTAAAGCTTGAAAAGCTATTGGTTAAACTAAATGGAGTTAATGTTTACAATGAAAAGAGTCTTGATATACTGTCGAATATTTATGAAGAGTATTCTCATACCATTAGGATTTTGAAAAATAAGGAACCAGAAGTATTCATGAGTCATTATACTGATGACTTACAGGCCGTGAAATTGGCTAAGAAAACGTTGAAAGAAAGTGATTCAGATGAAAGCAAAGAACAAAATTTCAACGCGTATAAAGAGGTTATAATTACTGCGCTACAGAAAACAATTAGTACAGCTTTAGCGATTTTGTAATGTTGGGCTATAAAAATCTGGTTGGTGATAACACCAACCAGAGGTTGAGCAAAATTTCAACGCCTATAAAGAGGTTATAATTACAGCCTTGCAGAAAACTATTGACACAGCATTAGCGATTGTATAAAGCATAATATCTGTTTATAGTTAGAAAGTCTGGTTGTTGATTTTCCAATATGGGATTACAAATCTCATTGATAAGAAGTTCGAGATGCATTTCATAACATCTCGAACAGCTTGCGTTTGCATTACTTAATGTTACCAATTTCATAGACTATAGGATTCATAGTTGTAGCTTCCCAAAATGCCTCCTCTTTAAATACCTTATTTTGTTGATATAGTCTATGTAATAAATTTAAGTTTGCATTGTGTAAATTGTTGAATTTAGAAGGGCTATATAAGGAATAAGCTGCATTCGCAGCAGATTCTAGGTTTATTAAAGGTCTTCCTTCACTGTCCAAATGTTTTTTTTCCCCAGATGAGCTGCCATAGATTAAAATTGGAATAATCAATCTAATTTTCTTTCTGCCATTCATTAACGAAGTAAAATTTATAGACTTTAATTTTTTGTATGATGGGAATAAAGTAAATGCAAGGCTATCGTTTGCCGTAATTTGATTAACTAATGTCTTTTCTCCATTTTTGATTATCTCAAGTTGAAAGTTGAGGGCGTAAATAATTAAGCTATCCTTTATTTTTATATTGCTTTCAAACAATACATTATAAATAGAGGTTGACAAATCTACCTGTTTGGTTTTTTGACAAAATGTTAAGGTAGACATAAAGCTTAAGAAGCCTATTAAAAAAGGGAATTTTTTCATCCGAGTATTATTTAAAAGGTTTGTTTTTTAATGATGATAACATAATATGATTTATGTTCTTCTTTAATTTTGATGATTTAAAATTGACTTTTGATTTTGTTATGGACATTTTGTGCCTTGAAAGCCTGGCTTAGAGGTATTTAATTCCTGCTGTAAAATAGTCCATTGTGCATTGTTTAACGGTAATATTCCCGCTACTGCTAATGCCGAGGCTCTAGTAGAGCCGAAGTTAGGGTTAAATGCAAGAATTACATCTCTAATGCCATTTACAAACCTAGTATATCCCATTGGCCAATGATCAGGGTCTTGAACTCCTATAAGCCTTCCTCCATTTACTAACATACCACTAAATTGAGTATTAAACTCCGTTTCACTAAGCTCAATTTTCTTTTGAGCAAGATAGGCATGCAAAGCTTCATGATATAATACTGATATTATATACTCCTTACTTGCTTTAGTTAGCATATCAGGATTTAAATTAATATTATAAAAGACTTATCACCAGATTTATTGACACCAGTATACTGACCATCTATAGCTGTCCCTGCAAGATTCATTCCTGGTTTGAAGACTAAATTTGTTTTATCATTTTTGTTAAATGCTTGATTAATCAAATTTGAAATATCACTATTTAATGAAGACATTTGGTTAACAAGTGCTTTTGCACAAGGGAAGCTGTCAAGTTGATTTTTGATGTCAGCACAAGCAGTTATCCCAGTATTACCCCCAATGCAAGTTTGGCAATCTGTATTCCAAGTAGCAGTTCCATTTATTGCATAATTACAATCTATGGTATAAGTATAATCTTCTGGACCTCCACCTCCTCCTTCACTACTTCCATAGGTTTTTTGTGTTTCTCCATTATTAGCTGTGCCAGAGCAAAAACTTTCTGAGCCTAGCAATTGTTGAGGTCCGTTATACCCACCAACACGAATATACCCATAATGGTTAATGGTAAAACAATATTCCCTTCGTTTATATGCAATCTTCTTAAAAATTTGTTCACCTGATGGTTCAATAGAGAAAATCTCTTCATCATCTCCAATAGCATATCCTCGCTTAAATTTGCCATTCCATTGCTCAATAATCAAAGTGCCAACGAATTTTTTGCCATTTGATGTGGCTGTTGGCAAAAGGGTTACCCATTCAGCCTGCATTTTTTGTTCCTTGTCCCTGTATAGCATTAGGTAGCTGGTTTTTTCCAATTCCTTCTCGTCTTTACTATCTTCATAACCAATCTTTATTTTTTGCTCATAACTAATGGGTACAATTACGGCATCTCCAATAGAAATTTTTCTGGTACTTGCCTTGTCCCATAAAGGAGTCTTGTCCAACGAGTGCCTTAAATTGTTGTCATTAAGTTGAGGTAGATTTACAATTTCATCCTTGAAATAACTTTGAGCTTCTGCGATTAATTCTGTTTTAGATAAGGGTAGGTTTTGGCTTTTATCTTTTCTGCAAGAATTGACAAGAAGCAGCATAGATAAGCTTAAAATTAACCAAAAGTTAAATTTTTTGAGGGGGGGGTAAAAAGTTTCTTCATAGTTTATGTTTGTTTTTAGGTTATTAATTATACAAAAAATTAAACCTAACCACAAGTTTTAAGGATGAACACTATCAAATTCTATTCGAAAGGTATCGTTTTCTATATGAAACCTTATTCGTTTAATAATCCATTGAGCTGATGCCTTAGATGGAATACTAAATAAGAACTTCTGGACTATTTTGTGAGTGTGGCAAACCTAAATTTAGTGGCAGCAAATTGCATGCTGTGTACTATGGCTCCTGAATTTTAGAAACGACGGGCCAGATTTCTAGTATTTCCAATTAAGCCTGCCACAGCATTACGATTGCCAGTCGAGCTGGCAATGACGTATTAATTTAAGAATTGCAAAAAATGAGGCTTCCGATAGATTTCTCTTGTTGTCGAAATGACGAACTACTCTAAAACAAAAAAACTCCTAAGCTTTCGCTTAAGAGTTTTCAATATCTCGTGTTTAAGAAATTACTTTTTAGTTGTATCTCCAGCTTTTGCAGGAGTTGCAGCTGGTGGAGCAGTTTTATTGCCACCGCCTAAAATAGATGGATTAGCCTGTTTGCTAATTTTATCGTCAATTTTAGAAGCGCCTGCAGATGCACCACTACCAGATTTACCAACAGTGGTAATTGCTAATGAACAAACTACAATTAAGGTTAACAATACCCATGTTCCTTTTTCTAAAACGTCACCAGTACGTTGTACACCAAACATGTTACTACCAGAACCGCCAGTAGCCAAACCACCACCTTTTGGGTTTTGTATTAAAACAAATCCACCTAATGCGATGCAAAAAATAATTAATAAAATGATTAAAAAGGTTACCATGGTATTTTATGTTGTTAAATTTTCTTTTCTAAAGATTGAATAAGGTCGGCAAAGTAACGGCTTTTTTCTGGAAATTTCAAACTTAATTTTTCATAAGTATCTATAGCCTTGTGATAAAGCGTTTGCTCGATATAAATTGCCGCCAAAGTTTCTGAAACTAAATCATTATGATCTTCAGCACTTTTCTTTGCCTTGTTCTCATTATTAATTTGCTCGGCCTTTGGTGGTCTTATTTGTGGTTCGTTTTTAATGAACGAATCTATAATATCTGCTCCTTTATGTGCAACTTGTTTATTTAACGGACCTTTGCTTGCTTCATCGGCAACGTTAAATGGCGTTTGCAAATGGAAGATATGCTCTACATATTGTTGCTGTAATTCACCCGTAGCAGCAGGTGTGTTACTGCCTTTTTTTGGCGTAACATAAGGTTGAAAAATCTGCTCATGCTCCTTACGTGTTTTTGCTAACCACCATAAAAAAGTATAAGGCAGTTTATCATCATCATATTTACTAACCGTTTGCGCTTCTGCTTCTTGGTCGTACTCTTCTGGATGCGTAAATACTTTAGTCTCGTTTTTCGGTGTTTCAGAAATTTCAGTAGTAAAGCTCTTCTCGAATGCAAAAAAGTCTGACGCTACAATGCTTTCAATGGCTAATTCATCAGGTAAAGTTTCTTCTACGATCTCGTTATTGGTTTTAACCTCATCCTCAACCTTAGGCTCTATAGGAGCAAAAGCAATGGTATCAACCTCAGCTATTTCATCAAAAACTTCTTCTTCTTTTTCAGTTTCTACTGCTGCAGGGATGTTTAATTCTGCAATCTCTTCATAAACTTCATCTTCATCCTCAACCTTGCTCTCAATCTCAGCCTTGTTGTCAACCTCAATCTCAGCAATTTCCTCGAAAGTTTCTTGCTCATCCGTTAAAGTTTCGGTCGCTTCTAAATCTTCAGCGCTTTCTATTTGCTCGTAGGTTTGGTTTTCATCCGCCTTGATGGCGCCAACAGCAAAATTTAATTTACTGCTCACTAAACCTTCTGGCTGATGAATTACTTGATGCAACAGAGCACCTCCATTGTATAAAGCTGCAGTGGCTAAGGTTGAATCGTTCTCGTTGGCTTTCGCTAACAATAAATGTAACGGCTGATAATAAGGATATTTTTTAACTAAATCTGACAACAAATCAGCATCTGCTGACGAAACCATTGCTGGTTTTGCCAATAAATTTGCGAGGTGTTGTTTTGTATGTAGATTTAGCTCCATGCCGCTAAGTTAATAATTGAAATGTGATATTGTTACCATTGTGCGAAAGCACGATTAAATATATTTTCGGTAAGCTTTACGTTTACTTCCTTAATCAATTTATCTTGAATGGATTGCAAAGATTGACCTGCCAACGAAAAATCTGTAAAGGCTGTAAAACTTTCATCAAAGCCTTCTTTTTCATGGTCTTTAATGTTATTGATATATTTAACCCTGACAGTTATGGTTAAACGGTTGGCACCAGCAACTGGTCTGGTATTGTCCTGAATTGAAATAGGCTTTATGTCATAACCTGTAATTTCACCACTAAAGCTTGCATCTGCCTCTTGCTGTTGTGTAGTAGTTAAACTACTTTGATTACGGATGTATAATTTCAAGGATTCGGTAAAATCATTACTTAAAGTTGGGATAACTAGAGGAGCTTTATTTTCGAAAAGTGTAATATTAACGGTTTTCATTTCAGGTGGAATAGAAGCCCCTTTAAATGTATAACATCCGCTTAGTGAAATAACAACTGCTAAAAACAATATGATTTTCTTCATGGTTTTTTATAGGTTAAGCTCTTTTATTTTGCGATAAAGCGTACGTTCTGAAATGCCCAATTCTTGTGCTGCAAATTTGCGTTTGCCTTTATGTTTTTTGAGTGCTTTTTTAATTAAATCAGATTCTTTATCAATTAATGATAATGATTCTTCAACTTCCTCGGCATCATGTGCATAGTTGTATTCTGTTGGTGCATTTTGCGATGGATGTTTAATTGTTAAGGTCGGCTCATTATTATTAGGCATATCAGCTTCTTGATATAGCTGATTAATAAATTGAGGATTATCTGCCATGATATGCGATGTATTACCACCATTTTGAATAATCTCTGCTACCAATTTTTTTAACTCCATCATGTCCTTTTTCATGTCAAAAAGAACCTTGTACAAAATATCTCTTTCAGAAAAATCTTCCTTGCTGTTTCCATTAAGCGTCATCGGTAAATTACTTCCTTGCTCGTTTGGAATATAATTTAACAAAGCCTGTCCGCTAACATTTCTATCTTTCTCTAAAACGCAAATTTGCTCTGCAATATTTTTCAGCTGCCTCACATTTCCTGGCCAGCTGTAATTACTTAAAATCTGAATAGCTTCTGGTTCTAACTGAATGCCAGGACTGCGGTATTTATCGCTAAAATCTGCAGAGAACTTACGGAACAACAAATAAATATCTTCTTTACGCTCGTGCAAAGCAGGAATGCGCAAAGGCACAGTGTTTAGCCTGTAGTATAAATCTTCGCGAAATTTGCCAGATTTTACGCGGTTATAAACGTCAACATTTGTTGCTGCAATAATACGTACATCTGTTTTTTGAACTTTAGAAGAACCTACACGTAAATACTCACCACTTTCTAAAATACGTAACAAACGAGCTTGTGTTCCTAGTGGTAATTCTGCCACCTCATCCAAAAATATCGTTCCGCCATTAGCAACTTCAAAGTAACCTTTACGAGCTTCATGTGCGCCAGTAAAAGAGCCTTTTTCATGTCCAAATAATTCTGAATCTATAGTTCCTTCTGGAATTGCACCACAGTTTACCGCGATAAAAGCACCGTGTTTACGAGTGCTCATTTGATGGATGATGTGAGAAAAAACTTCCTTACCACTACCACTTTCTCCAGTAATTAATACCGACATATCGGTAGGGGCAACTTGTCTGGCAGTATCTATAGCACGGTTTAACAGCGGCGAACCACCAATTATCCCGAACCTATTTTTTATATCTTGTATATCCATTTTTTGGTATTGAGTATTGAGATGTGGGTATTGAGATGTGAGATTTTAAACCTTCCACCTTTTAACCCTCTACCTTCAACCTTAATTAAACAATTTTTCCCAACAAAGTAGCCGATGTACACCTCTCCACATAAACATTTGCATAGTCTCCTGGTTTTACCAAATCTGAAACAGGGAAAACAACCATTGCATTTTCGTCATTACGGCCTCTATATTCCTTGTCTGACTTTTTAGAGTAACCTTCAATTAAAACCTTAACTGTTTTGCCAACAAAATCTTCTAAACAAGCCAGTGAGTCTTCTTGTTGTTTCTTGAATATTTCTGCCAATCTACGGGCTTTAACATCTTCTGGAACATCATCTGTATATTTACGTGCAGCTAAAGTTCCTGGGCGTTCTGAGTAAGAGAAAGTATAAGCAAAATTGTATCTCGCATAATCCATAATGCTCAACGTATCTTGGTGTTCCTCTTCTGTTTCGGTGCAGAAACCTGCGATGATATCCGCCGAGATGGCACAACCTGGAATAATTCTGCGGATGGCATCAATTCTGTTCATGTACCATTCGCGGGTATAAGTACGATTCATTAGAGCCAAAATCCTCGAATTACCAGATTGAACAGGCAAGTGAATGTAATTGCAAATGTTATCGTATTTAGCTATGGTATATAAAACTTCATCAGTAATGTCTTTTGGATGCGATGTAGAAAAACGCACTCGTAATTCTGGACTAATCTCTGCTACTAAAGCTAATAATTGTGCAAAATTCATAGAGCCTTCTTCTGCAATTGCATTTTCATCTCTGCGTGTTCCTGGTAAATCTGTTTTATTAGTTAAAGCTTCTAATAAAGCATCTCCAGTTAAGGTGTTCATTTCATCGGCCAAATCATTGGCTACAGCTTGGTCAGCTTTTGGCTTTGTCCAATGGTAAGAATCTACGTTTTGACCTAACAAAGTAACTTCGCGATAGCCATTTTCGAACAAATCTCTACATTCGTTAATGATAGAAAATGGGTCTCTACTACGCTCACGACCACGTGTAAATGGCACAACACAGAAAGAACACATGTTATCGCAACCACGCATAATGGTTACAAAAGCAGTAATGCCGTTGCTGTTTAAACGAACCGGACTAACATCTGCATACGTTTCTTCACGAGATAAAATTACGTTTACGGCTTTATGCCCTTCTTCTACCTGACTAATTAAGCCTGGCAAATCGCGATATGCATCTGGACCAACAACCACATCAACTAATTTTTCTTCTTCTAAAAATTTAGCTTTTAAACGTTCGGCCATGCAGCCTAAAACACCAACAATTAATTTCGGATTTCTTCTTTTCTCTACGCCGAATTGCGATAAGCGATTACGAACACGAGTTTCGGCGTTTTCGCGAATAGAACAAGTATTGATGAAGATAACATCTGCTTGATGATAATCTCCAGTAGTTTCAAAACCTGTATCTGCTAAAATAGATGCAACGATTTCACTATCTGCAAAATTCATTTGGCAACCATAACTTTCAATGTACAGTTTTCTACCGTCGCTTTTTTTTAGGTTTTCTAAAACTAAAGCCTCTCCTTGGCGCTCTTCATCGTGTTTCTTATCCGTAAGCTGTAAATCAATCATATTAAGTTGTGAGTTATGAGTTTTGAGTTAAGAGAACAAGTCTAAAACCTGTAAACTCCCAACCTTCCACTCATCTAAATTGGGTTTCAAAAATACAAAATATAATTTATAAATGACAAATTGTCAGCATCAAAAATAACTCTCCTTACAAAATTCAAACAATAGAACTGGTTTTCTCGTTATTACGTAAATCATCTTATGCCAGCTAAAAAACGCAACACAAAAAAAATACTTACTCGGGCAGGAGGTATTTTGTTAACGCTTATTCTTTTAATTGGAGGAGTTGCCATTTACTTTAGTGCCAAATGGAAACCGCTGCTAACAGAAAAAATTAAGGAAGGCGTTTATGAAGGTTCTAATCATTTATATAAAATTGATTTCCAAGATATTCATTTGAATCTTGTTACAGGAACAGTTGTTTTAGATAGCATTAAATTAACACCAGATACTTCAGTTTTTAATCAGCTAAAAGCGATAAAAAGAGCGCCAACACATTTATTTAGAATTAAGTTAGCCCATTTAAACTTGAAACGAGTAAGTGTTTTGAAGGCATATCTCAATAAAGAAATCATCATGAATGATATTATTTTGGATAATCCATCCATTGATATGGTTTATCATAAAGTGCCTAAAAGAACGGATACGGTTAAAGATGATAGAACTTTGTACCAGCAAATTTCAAAGTCATTAAAATCCATTCGGGTTTTAAATATCAAAGTAATTGATGCTGATTTTGATTACTATAACGGTCCAAAAAAGTTGAATGCTGTTAAACATTTGAGTATAAATGTGAAAGATGTCTTGATAGATTCACTAGCTCAATTTGATACAACAAGGGTCTTTCACGCTAAAGATATTGCTTTTGCGATGGCCGATTATCGTTCGCTAACAGCAGATAAAATGTACACCATCAAGGTGGATACCGTAAGAGGTTCCTTAAATAAAAAAACATTGAGAGTTGTTGGTGTTCAACTTATTCCGATGTATCCAGACTTGGCTTTTAGTAGGAAATATAATACTCAAAAAGACCGTTACGATTTAAAATTTGATGAATTGAGCTTTAGTGGAATTGACTTTATCTCTTTAAATAATGATGGAAATTTACACGCTAAAAGATTGAACATTGGTCCTGCAAAGGTTGCTGTATTTTTAAACAGGCAATTGCCACCTGCGAGTTTTGATAAAGGGAGAAATTATCCGCACAATGCATTAAAAAGATTAGGTATTGAAACTTTGATTGATACCTTGACCTTAAATAAAGTTGATATTGCTTATACAGAATATAATCCACAAACTAAGGAACTTGGTACTTTACGCTTGGAGAATTTGAGTGGAAAAATTTTGAATATCACCAATGATTCTTTGAGGCTTTCTAAAAAGAATCACGCTTATGCAGATTTAACTACTTACGTGATGGGAACAGGAAAATTGAATGTTAAAATCGATTTTAATTTAACTGCTAAAGATGCTGCATTTAGCTATGTTGGACACGTAAGTCCGTTTAATTTGAAAGTGTTAAATCCACTTTCTAGGTCGTTGGGTTTGGTTTCTATTAATACAGGAAGCGTTAAAAGTGTTGATTTTACAATAAATGCCAATGAAAGAGGTAGCGCTGGCGTTGTAAAATTTGCCTATAACGATTTAAAAGTAAATCTTTTAAAAGAAGATGAAAACGGGGTAAAGGAGAAGAAAGGTTTATTATCATTTTTAGCAAATACGATTTTAATTAAAAATGATAATCCTACAAAAGACGAACCGTTAAGAGTGGCTAATATTACTTTCACTAGAGTTCCGCAAGCCTCATTTTTTAACCTGATGTGGAAGAGTGTTTTTATAGGCATAAGGGAAACCGTAGGATTAGGTATTGTTCCAGTAAAACCGATGAAAGAGCCTATATCTAGTAAAAAAGCTGAACGAATTAAAAAACGAGCTGAAAGAAAGGCAGAGAAGGATAAGGACCAATAGTTGCTTTTACCATCTAAGAAATCTAAGTTAATCTAAGATTTTCTTAGCTGTCTTAGATGGTTCAAAAATCGCTATATTTTACTATATTGGAACACATAAACAGATGTTCACAATATGGCTGAAAAGGCACCAAGAAAATTTAGAGTTTTAAAATGGGTTTTAGGAATATTATTATTCATTGCTGTAAGTTTAGTCGGCGCTTCTTGGTACATCAGCATAAAGTTTAAACCCTTAATTAAGGCAGAGTTAAAGGAGTTGGTTCAAAAATCAACTAATGGTTTGTACAGTGTAGATTTTTCTGAAATTCATACCAATTTCATCACAGGTTCTGCAACTATAAGCGATGTGAAAATCATTCCAGATACCAATGTTTTTAAGCTTTTAATAGCAGCGAAAAAAGCACCAAATAATCTTTATTACATCAAATTAAAGGAACTGGCCATTAAAAAATTCCATCCCTTTAATATCTATTTCAATAAAAAGGTAGATGTAGATTTGTTGCTGTTTGATAAGCCAGACATTACAATGGTTAACAAACATTTCGATTTTAATGATAACCGACCTCCGCGACCAAGGGTTTCTCCTTACGATTACATCAAAAAAATGTTTAAATCGTTAAGAGTAGAGGTGGTAGATTTTAGAAATGCTAGATTTAAATATGTAAATAACAATGGACCAATTGCCGATACAGATTCTGTGGCAAACATCAGTATTACGCTAAATGATTGGTTAATTGACTCACTTTCTGCCCAAGATAAAACAAGACTCTATTTGCTAAAAGACATTAATGTAAATGTGGTAAACTATGCTTATGCAACACCAGATAGTATGTACCACATTAATGTTAATCAATTAGATTTTACCGCATCTAGCGGAAAAGTGAATATAAAAGAATTTGGATTAGTGCCTCGTTATAGCGAAACTGAATTCGCCAAAGTAGCCGGTTATGCTCGGGATAGGTTTAATATCCAGCTCAATAACATCAGCCTTGATGGCTTAGATTTACCCGCATACATACGCAAAAGAGAATTAATTGCCAGCCAAATGACCATTACAGATGGAAGTGTAAATGTGTTTAATAATAATACATTTCCTAAGCTGATTAAAGATAAAACAGGAAGATTCCCGCATCAATTGTTGCAACAGTTAAACGCACAATTGACCATCAAAAAAATTAAACTCAATAATATCGATGTGAGTTATGCCGAGTTCGACAAGAAGAGTTTACAACGAGGAAAAATTAATTTTCAAAGAACTTCAGGCACCATTACAAATGCTACCAATGCAGTAAAGGTAAAAGACGTTAACCCAGTTATGCAGGCAGATTTGGAGAGTTATGTAATGGGGCAAGGGAAATTAGACATCAACTTTAAATTCTATTTAACATCGCCAATTGGGGCTTTTGATTATAAGGGAGCAATTACCAATTTGGATGGCAGGAAACTAAATCAAATCGTTAAGCCATTAGGAATGGTTCAGGTAAATAAAGGAGATATTAAAAGTTTGGCATTTGATATTAAGGCAAATCAGGATGTTGCAAAAGGAAAGGTAGATTTTAAATTTAACGATTTATCTGTAGCGCTCTTAAAAAAGCAAGAAGGCAGGCAACGATTAGTTAAGAAGGGTTTGCTTTCTATCTTGGCAAATGCCTTGGTTTTATACTCAGATAATCCCACAGCAGACGGAAAATATACCTCGGCAACTATTAATTTTAAACGCGAACCAACAGCTTCATTCTTTAGTTTCATTTGGAAAACCTTATTTCAAGGTGTAAAGTATAGTGTGGGTGTAACACCACAAAAAGAAGCCGAAATTAAAGCCCAAGTTGCCAAATTCGAAAAGATGAAAGATGATAGAGATGAACGTAGAAGACGCAGGGAAATTAGAATAGAGAAAAAGGAACAACAACAGCGACGCCGCTAAAAACAAAACCGCCTTATATGTTTTGCATATAAGGCGGTTAATTATTTGTTGAGCTAACTGCTAGCTGTTAATTGAAAACTGTTAAACAATCCAGTTCCAACCAAATCTATCTTCAGTTAATCCGTTTCTGATATCGTTTAATTCTTTTGCAAGGCTAGTAGAAATGGTACGAGTACTTGCGTCACTTAATTTATAAAGTTCGCCTTGATAACCAATCTCACCAATTTGAGTAACAGTAGCTGCGGTACCAACTGCAAAAGCTTCGGTTAATTTTCCATTTTTAGCGCCTTCAACAATTTCTGCGATGGTTACTTTTCTTTCCTCAACAGTAATTCCTCTGTCTTTTGCTAAAGCAATAATGGTATCACGAGTTACGCCATTTAAAATAGTTTCGCTTACTGCAGCAGTAATTAATTTGCCATCTAAAACAAACATTACGTTAGCTGCACCAGATTCTTCAATTAAAGTATGGGTTGCAGAATCTGTCCAAAGTAATTGGTCGAAACCTTCTTTTTGCGCTTCTGCAAAAGGATATAAAGAGCGAGCATAATTACCAGCAGTTTTAGCATAACCAACACCACCTTCATTTGCACGGGTATATTTAGTTTCTATTTTAACTTTTAAAGCATTCGTATAATATGGTCCGGTTGGTGTAGCCAACAAAACAAATTTATAAGTATCACTTGCTTTTACGCCAAGAGCTGAGTCTGTTGCAAACATTACGGGTCTTAAGTACAACGAGTAATTTTCTTGCGTAGGTACCCAACCTTTATCGATATTAATTAAGGTAGAAATAGCTTGCATAAAAATCTCTTCCGGAATAGTTGGCATTGCAATTCTATCAGCAGAAATATTAAAACGTTCAAAGTTTTTATCAGCTCTAAAAACACTTACTTCGCCATTTGGCAAACGATAAGCTTTCATTCCTTCAAAAATTGCCTGACCATAATGTAAAGCAGAAATTGCAGGGCTCATTGGAATTGGTCCGTAAGGTAAAATCTGCAAATTCTTCCATTCTCCATCTTCAAAATCGGCCATAAACATATGGTCTGTAAAAATTTTTCCGAATGGGATATCTTTAAATTCTGTTTCAGCTAATCTCGGATTGCTGCTTTCTGTAATCTTAATTTGTAAAGTATCTATCACTGCCTTAAGTATTAATATGATGCAAAAGTATGAAAAAATGGCTTTAAACCCAATTTAATTTCATTTTCGAAGTGTTTGTAATACACTAAGCACCCATCCTTTACCCCATTCTTCCATTTGTTCTTCGGTCCATAAAAAGGGATAAAAAATTCGCTTTTGAAAACGCGGAGGCAAATATTTCTGCCAATTCGTTCCGCCGGTGGCAGCAATATCTACAGGGTCTTTTTCTAAATAACGCACAGCTGATTTATAATGAGATAAAGGCCACTCTACGTTTACATAAAGGTCTAGTTTTCGTAATTCTTCAGCCAATTGGCTTACATCTTCCCCTTTTTCTTTTAGCTGATGATATAAAGCAGAAAAGTTGGTGTGTTCTCGTTCTTTGGCTAAAGCTAGAAATTGTGCTGCGTATTTTTTAATGAACTGTTTTAAGGTTAAGGTTTGCTTGCCACTCGATAATTCTGTAGCACCAAACTTCCAATAAATGTGTTCAAATTTCTCTTCGATGGTATTGTTTCTTAGCGCTTCTCGCTGACTTTTATCAACCAATTGGGTAAAGTCTGTGGCACTAATTTCTATCATTCGGTATTGGCCAGATTGAAAACCGCTTGCAGGCAATAAAGACATTCTGAACTTTAAAAATTGCTCTTTCTCCATTCCATTAACCATTACTTCAAAAGAAGTGGTTAAGGCATTAAAATAAGCATTAATCCGTTTTACACGTTCTGTGAAAAATTGAGCAGTTAATTCAGAGTGTTCTGCAATTTGCCTGCATTCGTGTAAAGAAAGTTTAAAATACAATTCCGTAATCTGATGATACATGATAAAAATCTCTTCATCAGGGAAAGGAGTTTTGGGGCTTTGTAAACTCAGTAAAGTATCTAAATGGATATAATCCCAATAGGTTAAAAAATCTGCATATAACAAACCGTCTAGGTAAGATGCCATATCCTGACCCATCGCTTCGTACTTTTCTTGAAGCTTGTCTAGTTTGTCTTTTATTTGTGGTGTAAAATCCATGGTTTAATTAAAATTAGTAATAATGAAAATAATGGTCGCAAATAAATGCAACAATAAACTATTTACTAATCAATTAACTTGGTCTGGCTATAATCACACTAATGAATGAAGCCCATTTCCAAGTTTTAAAATCCATGTTAAATTTCATAGCTAGTTAATACAACACCCTAAACTTAATGGTGTTCTCAATCTTCTTTAACGATTTAAACAATTGTTTATCATATTCGGCATTAATATCTGTTATGGCGTAACCTAAAGTTGGATTTGTCATTAGAAATTGTCCAACAATGTTGATGTTGTGTTTGGCAAATATCGTATTGATTTGCGCCATAATTCCAGGAACGTTTTTGTGGATGTGAATTAAACGGTGCGATTTATCAATAGCTGGTAATTGTAAATTAGGGAAGTTGCTGCTCATATAAGTGGTACCCTTATTCATAAAATCAATTACACGTTTCGGAATAAAAGAGGCACTTCTTGGATTGCTTTTTGGGTCGTCGAAAACCACAATTCCCATATCAGTACAAGTTTGAAAAGAAAGCTTGTTTTTAGCGCTTCCCAAATAACCGATGGTTTTTAGCTTAACAGCACGTTCTAATTTTTCTTGTTCAATTTTTTCGCCATCGGCTAATAAAATCATACCTACATCGGCAACATATTTTTCCTCGAAAGAGGTTTTATGTCTAATTGAAAATCCATCTTTTTTCAGAAGGTCGATACTTTCTTTTGGAATATCTCCAACAACCAAGCAAAGAATTCTGTTCTTAGGATATGATATCGCCCTTGGCAAATTATTTACATACAAAAACTCATCAAAACTTGGTGTAACATGGTCGGCTTTTGAAACGATGCTTTCCCTTGCAATGTTTTCTGTAAAAGCATAGAATTTTTTTATCAACCCACTTTCACGAAGTTGATAATCTGAATACCCATCTCCAATACCATACAATTCGCCCTGTAAACCCATCTGGCCAATTAGTTTTACTTTTCCGCCTTCTTCACTTAAAGGATTTGAGTGGTCGTAATCTATAATTTTTCCATCACCTGTGGTTACGAAAGTGTTGGCATAAATGTTCTCTTTTTTAATGTGATACTGACTTACAACTGGCGTGATGAATTCTTTAAATCCGCCAGAAACTATTAAAACTTCATCAGCGTGTTTTTTAAAGAATGCCGCATTACGAGAAAAGGAAGCCGAAACTTTCTTCTTTAAACGGGTAATCAGTTGCTTTAAATGGTCTTCATTTGCCTCTAATAATTGTACGCGTTTTGCCAAGCTTTCAGAAAATGAAAGTTTTCCTTCCATTGCTAAATTGGTATAATCTTCAATTTTTTTAAAGATTGCTTCCTTGTCAGGATGTTTATTTAAGGAGATACGGGCCAGTTCATCTAAAGCTTCTACTTGTGTAAAGGTGCTGTCAAAATCAATGATGTAGTAGTTTTGTTGTTTCATGTAATTTATTTCAAAGCTTTGCAAACTTCAGCTATGCTTTGTTTAAGAGGTTTAAATTCAATTCCGATGGCAGTTCTAATTTTTTCATTGCTGTAATAGCTCAAATTAAAACTGCTTCGAGCGGCATCTCTGGTTAGGGCTGGGGCTTTTCTGGTAAAAATAGAAGCTATTTTTGCAGCTCTCCAAGCAATGCCCAGCATCCAAGGTTTAGCTTCTGTACTTGGTTTTTTAATTCCAAAACCATCGGCAATTTCGGCAAAAAAATCTTTATAATTCAGGTTATCAGCAGATAAAGTATATCGCTCTGCGGTAATTTCGCTGTTCATTAAGGCAATCATGCTTTTGGCAACATCTGCTACATCAACAATTCCTGTTGCGCCATCGGTATAAAATTTCAAGCCATCTTTTACCAATTTAAAAATTGCACCACTTCCTTCGAAACCTGCATTTTTACCAATAATTACTGCCGGATTTACAATAACAGCGTCTAATCCTTCGGCAATGCCACGCCAAACTTCCATTTCACCTTCATATTTCGAAATGGCATAAGCGTGAACTTTCGAATCGTATTCCCAAAAATCTTTCTCGGTAATTTGTGCTCCTTTTTTGGCGTTTCCTAATGCGGCAATGGAGCTTACGTGAACTAATCGAACATTAAAATCGGCGCAAAGATTTACAATATTTGAAGTTCCTTCGATGTTTACTTTTAACAATTTTGCTTTGTCTTTTGGGTCGAAGGAAATAAAAGCTGCACAGTGGTAAACCTGATTTACATTTTCAAAAGCGTCAGATAAGGTTTCGGGTTCATTTATATCAGCAACAAACCATTCAATAAGCGAGTTATCTTTTAATAAATCTGGAATTTTAGAAGTCTCTCTTTTTAACGCTCTTACCTTTAAATTTTGAGCAGTTAATTGATGAATTAATTCTGCACCTAAAAATCCTGTAGCGCCGGTTACCAGTATCATTGTATTTTTTTTAGATAGCTCATTAATATATGCGCCCAAAAATAGATATTTGATGCCAAACATTTATACCGCTTTTATGTCTTTATCAGATTTTTTTTCGCCAATTAACCCAGAAAAGTTTAGTCCCAAGCAGGGATTTTTAACTAGCCAACTAGGGTTAAAGGCAAATTTTTATACCGAACGTTTCCCAGAATTGGAAGATAAAGCGTTTGATATTGCCATTTTTGGTGTAAATGATGATAGGGGTGCGGTAAATAATAACGGTTGTGCGTTAGGTGCCGACCATTTTAGAGAGCAATTTTACGCCTTAAACGAAGGTACTTTTAACAGTAAAATAATCGATTTAGGAAATATCATTGCTGGCAAAGAAGTTTCAGATACTTATTTCGCTGTTAAAACAGTTGTAGCAGAGCTGATAAAATTGAATATTCTGCCTGTAATTATTGGCGGCGGTCAAGATTTAACCTATGCGCAATACATGGCGTATGAAAGTTTGGAGCAAAAAGTTGATTTAGTAGTTGTAGATTCTAGATTTGACTTAGATGAAGATAAAGATGAAGGAGTTGCAACAACTTCAAATTCGTACTTAAGCAAGATTTTCCTTCATCAACCTAACTATTTGTTTAACTATAGTAATATTGGTTATCAAACTTATTTTGTAAATCAAGATAGTTTGAGAGTAATGGATAAGCTTTATTTTGATGTTCATCGTTTAGGAGAGTTTTTGCCAGACATTACCTTAACTGAGCCAATTCTTCGCAATGCGAATATGATTAGCTTCGATTTAGGCGCTATTCGTTCTGGCGATGCTGGTGCTAATATTAATTCTGGTCCGAATGGATTTTATGGTGAGGATGCTTGCAGAATTACCCGTTATGCAGGAATGAATGATAAATTAACATCTATCGGTTTTTATGAATTTAATCCGGCATACGATAGAAACGGACAGACAGCTATGTTATTAGCGCAAATGGTTTGGTATTTTATTGATGGATTTTATAACCGTAAACAAGATTTTCCACTGACCCCTAAATCTCAATATATCATTTACAGGGCAAGCTTAAAGGATGGTTCTGGCGAAATGAATTTTGTGAAAAGTAAACGTTCAGACCGTTGGTGGATGCAAGTTCCATATCCGACAGGTATTTCAAAAAATGAAAGATATCACCTTGTGCCATGCAGATATGATGATTATAACACCGCTGTTAATGGAGAAATGCCCGATTTATGGTGGCGAACCTACCAAAAGTTATCTTAATCTTTTGTGTAATTTCAAAGTTAATGTTGTGTAATTTCAAAGTTAATGTTGTGTAATTTCAAAATTTATCTTGTGTAATTTAAAAATTGGCGTTGTGAATATTCAAAATTGTATTAACTTTGTAAGAGGTTAAATTGCTATGCAAGAAACAATTAAAAGAAATATCACTAAGCATATAACAATTCAAAAGAACAAGTTTCCTATTGTGGCGGTAACGGGGCCAAGGCAATCAGGAAAGACCACCTTGCTTAAAGGTATATTTGATGATTATCGTTATATTTCACTGGAAAACCCAGATTTAAGAGCTTTTGCTTTAGAAGACCCTAATGCTTTTTTAAAAGAATATGATGATAAAGTAATTTTTGATGAAGTACAACGTGCACCTCAGCTTTTTTCTTATTTGCAAGGCATTGTTGATGAATCGAAAAAAATGGGACAATTTATTTTGTCTGGCTCGCAAAATTTTCACTTAATGCAAGGTATAACTCAGAGTTTAGCTGGAAGGGTTGCTTTGTTTAAGTTACTTCCATTTGATTTTGATGAACTCACAGCCAACGGCTTATTGGAAGAAAAATATGAGGATGCTTGTGTAAAGGGCTTTTATCCAGCTATATATGATAGAGGCATAAAGCCGAATGTATATTTTGCTAATTATATTCAAACTTACATAGAGAAAGATGTAACCGAACTTTTGAGCATTCGTGATATGCGAGCTTTTAGAACCTTTATTGCTTTATGTGCAAATCAAGCGGGACAACTGCTTAACTTAAGTGCATTGGCAAATGCATGTAATATATCTCAGCCTACCGCTAAAAACTGGCTATCAGTTTTAGAGAGTAGTTACATTATTTTCCTTTTACAACCTTATTATGAAAACTTTAATAAGCGACAGGTAAAAACTCCCAAATTGTATTTCTATGATACAGGCTTACTTTGTCACCTTTTGAAAATTAAAAGTGGTGATGGCTTGACTTTAAACAGATTAAAAGGGAGCATTTTTGAAAATATGATTGTGACCGAATTCATGAAGAAAAGCAATCATAATTATTTAAACGATGAATATTATTTTTGGCAAGATAGCCATGCCAATGAAGTTGATTTGCTTGAGCCTACAGCAGATGGCTTTTCTGTGTTTGAAATTAAGGCAACACAAACTATAAATGCCGATTTGTTTAAAAATCTAGATAAATTTGAGATAAATGCTAGCCCAAAACCCGTGGAAAAAACATTGATTTATGGAGGTTCTGAAAATCAGAAAAGAAGTAAGCATAAGGTTTTAAGTTGGAAAAGCATAGGTTGATTTGTTTGTAGCGAAGCAAAGCCTACCAAAAGCTATCATAATTTTACATTTAAAGCATCTTTTTAAAGTGCAGATTTTTTATATTTGCTTATAATCTAAGCCCCTAAACCCTAATTAAATACATAATGAAAAAATTAATTTTATCTGCTTTTTGCCTTTTACCACTAGGCTTAATGGCACAGCAAGCTTTTACCATTCAAGGTAAAGTTGGCTCTTTAAATGAACCTGCAAAAGCATTTTTAGTTTATAAAGTAGGCACAAATAGCATTACAGATTCTGCAACATTAAAAAATGGTGCATTTGAATTCAAAGGTTCTGTTGATGGTGTAACTTCTGCATCCATTAGAGTTAAACATGACGCAACACCCGTTGACCCCAAAAAACGTGTCCCATCAGATTTAATTACTGTATTTCTTGAAAAAGCAACTATAAAAGTTGAAGCAGCTGATTCTATCAAATATGCAAAAATTACTGGCTCTAAGGTGAATGACGATAATGCAAAATATATCGCATTGTTTAAACCAATGAATGATAATGTAAATGCATTAATGAAAGAATATAATACATATACACCAGAACAGAAAAAAGATACAACTTTTATGAAACCTTTTATGGCTAAGTACACTGCTGCCAATAAGGATAGAGAACCTTTAACTAAGAAATTTGCTGAAGAAAACTTGAACTCTTATATGGGCTTAGTTGCTTTCAGAGCTATAATGGGATATGATATTGATCCAAAAATTGTAGAGCCTCAGTTTTTAAAATATGCTGCTGAATATAGAGCATCTGCTTTAGGAAAGAATATTGCGAACACAATTGAAGGTGCTAAAAAAACCGCAATTGGCGTAATAGCGCCAGATTTTGCGCAACATGATCCTGAAGGTAAAGTAGTGAAGCTGTCAGATTTTAAAGGGAAATATGTGTTGGTTGATTTTTGGGCAGCTTGGTGTGGCCCTTGTAGAGCTGAAAATCCAAATGTAGTTGCTGCTTTTAATAAATTCAAAGATAAAAACTTTACCGTTTTCGGTGTATCTTTTGATGGAGGTTCTACAGGAACCACCAAAGAACAGTGGTTAGAAGCAGTTGAAAAGGACAAATTAACTTGGACGCATGTTTCTGAATTAAAAGGATGGGAGAATGACGCTAGATACCAATATGGTATTCAAGGTATCCCTGCAAACTTCTTAATTGACCCTACTGGCAAAATTGTAGGAAAGAGTTTAAGAGGTGAAGCTTTACACAAAAAATTAGAGGAACTTTTAGCTGTTAAATCAAAATAGGTACTTCTTAAAATAAACAGAAAGGCTTCGAGATTCTCGAAGCCTTTGTTGTTATATAAAGCCGTAATTTCGGCCTTTGGGCGGAATCTAGAAAATAAAACATATAGATATCTCCTATCGTCGATATGACGATTCCGTTTACATCAAGTCAAAACCGATATCTTCTCTGAAATATTTGCCATCAAAATAAATACGGCCAGCATCTCCTGTTGCACATTGCAATGCTGTAAATTGGTCGTCTTGTAAACTTGTAATTGCAATTACCCTACCGCCGTTAGTTTTAACTATTCCGCCTTCTAAAGCTGTGCCTGCGTGAAAAGCTAATGAATTGCGTAAATTCTCAATTCCAGAAATTGATTTTCCTTTTTCGTAATCTCCAGGATAACCGCCAGCAACAATCATTACAGTAGCGGCGTTTTTAGGACTAATCGATAATTGATAGCTGTCTAACTTTTTATCTGCACAAGCAACGAATAACTCTACTAAATCACTTTCTATTCTAGGGATTACACTTTCCGTTTCTGGGTCGCCCATACGGCAATTGTATTCAATTACGTAAGGTTTATCTCCAACTTTAATTAAGCCAAAGAAAATAAAACCAGTATAATCAATGTTGTCTTTTAATAAACCATCAATAGTTGGCTGAATGATGTCTCTTTTTACTTCTGCCATGAAAGTGTCGTTAGCAAAAGGAACTGGAGAAACTGAACCCATTCCACCAGTATTCAAACCAGTATCGCCTTGCCCAATTCTTTTGTAATCCTTCGCTTCTGGTAAAATCACATAATTTTTACCATCGCTCAAAACGAATACTGAAAGTTCAATTCCAGTTAAAAATTCTTCAATAACAACTGTGCTTCCGGCATTGCCGAACTTACCACCTAACATTAGTTTTAATTCTTCTTGCGCTTCTGCAACGTTATCTAAAATTAAAACACCTTTACCAGCAGCTAAGCCATCAGCTTTTAATACGATTGGTGTAGCGTGATTTTGTAAATAAGCTAAGCCTTCCGCTAAGTTTTCGTTTGTAAAAGATTTTGATGCTGCGGTAGGAATGCCATGACGTTCCATGAATTGTTTAGAGAAATCTTTACTTCCTTCTAAAATTGCACCTTCTTTTTTAGGCCCAATAACTGGAATGTTTGCTAATGCATCATCATTTGCAAAAAAATCATGAATTCCATTTACTAAAGGCTCTTCTGGACCAACCACTAAAAGTTCAATACCTTCTTTTAAGGCAAATGCTTTTACGGCTTCAAAATCATTCGGATTGATGTTTACATTTTTGCCATAAGCACCTGTGCCTGCATTACCAGGAGCGATAAATAATTTTGAGCATTGAGCAGATTGGCTCATTTTCCAAGCAAAAGCACACTCTCTTCCGCCAGAACCTAACAATAGAATATTCATGAAGGCAAAGATAATAATATGCTCATACCGTTTAGGATGATTTTCAGATTAATATCAGTTTTTGAATTTTGATATAGAATTGTTTAGCCGCAGATTCGCAGATTTTTTATTCGGAGTTGAGTGAAATCTTTATACTCGATGCTTAAACTTTATACTAATTAAGCTCTATCACCAAAATAACAGCATTGTTGCTCAGTGCTTCCATTTCAACTTCTTCGGTAGCCCAAAGTGCTAAACCATCTTTCTCATGCAATAATCTTCCATCAATTTCAAAAGCACCAGCTATAACAAAAGCATATAGTTTAGCAGATTTATTTAGGCTGTATCTAGCTTCTTTTCGACCATCAAATCTTCCAATATTTAGTGCAAATGGAACTTCGCTAGCCTTAATTTTAATGAGCTGATTTTGAATAGATAAATCAAAATTACAGAACTGTGGATTGTTCTCCATTGGTTCATCAGCTTTTATACCGATGCATAAATAATTTACGATATCACTTTCAAAAGGATTACTCAAAGTGATGTTTGCACCTTGCTCTACGTAAACGATAACAGCTTCTTCAACATCAACATCAGTTTCATTTTCGCTGTCGTCTAAATAATTAACTGCTCCGGTAATTGGTAAAATGATGATATAACTATCCCTATCTACTTCAAAACAAGTTTTTTGATAGCCAGTCAACATCTCATCATTTAACATATAAAGTTCATCAACTGATGTTTTATCTGGATTTTTAAAGCCTTCAAAATTGAAAGTGCTAAACCTTCTCACTTTATTAGTTTCTTTTAAGCCTCTTTGTTCTGCAAGAAATATCTTGCCTTGAGATACAGATTTTATCATTTTATGGAATGTATGGTTAAAAAGGGCTGAATTGCGAACATATCGGTCAATACATCGCCCTCTGTTGCAATAATTGGAGAAGTTAATAAGTAAGCTGCAATTGTATCATGCCAAATTAATGGCTCTGAATAAAAATTGATAGCAATAATATGTTTATCTATATTTCTTAAATCAGAATTGATAATTTCAAACTTGAAATGCTTAAAAGTTAAAAATGGCTTGCCTAGGTTATTTGCAATATCTGGAATAATATCATTTAGCTTTCTTAGATAATCTATAATTGCACCACTTACCAAAAAATGCAATTTTTCTGAGCCCTTCACATTGTGGATAAGCTCCGAAAAAGTGTTATATTTTTTATCTTGATTATAAAATTGAGCTTGTAATTTGAACTCCTTGTACGAATCTTCAAACATTAACTTATCCCAAGCTTTTGGGCTATTTATATCAATTATTTTTCTGTAACACAGTGTGATGATACGTTTTTCCATATCGTAATTAATTGAAAAAGATGCTGGAATGAGAACCAACACCTTTAACTAACCAAACAAATATATTTTTAAGCAGGAACGCTAATTTGCATATTCAATACAAATCCTGCAGTAGTAGAGCCTGTAACTGTTGCAATTTCAATTCCCGAACTATCATCACTAAAAACGTTATCAGATTTGTTGTAAGTATAACCACTCATTCCTTTTGAGTATCCATTTACAGCTGCAACTGCAGAACTTGTACCTTCTGGAAATGCAATTTGAGTAACTTTTAAAGAAGTGCCTGCAGCATTATAAACGTGAACGTGAATATGTGTTGCCCTACCTGTATACCAACCTGGGAAAATAGAAGTAAAAGTTACTAATCCATTTGCATCTGTAGTTTGTCTTCCCCTTAAAAAATGTACAGATTGATAATTGGTAGCTTGCATTCCACTACCGCCATATTCAGAGTAATTTCCATCAGCATCACAATGCCAAATATCTACAATCGCATTAGCTAAGGGATTGCAGTTGCTGTTACTATTGCCAATAACGATTTTTGCCGTTAATTTATATCCACTTTTACCATCTGTTATATCGCCACGGACATAAGAAGTAGGTGTATGTGTTGGAAATGGACCTTCAGTTTCTGTTGGCGCTACAACACATGAACCTGTGGATGAACCTCCAGTTGGAGTTGTTGTTGTACCAATTTCACTCGATGAACTTGATTTTTTACAAGCTTCTAAGATTGCAGGAGCGGAAACTGCACCAATTACCAAGCTCCTTAAAAAGTTTTTTCTTTCCATTTTTACAGATTTAAAATTTGATTCACTCAAAGATGAATCCTTTATTAAACTGTATCAAAAATGTCTCGATAAGCGCCCTGTTTGTATCGGTAAATAATTGAGTTGTTAATTTTTGTTAAAATGTTTTAAATGAGTTTATTACTGATTCTTCCATTCATTAATAAAATCTACATAGGTATCACTTATCGGAAGTTCTTGACCTGTACTAAGTTTAGCTTTCCTATTTAATACCGATTTTACATTAGCTACTGATACCACAAAACTTCTATGAATGCGCTTAAATTTATCATGTGGTAATTTCTCTATCATTTTTTTTAAAGGCATTAAGGTTAAAATCAATGTGCCATCCACCATGTGTATTTTAACATAATCTTCTAAGCTTTCTAGGTACAATATGTTCTTCAAGTTTATCTTAACCAATTTATACTCTGAATGCACAAAAATACTTTCGTCAGCATCTACTTCTATTTTGTTTTGATGTTGATAATATTCAAAAGCTTTATTTACAGCTTTCTTAAAACGGATGTAATCAATCGGTTTTAGCAGATAATCTATTGCATTTAATTCAAAACCATCATAAGCGTAATTTTTATAGGCAGTAGTAAATATCACCATTGGTTTATCTGTTAAAGACCGATATAAATCTATTCCAGAAATATCTGGCATATTGATATCTAGAAAGAGTAAATCAACTTTGTGTAGGTTTAAATATTCTGCTGCGGCAATGGCATCTTCAAAATCATTTAGATAAGTTAATTGGGGAGAAACCTCGATATAACTTTTAATTAATGCTATGGCTAATGGCTCATCGTCTACCACAACGCAACGTAATGTTTTGTTCATTATAAATGGATGGTTAGTTTAACGGTAAACAATTTATTGTCATCCTTAATTTCTAGAATATGTTTGTTGGGATAAATGTAATCCAATCGTTTTTTGGTGTTTGTTAAACCTATACCACTTCTTTCAGTGTTTTTCTTATCAGGATAAATTGAATTTTCACAAAATAAACTTAAAATATTGTCCTCAATGGCTAATTTGATAATTAACTTATTGCTGCTATGGTTACTAACGCCATATTTAAAAACATTTTCTACAAAGGCCATTAATATTAAGGGCGCTATTTTTCTCTCAACCTCAAAAGAACCTTTTAATTCATAATTAAGTGTTGTTTTTTTTCCCAATCTTAATTCATGAAGGGCGATGAAATCTTCAATGCAATCAATTTCATTTCTAAGGCATACAAGCTCATTACCCGCTTCATCTGTAATATAACGCATAATGTTCGACAGCTTCATGATAGATGGAGCCGTATTCTCATCTTTAATAATGGCAAGTGTGTAAATGTTATTTAGCGTATTAAACAAGAAATGTGGATTAACCTGTGCTTTTAAAAAAGAAAGTTCAGCTTCTGTTTTTTGTGCTTCGGCACTTAATGCTCTTTGTGTGGTTAAACTTAATTGCTTGTTTGTTTCTATAATTACCTCAATAGTAATGATGATTAAAAAAAGGAATACGCTTAAAACATCAACTTTTGGCCCACTTCTTCTATCATTTCCCATCGGTGGTCTATTTTCAGTTGAGTTTGGTAGTTCTCTTCTTGGTGCATCTATTTGGTTAGGTTTTGGCCTTAATTCAAACATTAATCGGTCAAATGGTCTTGTAAAAATTAATGCAGCCAAAATTAATAATAGACTAGTAAAGTATAAGATTGTCTTTCGCCTTGCATAAAGCTTTGGGAATATTAAATAACGATGTAGAAAATGAATAGATAAAAAAATAAAGCAGAAAACGGAATATTTAATTACAGCATTAGTACTGATAATGCTAGCTAAACCTTCTTCGCTAATTAACAGGGGCAATATTAAAAGCGATGCAACGATTAATAATTGTAAGGATTGAAAAAATCGCTGGGTTTTAAACATCATACAATTTAGGGATAAATTTTAAATGCCCAAATTCTCCTAAAATAGTGTCCAATTCAAAAAAGTGTCGGTTAATAATGTGAATGTGTCGATAGGTTTGTTTAAATATTTCATCGTTTTGCCTTAGCTTGTTGCAAAACACCTTAGCTAGGAGCACAAGCCGCTGTATTTTAAACCTGCCTGTCCGGCAGGCAGGCGGGATTTAGTGGAAATCCTTTTTGCATAGCCTGCAAGGCGCAAAAAGATTGAAACGAGAGCCCGACTGCCTTTAATAGTAGAATTGCAATTGCTTTTCAAAAAACTAATTATCCATAAAAATTGGATAGATTTTTGATATTACCATTATTAAATCACATCATATTTCTGTTTGTAAAAGATTAAAATTAGATTTGCCGCAAGAATGAAGCACGTTGTAGCCATATCGCTAGTATTTTTTAGCCTTACCCATCTCGCAAAAGCGGAAGATGTTGGTAGGTTAAAACTATTAACAGAGCGTTATTGCAATAAAACAGAAATCGATTCACATGTTGTAAGCGTTGATGCTAATCAGCATAACGACCAAAGAAATCCATTCTTCTTATCATACAGTGAATTGACTTTAATCGGCATCATGCCAGAAATTAAAGTTTCAAAACACATCGCATATAACCACATCGTTGCAGATTTAACGATAAGGAAAAAGCCAAAAAACAATAGTCCGTAGTAGTTCCTCATTCATCATATAAATCCCCATCAATCTGATGAGGGAAAGGAATTTTTATTCCTTAACTGCCAAGTTGACTTAGTATTAAGCAATGGCTTGGTTGTTGCAAATTGTACATTTTTAAATAATATAAACACAAGCATAAAAACATGTTAGGATTTTTAGCCAAGATATTTGGAAGCAAATCAGAAAGAGATATTAAAGCACTACAGCCTTTAGTACAACAAATAAATGAAGAGTACGCAAAACTTTCATCGTTAAGTAATGATGAATTACGTGCAAAAACAACTGAATTTAAAGCAACAATTACTGATGCATTAGCAGAAATTGATACTAAAATAGCGGATATTAAAACTGCCGCAGAAAACCAAGAATTATCATTGCAAGAAAAAACAGCAATGTATGATGAGGTTGACGCTTTAGGTAAACAACGTGATGTGGAGTTAGAAAAAGTGTTGTTGCAGATTATGCCATCAGCCTTTGCTACCATTAAAGAAACTTCTCGCCGTTTAAGCGAAAATGAGCAATTAGAAGTTACCGCAACACAATTTGATAGAGATTATGCAGCTCGCAAAAGCAATGTGAAAATTGTTGGCGATAAAGCACTTTGGGCTAACAAATGGGATGCATCTGGAACAGAAGTTCTTTGGAACATGGTGCATTACGATGTACAGTTAATTGGTGGTATGGTTTTAAATAGCGGTAAAATCGCCGAGATGGCAACTGGTGAGGGTAAAACTTTAGTAAGTACATTGCCTGCTTATTTAAATGCTTTAGCTGGTCAAGGTGTTCACATTGTAACCGTGAATGATTACCTAGCTCGTCGTGATAGTGAGTGGAATGGTCCTTTATTTGAGTTCCATGGTTTAAAGGTAGATTGTATCGATAAACACGAACCTAACTCACAACAACGTAGAGATGCTTATTTAGCAGATATTACTTACGGAACAAATAACGAATTTGGTTTCGATTATTTACGTGATAACATGTCTCAAACGCCAGACCAATTGGTGCAACGTAAATTGCACTTTGCAATGGTAGATGAGGTCGATTCGGTATTAATTGATGATGCTCGTACACCATTGATTATTTCTGGTCCAGTTCCTTTTGGAGACCAACACGAGTTTCACGAATTAAAACCTCGTATCGAGCGTTTGGTTAATGCACAAAAAACTTATGTTTCATCAGCATTAAATGAAGCGAAAAAATTAATTAACGATGGTAAAACTGGAACCGAAGAAGGTGAAGGTGGTTTAGCATTATTACGTGCTCATCGTGGTTTACCAAAGAGCAAAGCCTTAATTAAGTTTTTAAGTGAAGGAAGTGTTAGACAGACTTTATTGAAAACAGAAAATCATTACATGGCAGACCAATCTAAGAATATGCCTAAGGTAGATTCGGAGTTGTTCTTCTATATCGATGAAAAAAATAACCAAGTTGAGTTAACAGAAAAAGGTATTGAGTTAATTACCCAACAGGGTGAAGATGCGAATTTCTTTATTTTGCCAGATGTAGGTACAGCGATCGCAGAAATTGAAAAATCTGATTTAAGCAGCGAAGAGAAAATTGCTCAAAAAGATGCTTTAATGCGTGATTATTCTGTAAAGGCAGAACGTATTCACTCGGTAAATCAATTGTTAAAAGCTTACACTTTATTCGAAATCGATGTAGAATATATCATCGACGAAGGTAAAATTAAAATTGTAGATGAGCAGACTGGCCGTATCATGGATGGTCGTCGTTACTCAGATGGTTTGCACCAAGCAATTGAGGCTAAAGAGAATGTAAAGGTAGAAGACGCATCACAAACTTACGCGACGGTTACTTTGCAAAACTTCTTCCGTATGTACCACAAACTTTGCGGTATGACGGGTACAGCAACTACGGAAGCTGGTGAGTTTTGGTCTATTTACAAGTTAGACGTGGTAGAAATTCCTACTAATCGTGTAATGGCTCGTAAAGATGAGCAAGATTATGTTTATCGTACCATTCGCGAAAAATACAATGCAGTTGCAGAAGAAATCGTAAAACTAACAGAAGCTGGTCGCCCAGTTTTGGTAGGTACAACATCTGTTGAGATTTCTGAATTGTTAAGCCGTATGCTTAAACTTCGTGGTATTAAACACAATGTGTTAAACGCGAAAATGCACCAGAAAGAGGCAGACATTGTTGCAGAAGCTGGTCAGGCAGGAACAGTGACCATTGCAACCAACATGGCTGGTCGTGGTACGGATATTAAGTTAGGCCCAGGTGTTAAAGAAGCTGGAGGTTTAGCAATTGTAGGTACCGAACGTCATGAATCTCGTCGTGTTGATAGACAGTTACGTGGTCGTGCGGGTCGTCAAGGTGACCCAGGAACTTCGCAGTTCTTTGTTTCATTAGAAGATAACTTGATGCGTTTATTTGGTTCAGAGCGTATTTCTAATATCATGGTTAAAATGGGTATCGAAGATGGAGAAGTAATTCAACATTCTATGATTACCAATTCTATCGAGCGTGCTCAGAAAAAAGTAGAAGAAAACAACTTTGGTGTTCGTAAACGTTTGTTAGAGTATGATGATGTAATGAACTCGCAACGTACGGTTATTTATGCAAAACGTAGAAATGCATTGTTCGGCGACCGTTTAGATGTTGACATGAACAACATGGTGTTTGATGTTGCTGAAGATATCGTAACTGAATATAAAGAGCAAAGCAACTATGAAGGTTTCAAATTAGAAGTAATTAAAAACTTCTCTTCAGATACTTCAATTACAGAAAACGATTTTAACGGTAAAAACATCCATACCTTGACTGATATTTTATTCGAGGAAGTTACAGCATTCTACGCTCGTAAATCTGAAGGTATCATTAATCAGTCTATGCAAGTTTTAAAGCAAGTTTACGCAGAGCGAGGACAACAAATTGAACAAGTTGTTGTTCCATTTAGCGATGGAATTAGACACATTCAAGTTCCTGTTAACTTACAAAAAGCAATTGATAACAATGGTCGTGAGGTAACCAAAGCTTTCGAAAAAACCATCATCTTAGCTTTAATAGATGACAGCTGGAAAGAGCATTTACGCGAAATGGACGAGTTAAAACAGTCTGTACAAAACGCTGTTTATGAGCAGAAAGACCCATTAATTATTTATAAAATGGAAGCTTTCAACTTATTTAAAAGCATGTTAAATGTGGTGAATAAGGAAGTGGTGAGTTTCTTATATAAAGGAGGGATTCCTGTTCAGCAAGATGCTGAAGATGTAAGAGAAGTGCAAGCACCAAAGCGTACACAAAGCAAGTTGCAAATGTCTAAACCAGAGTTTGCACAATCTAGCAGTAGTGCAATGCCGATGGAAGATACGAGAGAAGCAGTTCCTCAACAACCTATCCGTAAGGAAGTAACCATTGGTCGTAACGAACCTTGCCCATGTGGAAGCGGTAAGAAATTTAAAAATTGTCACGGTGCAAACGCATAATTTGTAATACAAGATAAGAATGCCGAATTTTGCAAAAAGTTCGGCATTCTTTTTATACTATTATCCTGTCATGAAGAGAGAACGATTGACAATCTAGCGAGTGATTATGATGAGAATTTTTCTATCTATACTTTTTCTAATATGCTTTCAGCAATCCTTTGCTCAAACAAAAGGAGAGGTTACAGTTATTAAAGATCCGTTAATTGATAGTTTAATCGCAAAGCGGATTGAATTAAACATCAAAAGACCAACCGCTACAAATCCTACTGGCCCTGTAATATTTAATGGAATGGGATATCGAGTTCAAGTATTTTATGGATCAGATAGAAAGGAAGCTTTTAATGAGCAGTCAAGATTTAGAGCCCTCTACCCTAAAATAATGACCTACATTAGCTACAAAGAGCCTAATTATTATTTAAGAGTAGGAGATTTTAGAACAAGAATGGAAGCTCAAAAATTATTAACGGAGTTAAGAGCAAATTTTCCAACATTGTTCATCTTTAGAGAAAAAATTAATGCTCCAGATTTAGAAGAGCCCAATAAATAGTTTAACTGTTTAAATCGGTTAATCTAATTATCAAATGAACCGCTTAACCAAAAGCACAATGAAACAAAAAATACAAGAATTAGCTGCTAAAATATATAATGATGTTGTTGCTTATCGTCAACATCTTCACGCTAATCCAGAACTTTCTTTTAAAGAATTTCAAACTTCACTGTTTGTTAAAGAACATCTAACCAAATGGGGAATTGAATATTCGGATATGGCAAATACAGGTGTTGTTGGGCTAATTAAGGGCAACATTCCATCAGATAATGTCATCGCTTTGCGTGCTGATATGGATGCATTGCCAATTCATGAAGCAAATGACAAACCATATCGCTCAAAAAATCAAGGTGTTATGCATGCCTGTGGCCATGATGCGCACACTTCATCACTTTTAGGAACGGCTTATATTTTAAACCAATTAAAAGATGAATTTGCAGGTACAATAAAATTGATTTTTCAACCTGCTGAAGAGTTATTGCCAGGTGGTGCAAGTATCATGATTAAAGAAGGCGTTTTAGAAAACCCTAAACCTCAATCTATCGTTGGTCAACATGTAATGCCTTTAATTGATGCTGGTAAGGTGGGTTTCCGTTCTGGTATTTATATGGCATCAACCGATGAATTATATGTAACTGTTCACGGTAAAGGTGGTCATGGCGCACAGCCTCATCAAAATATCGACCCTGTTTTAATTACAGCACATATTATTGTGGCTTTACAACAAATTGTTAGTCGTAATGCCGACCCACGTTTACCATCTGTACTTTCGTTTGGAAAGGTAAATGCAAATGGTGCAACTAATATCATTCCAAATGAAGTGAAATTAGAAGGAACTTTTAGAACTCTAAATGAAGAGTGGAGAAATGAAGCACATAAGCTGATGAAAAAAATGGCTGAAGGCATTGCTGAAAGTATGGGCGGCAGTTGCACTTTTGATATTCATAGAGGTTATCCATTTTTAATTAACGAGGAAAAAGTAACTGCAAATGCTCGTGCTTGCGCAGAGGAATATTTAGGTGCAGAAAACGTTATAGACTTGGATATTTGGATGGCAGCTGAGGATTTTGCTTATTATTCTCAAGTAACTGATGCTTGTTTTTATCGCTTAGGAACTGGAAACGTAGAGAAAGGAACTACTTATTCTGTTCATACACCAAACTTTGATATTGATGAGGATGCACTTAAAACCTCTACTGGTTTAATGGCATATATTGCTTTAAAACAACTTGGGAACTAGATATACTCAACAATAAAGCAATTTAACAATACAACAATTTTTTCCATACAATGAAAAAACTAATTCTACTTATAGCTTTAACGTCTCTCCTGCTAAATGCTAAAAGTCAGCAAATAGATAGATTTAACCCCGATACCATTAAAACTATTCAATTAGATTCTGTAGTTGTAATTAAAGGTCAACGGTTAAATATCGAAACTTTTATTAACGCGGTGATTAACGATACCAGTTTTTATGCCGCATTTCGCAACATGAAAAAGTATACATTCATCGCAGAAAATCGCATCTTTTCTTATGATAAAAAGAACAAAGTTGATGGAAAAGTTTATCGCAAAATAAAACACAATAACGATGGTCCTTATAAAATGGAATATTTGGTAAAGGAAAGTAGTGGCAATGTTTTTAAAAAGAATGGCAAATATCAGTTGTATACTATAGAGATGTTCGATTACATTTTTATGAATGCCTACAATACAGATTTTGTTCCAAATGCGCCGTCGGCTGATGGAAAAGGAGGGACAAATGAAAGCTATAAAAACAAGCTTAAAACTTTAATCTTTAATCCTGGTAGGCCCATTAAAAATCTACCTTTTATTGGAAGTAAAACGGAAATATTCACAGCAAATATGCGCCAATATTACGATTATACTTTTTACAGCGGAACCTATTTAGATTCTATTCCTGTATATCGTTTTAAAGTTTCTGTAAAACCAGATATCAGCAGTTGGACAAAAGATGGCTTGATGATTAAAGAATTGGTAACCATTTTTGATAAGCGGAATTTCCAGATTTTGGGTCGTTACGTGGACATGAAATACAGTAACATGCTTTTTGATTTTGATGTGCAAATGAACATTGAAATGAGTTATTTCGATGAAGTTAAATTGCCAACAAAAATCACTTATCAAGGTAATTGGGATTATCCATTTAAAAAAGAAGAACGGGCTAGCTTTTTAATCGTTCACAAAGATTATAAGTTAGGTAAAGGTAAGTAATAGCCTTGTTTCATAACTACCAAAAACCTAAAAGATTATTATCTTTAAACGTTTAAACAAATCCAAATTATGCATTCATTTTATCCTATTAAAGCCAAATGGTTTTTGGTTATTGCATTGTTATCTACAGTTAGCCTAAAGGCGCAAGTTTTAACATCAAAACAAATAGACAGCATAGCTGAAAAAGCCTTAGCTACTTTTAATGTGCCTGGTATTGCTATTGCGGTTATTAAAGATGGCAAAGTAATTCACGCTAAAGGTTATGGTGTTCGTTCAATTAAAACTAATTTAAAGGTTGATGAAAATACATTATTTGGAGTAGCATCAAATACCAAAGCATTTACCGCTGCGGCATTGGGAATGTTGGTAGATGAGAAAAAAATAACTTGGGATACAAAAGTAACAGATGTAATTCCTGAGTTTAAAATGTACGACCCTTATGTAACCAACGAGTTTACCATAAGAGATTTGTTAACGCATAGAAGTGGTTTGGGTTTAGGTGCTGGTGATTTAATGATTTGGCCAGATTCATCAACAGTTGATAAGAAGCAATTGATACATAATCTGCGTTATTTGAAACCTGTTTCGTCTTTCCGTACCAAATATGATTATGATAATTTACTATACATCGTTGCAGGTGATGTAGTAGCAAGGGTTTCAGGTATTACTTATGAAGATTTTATTGAAACTAGAATCATCAAACCTTTGGGGATGAATAAAACGGCTGCTTCTTGGTATCGCTTAAAAGATAAATCAAATGTAATTGATGGTCACGCTCCCTATGAGGATAAATTATTGCCTGTAGGTTTAAGCTTTGGAGAAGTAGCCAATGCCGCAGGAGGAATTTATTCTAGCGTAACTGACATGAGCAAATGGGTTACAGCTATGATAAATGGCGGAAAATACGGCGACAATTCAGATAAAAAATTATTCAGTCCTGCAGTTGCAAAAGAACTGTGGACACCGCAAACGATTATAAATGGCGGTGGCGCTCAAGGTGCTTTCAATAGTTATGGCTTGGGTTGGTTTCTAAGTAATGTGAAAGGTAAATTTCAAGCAACTCATACTGGCGGACTATCAGGAATTGTAACTCAAGTAACCATCCTTCCAGAATTGAAATTAGGAATTATCGTTCTAACAAATCAACAATCTGGAGCTGCGTTCAACTCGATAACTAGTTCTATTAGAGATGGTTATTTAGATACAAAAATGACTGATAGAATTAAACTCTATAACGATAACAGATTGGCTAATGAAAAACAAGCTAAACAAATTGTAGATAAAACTTGGGCAGATATTGCAGCTATTCAAAAAGTAAATACATCAAAACCAGACGTTAAAAAATATTTAGGCACGTTTAAAGATGCTTGGTTTGGTGATGTGACGATAAGTGAAGTAAATGGTAAAATGCACTTTCAAGCCAAAAATTCGCCAAAACTAAAAGGTGACATGACCTATTACAAAGGAAATACATTTATAGTCAAATGGTATGATAGAAGCTTGGATGCAGATGCCTTTGTGAATTTCAGTTTGGATAATACCGCAACTGCGGATGGATTTAAGATGGAAGCCATTTCTCCTTTGACAGATTTTAGTTTCGATTTTCAAGATTTAGATTTTAAAATAACCAAATAAAATGATGAATAAATACATTAAATCAGGCACTTTAATAGCTGCAATTGCTGTTTTATTTTTAAGTATCGCTATGAAGCCAAAACCTAAAAAAGTAATCTTCTTTGGTGATTCTATCACACAACAAGGGATGAAAGCAAATGGTTACATCAGCCTCCTTAAAAAACAAGTTGATTCTACAAAGTTCGAATTAATTGGAGCTGGTATAGGAGGTAATAAAGTATATGATCTTTACCTTAGAATGGAAGATGATGTACTAAACAAAAAACCAGATTTAGTTTTCATCTACGTTGGTATAAATGATGTTTGGCATAAATTAGGCGCTAAAACAGGCACAGATTACGATAAATATTTAAAGTTTTATCAAGCACTAATTAATAAAATTCAGGCTAAAGGAAGTAAAGTTGTGCTTTGTACACCTTCGGTAATTGGTGAAAAGAAAAATGGCACTAATGAAATTGATGGTGATTTAGATAAATATGCGGCAGGTATTAGAGACTTAGCTACAAAAAATAATCTTCCGCTATGCGATTTGAGAAAAGCATTTATAGATTATGAAGCTGCAAATAACACAGAAGATAAAGACAGAGGTATTTTAACAACTGATAAAGTACACTTAAACGAGGCTGGAAATAAATTTGTAGCAGAGCAGATGTTACCTTTTATTAAATAATGGAAAAAGTAAGATGTAAGATGGAAAATGTGACAATCAGTCTTTATACCTTATACTAAAAGTTTATACTTAAAAGTGATAAACCGTGAAACCATAGACAAAATAATGGATACCGCCCGCATTGAAGAGGTGGTAGGCGATTTTGTGCATTTAAAAAAACGTGGGACAAGCCTTATCGGCAATTGCCCATTTCACGGAGAGAAAACACCTTCATTTCACGTTTCTGTTACTAAAGGAATTTACAAATGTTTTGGTTGTGGTAAAGGTGGAGATTCTGTTCGCTTTATCATGGAGCATGAGAAATACTCCTATCCCGAAGCGCTTAAGTTTTTAGCCAATAAATACAATATTGAGGTTGAAGAAACGGTAGAATCCGTTCAAGATGTTGAAGCTCAAAATGCAAGAGAGAGTTTATACATTGTTTCTCAATTTGCTGCTAATTATTTCGAAGACCAAATGTGGAATAGCCAAGAGGGTAAAACTATTGGTTTGAGCTATTTTAAGGAACGTGGTTTTAGAGAAGATATCCTTAAGAAGTTTAACCTCGGTTATTCACCTGATGTTTGGGATGCATTAACTCAAGATGCCGTTAAAAACAAACATGCAGAAGAATTTTTAGAGAAAACAGGCCTAGCCATCAGAAATGATAAGGGCAAGTTATACGATAGATTTAGAGGTCGGGTCATGTTTCCTATCCATAACTTTACTGGTAGAGTTATAGGATTTGGTGGCAGAACTTTAAAGACTGATAAAAATGTTCCGAAATATGTAAACTCACCAGAAAGTGAGATTTACCATAAATCGAATGTGCTTTATGGTTTGTTCCATGCTAAAAAAGCCATCCGCGACCAAGATAATTGTTATTTGGTAGAAGGTTACGCCGATGTGCTTTCTGTACATCAAGCTAATATTGAAAATGTTGTTGCCTCATCAGGAACATCCCTAACAATTGAGCAGATTAGGTTAATTGGTCGTTTTACCCAAAATGTAACCATTCTTTATGATGGAGATGCAGCAGGTATAAAAGCATCTTTACGAGGCTTGGATATGATTTTGGAGGAAGGATTGAACGTTAAAGTTGTTTCTTTCCCAGCTGGGGATGATCCCGATTCTTACATGCACAAAGTTGGAGCTGGTGCATTTAAAACGTATATAGAAGATAATCGTAAAGATTTCATTTTATACAAAGCCAATATACTTTTAGCTGAAGCTGGGAATGACCCTATTAAACGAGCAGGTATCATTCGTGATATTGTAGAGAGCATCGCTAAAATTCCAGACAATATTAAAGCTTCGGTATTTATCCGTGAGTGTAGCAGTTTGCTTCAAATCGAAGAAAGGGTTTTGCTAAGCGAGCTCAATACCATGAGGGCAGCAAAGCTGAAAAAGGCTTCCGCTCCGCAAGGCAGACAGCAATATCAGCAACATCCAGATATGCCGCCTGCAGATTTTTTAGCCGATGACTATGAGCCAATTGTAGAAATTCCAACTTCTGATGAAGATAAAGAACAAGAAATGGAAATTTTGCGGTTATTAATAGCTTATGGACATGAATTGGTTTATTGGGATGAAACTGACAATATGTATATTGGTTCTTTTATCATGCAAAACCTTACCGATGTGGTATTCAAAAGTGGGTTACTTGATAGAATAATTAAGCATTACTGGGATAGCATAGAGAAAGGTAGTTTACCTACAATAAACACTTTTATACACAATGAGGATAAAGATGTAGCAAATGTTTCAATAAATGTTACCACATCGCCATATGAACTAAGCCCAAACTGGGAAAATAGGCATAATATTTATGTGAGGCACGAATCAGGGCATTTGAAAAAAACTATTCTTGATGGTATCTATTACCTTAAGAAAAAGAAGATTGGAGAAATAAAGAAAAAAGTTGTTAATGAGCTTAAAACCGAAACTGACCCTGTAAATATTGATATTATTCTAAACAAATGTATTTTAATTAAACGAGTAGAAATGTCAATCGCTAGTTATTTAGGGAATGTCATCTTAGAATAAATCCAATTACTCTTTACTAAAATGGCTCAACACAACGATTTAGGTTTTAAAGGCGAAGCTATTGCAAAACAATACCTAGAGCAATTAGGTTATGAAATATTAGATGAAAATTGGGTTCATGGCAAAGCTGAAGTTGATTTAATTGCATATATCAATAAACAAATCATCTTTGTAGAAGTAAAAACAAGAAGCTCCGTTTCATTTGGCTTACCAGAAGATTTTGTAAGTCTGGCTAAACAGAAACAAATGGATTTAGCAGCAAATGAATACATAGAATTGATGAATCATCAAGGAGAAATCCGATTTGATATCGTTTCAGTTCTTTTTAATAAACAAAATAATTATACCATAAAACATATTGAAGATGCATTTTGGCCTTCCTAAAAAATCATTTTTATCCCAGTGGGGAATAATTTTCAGCTTTGCTATTTTAGCTTGTATCACCATTGGATGTAAGGATGAAAAAGAGATGTCCTTATCATTTAGCGCTCCAGACCAAGGTCAGAATTTTAAAGTAGGCGATGAAATTAACATCAAGCTTGATGCGCCAAAAGATGCAAAAATAAGCTCGGTAGTTTATTTATTGGATAGTACTGTTATTTCTACCAAAAGTAATGCAGATTCTGTTCTACTACCTACAAAAGGATTGCCTTTGGGTTACAGAATGATAAGTGCAATTGTAACACAGGGTGAGAAAAAAGATACCATTTCGACCAACATTGTTTTAAAATCAAACAAAGCGCCGGTTAAATTAAGCTATAAAGTGGTAAACTCATTTCCACATGATACTACGGCTTACACAGAAGGGTTAGCCTATGTCGATGGTAAATTATTAGAAAGCACTGGAGAAAAAGGTGCGTCAGAATTGAAATGGGTCGATTTAAAATCGGGTAAAACACTACAAAGAACAAAATTAGAACCGCAATATTTTGGTGAAGGTTCTTTAAAAATAGGTGATAAAATTATCATGCTTACTTGGCAAGAAAGTATCGGTTTTATTTTCGATGCAAAAACTTTTAAGCAAATTGGAACATTCCCCTACGGAAGCAGTAGAGAGGGTTGGGGCTTAACATTTGATGGCAAACAAATTCTTAGAACAGACGGAACAAATCGCATCTGGAAAATGAATGCGAATACGTTTAAGGAAGAAGGATATTTAGAGGTTTATAACGAGAATGGACCGGTAGAAAGCTTAAATGAATTAGAATATATAAACGGGAAAATTTATGCCAACGTTTATTTAACTAGTAAAATTGTAATAATTGACCCGCTTACTGGTATGGTTGAAGCAGAATTAGATTTATCATCATTAGTGCCTCAAAATTTCTTTAAAACAGATGATGAGAAACAGAATAACGTTTTAAACGGGATAGCTTGGGATGCAAAAGGCAAACGCTTATTTGTAGGAGGAAAAAAATGGCCGAAGCTTTACGAGATTAAACTCGATAATATTTTGGCCAAATAAGATTAGCTTTTATCCTTTTTAGGCTCGCTTAAATATCCGTTATAAGAAATAGATTGTTTGTCATTGCTTATAACGCTAAGCGTGCCGTAACCGTTTTCACTTATATTCAAGGTCATCCTCACATTGTTTCTCACATCTTGTGTTGAAATTTGTATATCCCAGCCACCTTTTTTGCGTTTTTTAGTTTCGTATGTAAATTTCTTCGACTTAAAACGATAACCATTATCGTCATTATTCATAGATACAGAGTACGCTCTTCCATAATACGGCAGATAAACGACCAAGCTATCTGAAGATACTGCAACATCATAATTTCCGCCAGTAAGTGAAATATTTCCACCATTATTACCTCCAGGCATTTTATTCAAAATGTTATTAATGTCGGTGCTATTTAAAGGCATTGCATTTGTCGCGACAAAAACATAATTTTTATCGTCTACTATGCGGCTTGTGGTAGCTTTATCAGTTTGTGCGCTTGCGTTAAATGCGAGAACGCTTAAAGCAATAAGTCCTAATTTTTGTATTAATTTCATAAAATGAATGATATAATGATTAACAATTTAGCCAATTAATAGTTTAACTAAAACGTTGACTTGCACTAATGATTATAAAATCATTCGGAATCCATAAATGAAATTAAAAAAGGTTAACCTGCAAGAAAATAGCAATCTCGTAGATTAACCTTAAAACTATGAAATTGTTGCTGTTAATGTGGTTCCAGATACAGCCAGTGCATATACTTTTAGTGCAGAGGTAGTTCCTCCATCATTTGGCTGCGCTACAATGCTACCAGTGGTTGTATATTTAGAGCTGTGCAAACTACATTGAATAACATTGCTAGCCTGCACCCAGTTCAGCGTACCTCCTTGATGTGGGCATAAAGCTTGCGTGGCCACAAAAGAGCTTGAAGAGTTACCAGTTGCTGTTCTGATAAATAAAACACCTCCAGAAGCCACAAATGCACCTACCGTTAATAATTGAGAACCTAAATCTATATTAACCTTTGTGCCAGCCGAGCCACCGCCACCTCCCCCACCACCAGGTGATGGAGTAGGGTCTTCGCCTTTACTTCCGCATCCAGTCATGCAACTTCCAGTGCATACCAATGCAATCCCAAGTCCTAGCGACTTGATAAATTCATTACGTTCCATAAAATTTTAGTTTTAGTAAATAGTTGATTTTGTATTAGGGTCCTTATTCTTAGATTTAAATAAGCTGAAATTTCTAGAGATGGTGAAACCGAATCGAACTCCACCTTCGGTCCATGATTTTTTAGTATTAGCTATAAAATTATTTTCAGTTATAAACTCAGAATTCATGAAGTTGAGAGAGAAAATATGTCCACCTGTTTCAATCTCTAAACCCACACCTAGTGGATTGTACAACGGCGTTACCAAATTTTCTTTTCTTGATAAACCATTAATGAGTGTATAATCTGCTACAAATGACAGGCGTTTGGTTAGCTTAAATCTCCCAGCAAATCCCACAGAAAATAAATTGTTCGGGTCATTGGGCTCGGCACTTACCGAACGAATTAAATAAGATGGCATAACTTGTAAAGAAATTCTTGAAGAGAACTTTCTTGAGATAATGGGCTGAATTAAATAAGTTAACCTATCGCTATAATTTGCAAATTCTGTTGAGGCAAAAGGTTCTCTCGCCACTAAGCCAACCTGCGCTAAAAATGTTAAGTTAAATGGTAATCCGCCATCTTTTTGTTGCTCTATCAATTTTTGTTTGATGTATAAATCTAAAAGCTCATCGTGTTTACTTCTTCCAAAGCCAATCGTTAGTTTATCACTCACGCCATAATCTAATCCAATAAATAAATCTGTCGCAACATCTAATCCATAAAGTGTATGTGCACTTCCAAATTCACCTCCAATATCGCCGAAATGATGGCGAATTCTTAAATCTAAATCGTGTTTCTTTTGTGTTTCTGTAGAATGTGATAATACAATATGTGTCGCCTTAAAAGTCGATTCAACTTTGTTGAACTTTTTTGAGTTATCCAAAGTGTTTAGTAGTGAATCTGCAGATTGGGCACTAGCTCTAACCACTAGAAACAGCAATACTAAAAAGAGGTAAATAAATAATTTAGACTTGTTCATACTCATTTATTTAGAGGGTTTAACGTTCCTTGGATTGTAACTTTAATTACTTCGGCTATTTTAGTGAAAACCAAACTTGGTATTTTAATTTGATGGGCAGCGCAAGCCACATCAAAGCTTGAATAGAGATTAACAACACCATTTTTTATGCTCAATTTTCCAGTTATGCTTCTCACTTGGTCTTCTCCATGCACATTTAATGTTCCTTTGGCTGTAACGTTATATTCACCATCCTTTGTCCAATCAATTTTCGGGCTTATTATACCTTTAAATTTTGCAGTAGGATATTTGTCACTCTCCATGTAGTTTTCATTAAAGTGTTCCTGCATTAACTTTTTATCAAACTCTAAACTTTTGATGTTTACCTGTACTGCAAGTTCTTGCTTTTGAGCAATTAACACAGCTGCTCCACTAGAACTAGCTGCTTTAATATCTTCAACAGGTGTGGATGAAAAAATGTTAACCTTGATGTTCTTTCCTACAAATGTTTGTGCACTTGCAGCATAGATAAATGCGAAGTAAAAAAGCACCAAGAGTAAGTACTTACTGTTTTTTATTGAAATCATAACGCAGTTTTAAGGATACACCACTGGACTTTAAAGGCACGTTTCCTTCGCCAATCCCAGTTATTGGAATTTTAACGTAAGGCTCTATACCAAAGGCAAGACTTTTATTTTTTAGTTTGATGTTATAAGTAGCTGACAATTCCACCACACTTAAATAGTGCTGATTGGCATTGGCCACATCGGTAATTCTATCCGCTCTGTTTGATTCTTTTGTGTATTTGAAAACATAGTTTTCTTTCACCATCAAATAGCTCGAGAGGCCAGCATTTAATTCAATGCTTCTTTTCTGGTTCTCACTAATATTATAAGATGCCTTTAAAGGAATTTCCACTACCTCACAAGCAGCGTCTATCCCCGTAAACGATGTTTTGTTAATGTTGGCATTCGGAAAAGTATATTTATAAGCACTACTGGTATAGTTTTTACTGCCATAACTTATTCCGGTTTGTATGCTTAATTTCTTTGTTAAGCCCACAGCAACCATCGCACCAATGCTTACACCCGTTTTGCCACCAATCAAAGAGCTGGTAGAACTAAAATCTGGGCCAGCTACAATTGCTACGCTAATCGGAATTTTCCTCTTTATTTTTGTCCGAATATTGTTTTTCGATTTAACTAAGCCAGTATCAGTTTGAGTGATATTTGCATCTGGATTAACAACTGCATTTTGTATTATTTGATCTGCTGGTTGCTGTATTTTGATTATGGCGCCCTGTGTTTTTGTATTGATGGTATTTGATGGATTTTGAGCAACAAAACTTTCCATGGGATTGAATTTTTCATTCTTAATAGGAACAATGCTAGTTGATCTATTTTCAAAAAAATGTCTTTTTAAATTAGGTGTTTGATTAGAACTTTCAATTGATTTTTTATCGTTGTGGGCGGTTTTTAAGTCTTCAGATGTAGTTAATGGTTTAACCACATTTTTGTTCTCTTTGCCATTCCCTTTTTTATAAACGATAGAATCAGCTTTGTTTTCTGAGTTTAATAAATAAAAGCCCATTCCAAATGAAAGTAATACCAATAAGATACTAGCATACCTATAATAAATAAATTGCTCCCTTTTGCGCAATTTCTTCTCCATCTTTAACCATGATTCTTCCTCAAACTCAGGTAACTCTTCTGTTATCCTAGTTTTAAAAGCTTTATCAAAGTCTTTATCGTTTAACTCTTTCATTTTAATAGTTAATTTTTTGTAAGCTTGGGTTCGGCGTTTCTGTTAACATCTTTTTTAAATTTTCCCTAGCCTTAAATAAGTTTGATTTAGAGGTGCCAACAGAAATTGATAACATTTCTGAAATCTCTTCATGAGAAAAACCATCAATAGCAAATAGATTAAAAACTGTTCTGTAAGCATAAGAGAGTTTTTGAACCAGCTTAATTAGGTCCTCATAATTTAAATGGGAAAGAATGTTCTCACTATCTTCCACCTCGTGCTTAGCATTTAGCTCTTCCATCTCTATTTTTCTAATTCTACTCCTGTAATAATCAATTGAAGTGTTAATCATGATGGTGCTAATCCAAGCATTAAATGAGCGTTGCTTGTCGTACTTATGCATATTCATAAATACCTTCATAAATCCATCATTGACTATTTCAACCGCCTCATCTTTATTCTTTGCATATCTTAAACATATCCTCATCGAATAGCCATAATAAAGTCGATAGAGGTCCTTCTGACTTCTTCTGTCTTTATTGATACAACCATTGATTAGTTCGGGTGTTAGCAAAATATTTTCAATTAGGGTTTGTTTGATATTTGCAGTTACGCCAGCTTTTTAAAAAAGGTTGCTAGCATATAAAGAAATTTAAGAATAAAAATTTCTTATAAAGAAAAATCGCCATTCAATTGAATAAAATCAACTAAATGGCGATTGCATATTAGGCTCTTTGGTTATTGAACTAATGAACCAATGACTAATGAACTATTACTTTCTCCAATTCTTATACTGATTAATTAATCCATTTGTAGAGGAGTCATGTGAAGTAACTTTTGCATCATCTTTTAATTCTGGTTGAATTTTTTGAGCCAACTGTTTACCCAATTCAACTCCCCACTGGTCAAAACTAAAGATGTTCCAAATAATGCCTTGTACAAATATTTTGTGCTCATACAGTGCAATCAGGCTTCCTAGAGAATAAGGCGTTACCTTTTTCAATAAAATTGAATTGGTTGGTCTGTTGCCATCAAATACTTTAAATGGCGCTAATTCCTTCACCTGACTTTCGGACTTTCCGGACTCTCTTAGCTCTTTTTCCACTTCTTCTTGGCTTTTGCCATTCATCAAAGCTTCAGTTTGAGCAAAATAATTAGACAATAAAATTGGATGATGATCTCCTAATGGGTTTAAACTTTGAGCAGGAGCGATGAAATCACAAGGAATTAATTTTGTGCCCTGATGAATTAATTGATAAAAAGCATGCTGCCCATTCGTTCCTGGTTCGCCCCAAATAACTGGTCCAGTTTCATAATCAACAACATTACCGTTTCTGTCTACGTGTTTACCATTGCTCTCCATATCTCCCTGTTGGAAGTATGCCGCAAATCGATGCATATATTGGTCGTAAGGTAAAATGGCCTGTGTTTCTGCTCCAAAAAAGTTGATATACCAAATACCCAATAAGCCTAAAATTATAGGAACATTTTGCTCAAACGGAGTGTGTTGGAAATGTTCATCACTTGCGTGTGCACCAGCTAACAATTGTTTGAAATTATCAAATCCAATGCCTAATGAGATTGACAAACCGATAGCGCTCCAAAGCGAATAACGACCGCCAACCCAATCCCAAAATTCAAACATATTTTCGGTATCAATGCCAAAAGCAGATACATCTTTTGCATTGGTAGAAAGCGCAGCGAAATGTTTAGCTATATCTTCGGTTTTTGCCCCACTTTTTAAGAACCATTCTCTTGCACTGTGTGCATTAGTCATTGTTTCTTGCGTAGTGAATGTTTTAGAGGCTACCAAAAATAAAGTCGTTTCGGGATCTACCTCTTTCAATGTTTCCGCAAGATGCGTACCATCTATATTGGAAACAAAATGTAAGTTTAATCTCGTTTTATAAGCTTTTAAAGCCTCAGTTACCATTACTGGACCTAAATCTGAACCGCCAATACCTATGTTTACAATATCTGTAATTGCTTTGCCAGTATAGCCCTTCCATTCTTCAGAAATAATAGCATTGCTGAATTTTTCCATCTTGGCTAAAACAGCATTTACATCAGGCATTACATCTTTGCCTTCAACTAAAATTGCTTTGTTACCTTGGTTACGTAGGGCGATGTGTAAAACCTGTCTATCTTCAGTCTGATTGATTTTATCGCCACTATACATCGCCTTAATGGCTTCATCTAGCTTACACTCATGAGCCAACTGAATAAGTAGGGCAAGTGTGGTATCATTAATTCTATTTTTAGAAAAATCGATTAAAATATCCTCAAATAAAATAGAGAATTTCTCAAACCGTTCAGGATCTTGCACAAATAATGCTTTTAAATCCGTTTCGGTAATATCAATGAAGTGATCTGCTAAGTACTTGTAAGCGTTTGTTGTTGTAAAATCTATTTTTGGAAGCATAACTGAATGTTTATACTGTAAATCTACAAAATGTTAAATAACTAGGTGAGATAAATGTGTTATAAAACATATATTTAAGCTTTAAATAAATTTTCATGAAAAAAATACTACTCCTTGCATTATTAGCCAGTCCTTTATTTGTTTGTGCTCAAAATAATCCTCAAAAAGCAGAAGTTGGTAAACGAGCTGATGCCTTAGCAGAAAAAGTAATCAATTGGCGTAGAGATTTTCACGAACATCCAGAATTAGGAAATAACGAAGTACGCACAGCGGAAATCATAGCTAAACATTTAAAAAACTTAGGAATAGAAGTTAAAACAGGGGTTGCTAAAACAGGAGTAGTTGGTGTTTTAGTTGGTGGCAAACCTGGCCCAGTTGTAGCTTTAAGAGCAGATATGGATGCCTTACCCGTAACAGAAAGACAGCCATTACCTTTTGCATCTAAAGTTAAAACAACTTATAACGGACAAGAAGTTGGCGTAATGCATGCTTGTGGACACGATAGCCACATGGCCATTTTAATGGGCGTTGCTGAGGTTTTAGCAGGAATGAAAAAAGACATTACTGGAACTGTTAAATTTATTTTCCAACCTGCAGAAGAGGGTGCGCCCGTTGGTGAAGAAGGTGGTGCAGAGTTAATGGTTAAAGAAGGAGTTTTACAAAATCCAAAAGTAGATGTTGTTTTTGGTCTGCATATCAATTCTCAAACGCCCGTTGGTCAAATTACCTATCGCCCAGGTGGTACAATGGCAGCTGTTAACGATATGAAAATTACGGTAACAGGTAAACAGGCACATGGAGCTTACCCTTGGAGTAGTGTAGATCCAATTGTGGTTTCTGCACAAATCATTAATAGCTTGCAAACCATTGTAAGCAGAAACTTAAATGTTACTGAAAACCCTGGTGTTGTAACCATTGGCTCTATTCAAGGTGGAGTAAGGTCTAACATCATACCTGAAAAAGTAGAAATGTTAGGTACAGTAAGAAACTTCACACCTGAGGACGAAAAAATGTTTATTGAACGTATTAAAACTATTGCGGTAAAAACTGGTGAAGCAGCAGGTGCAAAAGTTGAAGTACTTATTCCTTACAGTGCACACTATCCAGTAACATTTAATGATATTGCCTTAACTGAAAAAATGTTACCGAGTTTACAATCTACTGCTGGTGCTGCCAACGTAAAATTAAAAGGGCCAGTTACAGGCGCCGAAGATTTCTCGTTTTATCAAGAAAAAGTGCCTGGATTGTTTTTCTTCTTAGGCGGAATGCCGAAAGACCAAGATCATTTGAAAGCACCATCTCATCATACACCAGATTTCTTTTTAGATGAAAGTGGGTTTACATTAGGCGTAAAAGCTTTGTGCAATTTGACATTGGACTATATGGGGATGAAAAAGTAATTGTTATAAACGTTGGTATGCTCTTCAACAATTAAGCAATTAACCAATTAAACAATTCTTTATATTTGCCATTATGACTAAAGAACAAGTACAGGATTTAAGGGACAGGGTAACGTCGCTGAGGAGGTATCTTTGACGTTGAAGAGAAATTAGAAGATATTCGTATTGAGCAAGAACTCACCTTGCAACCAAATTTTTGGGACGACCCGAAAAAAGCTGAAAAACATATTGCAGCAATTAATGCAAAAAAAATATGGACTGATGGATGGCAAAAAGCCAATGCAGCTGTAGAAGATGCTGAGGTGCTTTTCGACTTTTTCCAAAATGGCGACGCCACGGAGCAAGAATTACAAGAACAATTTGATTTAAGTTTAAAGGAAGTTGAAGACTTGGAGTTGAAAAATATGCTCAAAACCAAGCAAGATTCTTTAAATGCCGTAGTTCAAATTACGGCTGGTGCTGGCGGAACAGAAAGTTGCGATTGGGCTTATATGCTAATGCGAATGTACTTAATGTGGGCAGAGAAAAATGGTTACAAAGTAACAGAGCAAGATTATAACGAAGGCGAAGTTGCTGGTATTAAATCGGTAACGATAGAAATTGCTGGCGAGTTTGCTTATGGTTACCTTAAAGGAGAAAATGGTGTACATCGTTTAGTAAGGATTTCTCCATTCGATTCTAACGCTCGCCGACATACTTCTTTTGCATCGGTTTATGTTTATCCCTTGGTTGATGATACCATTAACATTGACATTAATCCTGCTGATGTAGAATTTGAAACCTTTAGGGCTGGTGGTGCAGGTGGACAAAACGTAAACAAAGTAGAAACTGCTGTTCGTTTATATCACAAACCTTCTGGTATCATCATAAAGAATCAAGAATCGAGGTCGCAGTTACAGAATAAAGAAAATGCATTACGTTTACTGAAATCGCAACTTTATGAAATTGAACAAAGAAAACGTGATGAAGAAACTGCTTTAATTGAAGGTTCTAAAAAGAAAATTGAATGGGGCTCGCAAATTAGAAGTTATGTATTAGATGATAGGAGAGTAAAAGACCATAGGACTAATTTTCAAACATCTAACCCACAAGCAGTTTTAGATGGTGATATTAATGATTTCCTGAAGGCTTATTTGATGGAGTTTTAAGAGAGATGTGCGTATTGAGATGTGAGATTTGAGAAAGGGTGACAAACAATATAACAATAAAGTAGTTTAACAATTATTCATCGATCCTAAATCCGTAGTTTAGGATATCTAAAATCAAAGTTTAATTTGCTTATATTTGTTAATAGACTTTGAATATCATATTATGGATACTTTAGTTATTGAATTAACCAATCAAAAAGCTTACAAGCTAATTAAAGAACTGGAAGAATTACATCTTATAAGGGTTGTTAAAAAACATACCAAGCTATCTTTTTTGCGTGATAAAATCAAAACGCCAATGGAAAGCGAAGTTATTGACGAGCAATTGAATAAACTTCGAGAAGAATGGCAGAGAGATATTTAATAAATACTTCTGCTGTTATAAAATATCTAAATGGCTCATTAACTGACATAGGCTTAAAACTTATGGATGGTATTGTGGATGAGGAAAGTACTTTGTCATTCGTATCTCAAATAGAATTGCAGGTTTGGAAGCCTCAAAATCCTGATGATATGGAAGTATATCAAGAATTTGTTGCTAATTCTATTGTACTAGGTATCGACGATGAAATTATTGCAGAAACCATTAGAATAAGAAAGTCATTTAATCTTAAATTACCTGACGCAATTATTGCAGCAACTTGTTTAATACATAAACTGGTTCTTATTGCCGATAATGATAAAGATTTTCAGAAAGTCGATTTTTTAAAGACCTTAAATCCAAACAAACTAAAATAATTTATTGAATGAAAAAATTGGTTTTTCTTATACTTTTTCTTTTTGTAGTGATGGAAGCAAACGCTCAACAAGTTATTCCGCTTTATAAAGGAGCAATTCCTGGGGCTAAAACTCCACCTGCCGATTATGTTGAGGCTACTGTTAACGGAACTGATGGTGTTGCAAGAGTAAGTAAGGTAGTAACGCCAACACTAACGGCATATTTGCCTTCAAAACCAAACGGTACAGCTGTTATCATTTGTCCAGGAGGAGGTTATTCTATTTTAGCTTTTGATAAGGAAGGTACTTTGGTAGCAAAAAGATTTAGCGATTTAGGCATAACTGCCTTCGTCTTAAAATATCGTTTGCCAAGTGATGCCATTATGGAAGATAAATCTATGGGCCCATTGCAAGATGCATTACAGGCCATTTATTTAATTCGTAAAAATGCGAGTGTATGGAATGTTGACCCTGCTAAGATAGGCATCATGGGCTTTTCGGCAGGTGGTCACGTTGCTTCAAGTTTAAGTGTTCATTATAACGATGTTAAAGTGCAAAATCAAGAGGGGATTAGCTTACGCCCAGATTTTTCTGTGTTAATTTATCCGGTAATTAATTTTGGGTCATATACTCACGCAGGTTCGGTTAAAAACTTATTGGGTGAAAATCCTACAGACGCACAAAGAAGATATTTTTCGGGAGAATTGCATATCAATGCACAAACGCCACCAGCATTTTTAGTTCACGCAAATAATGATGGAGCTGTACCTGTTAAAAACAGCTTAGCTTATGATGAAGCGTTAGCAAAAAACAAAGTTCCCGCGGAGATGCACATTTACCAAGGTGGCGGACACGGTTTTGGAATGTACAATAAAACCACAAAAGACGATTGGTTTGAAAGTTTAAAAAACTGGATGACTGCTAATAAGTGGTTGTAACTCAATACGTCGTCATTGAGAGGAACAAAGCCTGCCTACGGCAGGGAGGAAATCTTAAAGCGTATTGTATATTTAGTTTTTAGCACTTGCTTAAGTTCCTAAACCCGATTGAAGTGTAAATACTTTTTTGGAAAATCTTATAGGTTTGATGGAAAAAGATTGAAACGAAAAGCGGGATTTACGTTCCCAAGAACTACTGCCACTGCTTTTCAAAAACCTTAAATCGTATTCTCAGCCAGAATCTCTTGCAACTGTTTTAACTCTTCAACTTTATCTGCAGCACCTAAATTTTCATAAGCAGAAATTAAATTGCGAATAATACGACGAATGATTTCTGTGTTGCTGCAAGGCGAATAAAATCCTGGTTGAGGTTCTAAATTTAATTGACGTAAAAATTGGTCGACATCATGTTTACCGAAAATAGCGCCTTTATTGAAAGCATTGATGTAAAACAAAACGCCATATTCTTTTTCAGCATTGCTCTCATCTATGTATCCCAAAATAAAATGCTGCGGTAAATTAACACCATAAACAGGAATGTCTAGTTTTTGAGCAAGCGTGGCATATATAATAGCCAATGAGATTTGATTTCCTTTTTTGCTTTCTAAAACCTGATTTAGATACGAATTTTGTGGGTCGTGATGGTTTTTGGTGTTGCCGCTAAATCCATATTGGTTATAAAAAACGTGGTTAATGAGTTTAATCTTCTCAATAGAACTCATTTCGTGTTGCATGCCAATCCAAATCTCACGTTTAATATCTTCAATCTGATTAATGATAGCTTGTTCATCCAAATCAGGATATTGATAGCGGTTAATTACCAAAGCGCCTTGCAAAAGGTCGAACGCACCGCTTTGATACCATAAGTTTAAATCTTCCTTAACGTTATTAAATTGAATAGTGTGAACAATATTTTCTATACGCTCTTGTAATAAAGTATCTAAAGATTGTTCCCAGGCACTTTCTAAATAAATGATAACCTCATTGCCATATTCTAACAGGCGCTGTTGCACATGCTGATAGATTTCTTCATCAGGATCGTCTAATAATTTAACTAAGGCACTAATTTCTGCAAGATTTTCCATTAAAAATGCATATTACAATTTTCAGTTTAGCTATTTTTGCGGCTATGGTTTTTCAATTTGCTATCGATTATCTAAAGCATCGCCTCACTGCAAACAGTAGACACGGAACGCACTCGCCGTTTGTATATAAGTTAACTGATGAGGTAATTTACGACTTTTTTGAGAAAAAAGTATATGAGGCTATTGAGGCACAGCGAAAAAAACTTTTAAATGACGATAAGTTAATTACAGTTACCGATTTGGGTGCTGGGTCTCACCTGAATAAAAACCGTACAAAAAAAGTAAGCCAGATAGCAAAAAATGCTTTAAAAGCGCCACGTTTAGCACAGCTGATTTATCGTTTGGCGGAAAACCAGCATCCATCAAATATGATTGAGCTAGGAACTTGTTTGGGTATTACAAGTGCGTATTTAGCGAAGGCGCAACCAACAGCAAAAGTATTAACCATTGAAGGTTGCCCAGAAACTGCTGCAGTTGCTAGCCAAAATTTTGCTGATTTGAACCTAACAAATATCGAATTACAGGTTGGAAATTTTAACGATTTGTTGCCAAAGGCGATAACAAACTCTGAGACACTCGATTTTGTATATGTAGATGGAAACCATACTAAAGAAGCTACTTTAAACTATTTCAATTGGTGTCTGCCTAAAATCCACGAAAACTCACTACTGATATTTGATGATATTTATTGGAGTGAAGGAATGAAAGAAGCTTGGCAAGAAATCAAAAACCATCCTCATGTTACGGTTACCGTAGATTTGTTTTGGATTGGTTTAGTCTATTTCAAAAAAGGCCAAGCTAAAGAGCATTTCAAGATTAAGTTTTAAGTTCGTTTTTCGTTAATCGTCTATCGTCATATTGAAGGTCTACCGACCGAGATATCTACATTAAACCGCATACGGTTTAACTGTGCTAAGCACCATCTTTCATCCTTTGTCATTTCGAGGTACGAGGAATCTCTATGAAGAATTTAGATTATTAGATTTTTTTAGATTCGCAATAACAAAATTACTAGCGATTATTAAATTATTTTACTGATAATCAGCTATATAGCTTATTATAACTGTTTTTTCAATTATATAACGTAAGAACCAGTTGTAAAACTGAATGTTTAGTTATATCTTTAGTTTATGGAAGAATTAACTAAAGCTGAAGAACGCATCATGCAAGTTTTGTGGAAACTGCAAAATGCATTTGTTAAAGATATCATTGATGAGTTAGAGGAAGAGCCCAAACCTCCTTATAATACCATTTCCTCCATTGTTAGGCTTTTAGAAAAGAAAGGCTACGTAAGTTACAAAGCTTATGGAAAAACCTATGAGTATTTTCCAGCCATTACAAAAGAAGACTATACCAAAACAACCTTCTCTAAACTATTTGCAGGTTATTTCGATAATTCGCCCAGCAGCTTATTGTCATTTATGGTAAAAGAAGAAAAATTAAGTGAGAAAGATATAGAAGAGTTAAAAGCATTAATCAATAAACAATCCTGATTATGGAACTATTATATTACTTCTTAAAGGTTAGTACTTGCACGATGTTGTTTTTTGGGTTCTATCTTGTGGTGCTAAGAAAACTCACCTTCTTCAAGATCAATCGCTTTTATCTGTTATTTACATTGATGATTAGTTTCATCATTCCTACCTTACATTTTACAGTAGAGCGTGAGTTGTCACAAGCACCTATTATCAGTACGGCCCAGTTCCCTTTAGACACAGAGATTTCAGAAGTAGGCTACCAAACACCAATTATTGTAGGCAATGTACAAGCTTTGGAAGAAAAATTTGATTATTATTCGCTGTTACCATACCTGTACTTATCTATAGTTATTGGGTTGTTACTTTTTGCCAGCTGGCGATTGTTGCAATTGGTTAAACACACGAGGAACAGCGTTGAGGAAATCAATGGGTTGAAGATTGTTCCAAAGGCAAAAGGCTTTACCAACTGCTCATTTTTCAACTATGTTTTCATCGATGAAAAAAGTCTGACAGAAACCGAACTCAACATCCTGCTTAAGCACGAAGAGGTACATGCCAAACAGCTCCATTCTATTGACAAAATTATTTTGATGATTATAAAAGCAGTTTTATGGTTTAACCCGATAGTTTATTTGTATGACAAAGCATTGGAAGAAGCACACGAATACGAGGCTGATGATGCCACTTCACAGAACTTTGGCACATCTGAATATGCTGGGCTATTATTAAGGCTGGCCATAAGCAAAAGCGAAATGCCATTAGTGCACAACTTTGTGAAAAGTCCAATTAAGGAAAGAATAAAGATGTTGTTTAATTCAAAATCAAAGAATATGAAAAAACTAATGTACTTGTTGGCATTACCTATCGGATTAGGTTTGTTATGGGGTTTTACGGTTGATGTTGTTGATGTTTTACCCATAGCCAAAACTGACGATAAAACATTTACCCTTGTGTTAGATGCCAGCCATGGAGGCAAAAATTTAGGCGCAACAGCAGGTGGTTTTACTGAAAAGGACATAACCCTAGTTATGGCAAAAAAGATAAAAGTAATTGCTGAGGCAAAAGGCTTAAAAGTCGTACTAACAAGAAATACTGATGAATATATAAGTATAAATGATAGAGCAAAAGCTGAAGGTACTATACTACTTTCATTACACGTAAACTCATCGCCTAAAGCGACAGCGAATGGAATTGAGATGATAACATCGGGAAGCTATAATAACGATTTAAAGCTCCCAAAATCAAACAGTATTACCTATTATTTATACAAGGAGTTAAAAAATATAACAGGGATTAAAGTCAATAACAAACCAAAGCTTAGCAATATTCTATTGCTTAATCAATCGCCAATTCCAGGTATCCTATTAGAAATGGGTTATTTAACTAATAAAAGTGATTTTGATTTCATTACTAACGAAAAGAAACAAGATGAACTGGCAAAATTAATTGTAACAGGTATTTTGGTTTACAAAGAAAGCCTACCAGCCGCGGAAGAGATGCGAGCTAAATTTCAAAAATCTCATGAGGAGTTTAATGTTAAATATACAACATGGAAAAATTCTGAATTATATAAGAAATTAACAGCTGAGTCTAAAAAATTTAAAGCACAAACATTAATAGGAACTATTAATTCATTGAATTATGTGCAAATTGGCGGTACGCCAACCTTAGACGGATTTATCTTAAAATCTAATAATAAGTTGTATCGCATTTATACTGGTAGGAATGAAGTACAATCTCTTTCAATTAAAACTGGCGACGAAGTAAGTTTGTATGCACCAAAAGCAGAAGTTTGGTTTGATTCTGAATACCCAGCAATTAAACCTAAAAATTTAACTGTTTTAAAAAGCGTTGGTGTAACTCCTGCAAAGTTAGAATCCAAACCAAAACTAATATCCTCCGCAACAATGAATGTCGACACAAAAAATGACATCACTTACATTAAAAAAGGGGTTATGGAGATTGGAGATGCCAAGTTAGAAGCAGAAGATATAACTTGGGATACGAATAATGGGATAATTACAGCAAAAAGTGCAACCTTAACCTCAAAAAATGGAGATAAGCTTGTGTCTAAATCTATCATCTATGATGTAAATAAAGGAACTTATAAAGCGATTGCTGCGACTGGGAATAGTGGATTAAAATCATCGCCTTATGTGGTTAACAAATCACCAGAAGTTGAAAATCCAACTTTTTCTATTGCCTATCAGTTACTAAAAGGATTAAAAACTAATAACGATTCTTTAAAAATCAATATTATGCTGGATAAAATTTTATTAGTAAGTGGTAAAGTAAGCATAAACGTAGATGGATATTCTTTAACAGGAAGGGTAATGCAAGCGGAAAAAGGCTCTAATCTTATTACTGCTCATCTAGCAACTCTTACAGATAAAAATAGCGTTAAAGTAAGTGGGGATGTAATAGAATTTGACTTGATTTCTAAGAATTATAAGGTAACTAAACCAATTGGTACTGCTTATATGTTTATGAAGAACTAGCTTTTTGCCTCATGGGCAAATAGAATAATTCATTATTGTCTATGTGGCTATGTGGCTGTCGTTTACTGCCCAGGTTGATAACTTCTCTCCACGTGTTTCAAAACATCTTCTTTATAAAACAATACATCTTTAAACTCACCTTTAGTGTACATTAAAGCTTGGTCTGTAGAATGTTTGGAGTTAGGGTCTCCGCTATTTCCGCCAGCTAAAATAGATTTCGCTTTTATTCTTTTTCCAAATTCAACAACACAAACAAAGCTATTGCCACTATAACCATAACGTTTGTTGGTTTTAAACGGGTTACTAATATAAGAACCTAACTGACCCCACATTGCAGAGCCAAATCCAACTGGTAAACTTGGTGCATTATCATCATATTTTTCTCTAATTGCACCAGTCAACCGTTGAAATCTATTCACCTCTCCCCAAGCAATTTGCCACTTACCAAAACGTTTGGTTAAATCTGCCATTGTTACCTTCAAAGGATCTAATAAATCATTTGGTCTGGCGCTTTTAGCAAATTCTGTTGTTGCCTCCACCTGGTCTTTATCTCCTGGATTAATGTAAACTTTGCGAATTGCCGAGTTTAATCTTGGAGCCCACTCCATCGCCAAAGTGGTAGCTTCAGATAACTCACCTGAGCGATAATCCCAATTTTTAAGAAGAGAAATAGGTGCTTTTAATTCTTCAATTAAAGGATCGCTTTGAGGTAATTGAGCATAAGCTTTTAATAACGCTGGCACTAAAACTTCAAAACCCGGCATATAAGGGTCATAACCAGTTGCAATAACCTTTTCTAATGTATATTTCATTGGCCTGCTTAGCAATTTAACGGCTGCAACTCCTCTAAAGTTCTCTCCATCTGGAGCCATATAAGTCGGGTAGTTTGCTTTTATAGGACTGTTTTTTCCTGCTGAGCTAAACGGGGTTGAATTACAGTTTTGTAACCAACCATTTGTAGGATTATAAACATGCACCATATCTTTCACATTGTGCAAGCCTTTCCAAGCAGTGGCTGATGTAGAACCATCAACAACATCACTCCAGTTATATTTTGTATCTCTTATTGGAATAAAGTTGCCGTGCCAAAAGGCGATGTTCCCTTGAGCATCTGCGTAAACCGTATTGTTAGAGGCATTAGCTTTTAAATCCATCGCTTTTTGATATTCCTCAAAACTCTTTGCCTTTGTGCGTATCCAACTTTGAACCAAGCTTTGGGCATTTCTGTTTTTTGCTTTTAAACTGATCCATTTGCCTTCTCTCATCGCCATAACCGGACCATTATTGGTAAAGTAGGTGGTAAAGGTTTTGGTTTTTAATGTTGTGCCTTCCAAGTAATGAATGTTTATCTTTTTCTGTGTTACAGGAAACTTCTTTTTATCATATTCATAGAAAAAACCTTTATCAGTTTTAGAAATTTTCTCTGCGTACATATCAGCAATGTCAACATTGTTTGAGGTATGCATCCAACCCAAGTTTTCATTAAAACCTTGGTAAACAAAAAACTGGCCCCAAGTTACCGCACCATAAGCGTTCAAGCCTTCTTCGCTTTGCATTTGTACTTCTGGCCTAAAATAAAAGGTAGTATGCGGATTGATATATAAAATGGAATTTCCAGACTCTGTCATGCTAGGCGCAAAAGCAAAGCCATTTGATCCGCTATGCTGGTCTTTAATTACAGGTACATAAGCAGTTGGAGAGTGGTCGCCTGTGTAAAATTTCTTTAATTCCTCAATTGTTAAGTCTGCAGTATTAATAGCGCCAATACTTCCGTCGGTCCACATTAAAGGAAACCAAGGCTTAAACCTAGTTAGCAATGCAGGTTTAACTTTTGGATTTTTATATAAGTAATAGTTGATGCCAGCGGCATAAGCATCTAACAATTTTTTAAAGGAAGGTTGTGCCTTGGCATAATCCGCTTTTGCTTCTGTGCTATCAAATAACAATCGAATTTGTAAATCATTAAACACATCTTTTTCACCGTTTACCTCAGCAAGCCGACCTAATTTTTCGATATAGTTTAACTCCACACGCTTAAAATCATCTTCACATTGTGCGTATAACAAGCCGAAAACCGCGTCTGCATCCGTTTTACCATAAACGTGAGGTATACCCCATTTATCTCTTATAATATTTACCTTTTTAGCTTGTGCTTGGTAAACTGCAATTTCTGCGGGTGTAAATTTTTGGGCAAAAAGCTGGAGCGGTAATAAGAGTAAAAGGAATAATTTTTTCATATAAATGATAATTGAGCACAGCTGATTAAAGCCAAATGCGAATAAGGCTAAATTGTAAAAATTTTCTAAGAGTGACGAATTAATCTTTAGAGATTTTGTCATTCAGAGCGCAGCGAAGAATCTATTGATTAGAATTCCATTTAAGAGATTCCTCCGAAGTCGGAATGACAAAACGCGTTAGGTATTCAACTTATCAGCATCAATTTCATTTTGCTAAGCCCTCCCTTTTGGGGAGGGTTGGGTGGGACCTTAAAAAGCTTCCGCTAAACTAATATACATTCCACTTTGGCGTTTTTCACCAGCTTTTTTCTCGCCAACACCATAATCTAAACGAACACTTAAACCTTTAGCGGTATCAAAGAAATACCTTCCACCAAAACCATAATCAGGTTTTAAATCATGTAAAGAGAAATTTCCATTGGCGAAAACTTTCCCTCCGCCAGCAAAAGCAACAATGCCAAACCTGTTCATAAAGCGATAACGTAGCTCAGCTTGGGCAGCGATTAAATTCTCATCGCGGTAGCGACCAGTATAATAACCACGCATCATTTCATCATTACCCAATTGAGGTAATAAATAGAAAGGTGTTTTGGTTCCTTGAACTGTTTGATATAATCCCTGAACAGCGAAAACTACTTTTGGCGCTAACGACCAGAAATTACGCACATTAACTTTTATCTGACTTCCTGTAAAATTACTTCCCTCATAAATGTCTGGTGCATATTGATAGGTTACTCTTCCAAAAAAGCCTTTTGTCGGGTAATTGTTAGAGTTTCTTGTATCGTAACTTTGAGATACGCCTAAATACATTACCGTACCACCTGCCCTATCATATAAAATAGGAGAAGTACTGTAAATTCCGCCAGCAACCTTATCTGTGAAATTGTAATCTTCAAAACCTACTGAAACACCAGTGTACGCATTCTTAATAAATGTTTTCTCAGCATCAAGCTGGATTTTCATCAACTGTTGCACCAATCTATCTTCATCTTTTTGATTGGTATTATTCCCTAAACCATAAAAGTTAAATGGCGTTTTTCTAAACTTAACTTCTCCAATAAAATGATATTTATTACCTGGAGTCCAAGCATCGCCTTTTAAAGTTAGGTTATACGTTTTTTTGGTTGAGTAAGATGCCGTTCCAGAAAAGTTAGAACTACGGTTAGTTGTGTCCTTCCTATCCATGTAGAATGAATAAAGTGCACCAAGGCCGAACTCGAAGCCTGTTTCTTGTGCATAACCCAAAACAGGTATAGGCATAAAACTAGCTTTACGTGTAGTATCCTTTTCGTTAGATAATAACTTTTGAATTAATTTTTTTTGTGCCCAAAGCGGATTGGACAATATAATAAGAGATAAGAATAGTAATATTTTTTTCATTGCTACAAATGTAGAATAATTTTACTTTGACAATCTTTTTTTAGATTGTCAAAGTTTGATGCGGTCCATTTGTAAACTTTGTCAATCTGTAGAAGATTGACAAAGTAGATGTTCATTTTTTTTGCAATTGCAATGTGCGTTAACGATTGAAGCGGCATCCTTTTTGGCTGTCATCCTGAGCGCCTGCCTGCGGTAGGCAGGTAGTCGAAGGACAGCCAAAAAGATACAGCGGAAAGCGTGTTAAAACGCCCAAATTCAGTTTCCAGTTTCGCCAGATGAACTAATGATACTAATGAACCAATGAAACCAAATGAACCAATGATACTAATGAACCAATGAACTTTTGCAGTTAACCTAAAAACTGTACTTTTGCAGCCGAACAATAAAAATATAGAAATGAGTACGACAAGAGGACCGATATCGAAATTTATGGAGACTAACTATCTTCATTTTAACGCTGCGGCGATGATGGATGCAGCTAAAGGTTACGAAACCCATTTAGATGAAGGTGGAAAAATGATGATTACCCTTGCGGGTGCAATGAGTACGGCAGAATTGGGTATTTCTTTGGCAGAAATGATTAGACAAGATAAAGTTGCTATCATTTCATGTACAGGTGCAAACTTAGAAGAAGACATCATGAACTTGGTGGCACATTCACATTATAAACGTGTTCCAAACTACCGTGATTTAAGTCCGCAGGATGAATGGGATTTATTAGAAAACCATTACAACCGTGTAACTGATACTTGTATTCCTGAGGAAGAAGCATTCCGTCGTTTACAAAAACATATCCATAAAATATGGAAAGATGCAGATACAGCAGGCGAAAGATACTTTCCACATGAGTTCATGTATAAAATGTTATTGAGTAGCGATTTGGAGCAATACTATGAAATTGACCCAAAAAATTCTTGGATGTTGGCAGCTGCCGAAAAGAATTTACCAATCGTTGTTCCAGGATGGGAAGATTCTACGATGGGAAATATCTTCGCATCTTATGTAATGAAAAGCGAGTTAAAAGCAACCACAATGAAAAGTGGTATCGAATATATGGGTTGGTTGGCAGATTGGTATATCGCAAACTCTGCAGGTAAAGGCATTGGCTTTTTCCAAATTGGTGGCGGTATTGCAGGAGATTTCCCAATTTGCGTCGTACCAATGTTATATCAAGATATGGAAATGGAAAATATTCCTTTCTGGAGCTATTTCTGTCAGATATCTGATTCTACAACTTCTTATGGTTCTTACTCTGGCGCAGTGCCAAATGAGAAAATCACTTGGGGTAAATTAGATATCCATACACCAAAATTCATAGTAGAATCTGATGCAACAATTGTAGCGCCATTGATTTTTGCTTGGATATTGAAGATGTAATAGTCTGGATAATGGTCTATAGTCCATAGCTTGTGGCTATTAACTATTGGCAAATTAAGTTCCAAATTTTTTTGCAAATGATAAGCTTAAGAAAATCAACAGTTTTTAAAAATTGTTGGTTTTTTTACGTTTAAAGCTGAAATTTCAATAATTTAGAATGATTATAAATTGTATTTCACTGTCATTAATATGTCATTGGTAACTTAATAAATTTTACTTTTGTTCAAATCTTTAAGAGCGATACCAGTCACAACATCGTCTAGATTTAAAATTTATTTCAATAAAAAGCATAAAACACTCATTATGAGGAATATCTCATTATTTTTTAAGAAAGTTTCAAAGTCGGCATTGGTTTTTGCTGCTTTATCTTTTTTAATAGTAGCTGGAGCGCAAGCTCAAACTGACCTAGTGGAAGGCAAGACTTTATTTAAAAGTAAATGTGCTTCTTGTCACGCATTAGATCATGACGGAACAGGCCCAGCGTTAACAGAATTGGTAAAAACACTTGATGATTCGTTTTTAATTCCTTGGATTAAAAATAATCAAGCTTTAATTGCGTCTGGCAATAAACAAGCGATCGAAGCGGCAAAGTTAAAGCCATCAGAAATGACAGCTTTCCCAACTTTAACAGATGCACAGGTTTTAAACATCGTAGCTTATGTTAAAGAAGGTGAGCCAAAAGTGGCAGTAGTTCCTGGCGCAGAGGTTAAAGACGAAGGTACTTCAGCTCTTTCTATCTTGGGTATCGTTGCAATTATCGTACTATCTATTATTGTATTGGTTGTTTTAGGCCGTGCAGTAAAAATGTTAGAACGTTTAATTCTAGAAAAACAAGGTATTGTAGTTGTTGAAGAAGAAAACGTTTCTTTAGCCGTAGGTGTTAAAGGATTATTCAAAAACAAGAAGTTTGTATTCTTTTTTGTATTGTGTTTGGTAATGGTATTGGGTTCATTCGGTTGGATGGGCATGTGGGAAACAGGTGTTCACACAGGTTATCAGCCAGTACAGCCAATTAAATTCTCTCACGAATTACACGCTGGTATCAATCAAATCGATTGTCAATATTGCCACACTGGTGCGTTTAAATCTAAGAACTCAACTATTCCTTCTTTAAACGTTTGTATGAACTGTCACAAAAACGTACAGGCTAGAAAAGAAGATGGTCAGATTTCTCCAGAGATCATGAAGATTTACAATGCTTTAGGTTACGATGCTGATAAACAGACATACGATAAAACTAAAGAAAAACCAATTGAGTGGGTACGTGTACACAACTTGCCAGATTTCGCTTACTTCAACCACTCTCAACACGTAGTAGTTGGTGAAGCAGCTATCCGTAAAGAAAAAGGCCTTAACCCTAAAGATCCAGTTTGTTTCGCTTGTCATGGTCCAGTTAACACAATGGAAGAAATTTATCAGTATTCGCCATTAACAATGAAATGGTGTATCAACTGTCACAAAGACGCTGATATTTCTGATAAAAAAGATGATGCCTTCTATACCAAAATCATTGAGGCACACGAGAAAATCAAAAAAGGAGAAAAAATCACCCCAGCAATGCTAGGTGGTTTAGAGTGTGGTAAGTGCCATTATTAATTAATAGAGTTTAGTAAGAACGTTCGATAAACAGTAATATAGCTTAAATGGAAAGCAATAAAAAATACTGGAAAGGCTTAGAGGAGTATAAAAACACTCCCGATTTTGTTGAAAACAACAAAAACGAATTTGCAGAGCCACTTCCAATAGAAGATGTTTTAAGTGAGGCAGGATTAAGTACAGTTACACCACGCCGAGACTTTTTAAAAGCCTTAGGCTTTGGGTTGGGTGCAGTAACTTTAGCCGCTTGCCAAACAGCACCTGTAACAAAATCAATTCCTTATTTAATTAGACCAGAAGAGGTTGTTCCAGGTATTCCAAACTTCTACGTTTCGACTTTCAAAGGTCAAAGCGTATTGGTAAAAACAGTAGTTGGTCGCCCTATTAAAATTGAGGTTAATCCAAATGCAGGTGTATTTAGTACTGGTACTGATGCACAAGCACAAGCTTCTGTTTTAGATTTATATGATGTATCTAAATTAAAAAATCCTTTACTTAAAAAGGAAGAAAAGACTTCATGGTCTGATATAGATACTTTTGTTAAAGGCGAATTAAATAAGGCACAAGCTTCTGGTAAAAAGATTCGTATTGTTTCTTCTAGCTTAAATAGCCCATCGGCTAAAGGAGTTGTTGCAGATTTTGCTGTTAAATATCCTACTACAAAATTAGTACAATACGATGCGGTATCTTATACAGGTATCATCAAAGCAAATGAAAATAGCTTTGGTAAAGCAGTATTGCCAAAATATAACTTCGATAAAGCAGACCTTATTGTAAGTTTCGGTGCAGATTTCTTAGGAACTTGGATCAGCGGAGAAGAATTTACTGCTCAATACGTTGCTAATAGAAATTACAAGTCACTAGAGAAAAAGAAAATGTCTCGCCACTTCCAATTTGAAGCTGGAATGAGTCTAACAGGTACAAATGCTGATACCCGAGTTCCAATTAAATTATCGGAAGAAGGACCAGCATTAATTACCTTATATAATGCAATTACAGGCGCAAGTTTGGCGGGCGGTTCATTAGGTAACAATGTAACAGCAGATAAAGCTTTAAAACTAGTTGCAAAAGAACTATTACAGAACAAAGGAAAATCTTTAGTGGTTTCTGGTTCTAATGATGTTTCTACTCAGATTTTAGTAAACGCCATTAACTCGGCTATCGGCAGTTATGGTACTACAATTGATTTAGATAATGCTTGCAAACGTTATGAAGGTAATGATGCAGAATTTGCTGAATTGATCAATGAAATGAATAGAGGCGAGGTTGCAGCTGTTTTCTTCTTAAATTCAAACCCAGCTTACGATGCAATTGACAGCAAAGCATTTACTGATGCATTAGCAAAAGTTGCCTTAAAAGTATCTTTCTCAGATAGAGATGATGAAACTGCTGGTCTTTGTGATGTTGTTGCGATTACACCTAACTATTTAGAGTCATGGGGCGATGCAAATACTTACGAAGGATTTTACTCAATCGTTCAGCCAACCATCAATCCAGTATTTAACTCTCGTCAAGCAGAACAAAGCTTATTAATTTGGTCTGACGCAGCTGTTCAAGATTACTATCAATATGTACGTAACAATTGGGAGAAAAACATTTTACCAGTTGTAGGCAAAACTTGGAACGATTTATTACAAACAGGTGTATTTAGTGCTACTGCTAAAACTGCAGGTGCTTATACATTCAGTATGTCTTTAGATGCTGTTGCTTCATCAATCGTTGCAAGTAGCAAAGCTTTAGCGGCAAAAGGTAATGACGGATTAGAATTGCAAGTTTACGAAAGCATTCCAATGCGTGATGGTAAACATGCCAACAATGCATTTTTACAAGAATTACCAGATCCAGTTTCAAAAGTAACTTGGGATAACTATATCGCTCTTGCTCCTAAACAAGCAGAGAAATTAGGATACAAAGAATTTGATATCTTAACTGTTAAAGGCGAAAAAGGATACACAATTGATCTTCCAATTTTAATTCAACCAGGTCAAGCAATGGGAACTGCTTCTATTGCCTTGGGTTATGGACGTACTAAAACTGGTAAAGCTGGTAACAACGTAGGTAAAAACGCTTTCCCATTTGCAAGTTTCAGTAATGGCACATTAAAATATGCTACTACAGTTACTTTATCATCAACTGGCGGAAGAGAAGAATTAGCTCAAACACAAACTCACTATTCTTTTGAAGGAAGAAATATCATTCGTGAAACTACTTTAAAAGATTACTTAAAGGATCCTGCTGCAGGTTCTGGTAACCACCATAAACATAAAGTTTACGATTTATGGACTACCGATAAATATGAGAAATTAGGTAATGACTGGGTAATGGCAATCGATTTGAATGCTTGTACTGGTTGTGGTTCTTGTATTGTTGCTTGTAACGTAGAAAATAACATCCCTGTTGTAGGTAAAGATGAGGTTCGTAGACGTAGAGAGATGCACTGGTTGCGTATCGATCGTTATTACAGCTATAACCAGGAGCCTGCTGCACACGCAGAAGCTGCTCACGGCGGTCACGAAGAAGGTTCTAATGCAGTAACTAAAGAGAAAGAAATTGCGCATTTGGAAGAAAATCAAATGAACAATGTATCTGTAGTTCACCAACCAATGATGTGTCAACACTGTGATCACGCTCCTTGTGAAACAGTTTGTCCGGTATTGGCTACAGTACACTCATCAGATGGTTTAAATCACATGGCTTATAACCGTTGTGTAGGTACACGTTATTGCGCAAACAACTGTCCATATAAAGTTCGTCGTTTCAACTGGTTTAACTACTGGAATGATTCACGTTTCGATAACTATTTAAATAATGAGTTTACACAATTAGTGTTAAATCCAGATGTTACTACTCGTTCTAGAGGGGTAATGGAAAAATGCTCTATGTGTATTCAACGTATCCAAGCTGGTAAATTAACAGCTAAAATGGAGAAACGTGCTTTAAAAGATGGAGATATCAAAATGGCTTGTCAGCAAGCTTGTTCTGCTAACGCAATTATCTTTGGAGATAAAAATGATCCAAATTCAGAAGTTGCAAAAGCATTGAAGAGCGAACGTATCTACTATGTTTTAGAGGAAATTAACGTACAACCAGGTATTGGTTATATGACAAAAGTTAGAAATATAGATTCAGAAACTAAAGAAGTACACGCGTAAGCAGTACTTAGCAATATAAATTATGTCAGGACATAACGAATCAATTTTAAGAGAACCATTAATTACTGGTAAAAACATCACGTACGCACAAATGACGGATGAAATTTTACTGCCAGTAGAAAACAAGCCGAACAGGGCTTGGTGGATTGGATTCATAGTAGCACTTTGTGGTGCAACACTTTGGGTAGTTGCAGTAAGTTATACCTTCTGGTTCGGTATCGGAGCATGGGGATTAAATAAAACAGTGGGTTGGGCTTGGGATATTACCGGTTTCGTATGGTGGGTAGGTATTGGTCACGCAGGAACACTAATCTCTGCTGTATTATTGCTCTTCCGTCAGAATTGGCGTAACTCAATTAACCGTTCAGCAGAGGCGATGACCATTTTCGCCGTTATCTGTGCCGCAACTTACGTAGTATCTCACATGGGTAGACCATGGTTGGCTTATTGGGTATTACCATTGCCAAATCAATTCGGTTCACTTTGGGTTAACTTTAACTCTCCATTGGTATGGGATATGTTTGCAATCTCAACCTATTTCTCTGTATCATTATTATTCTGGTACACAGGTTTATTACCAGATATTGCAACAATTAGAGATAGAGCTGCAGGTGTACGTAAAAAAGTTTATACTATTCTTTCTTTCGGATGGAATGGTAACGTTAAAACTTGGCAACGTTTTGAAGCAGTATCATTAATTTTAGCAGGTATTTCAACTCCACTGGTACTTTCGGTGCACACTATTGTATCAATGGACTTTGCAACCTCGGTAATTCCGGGATGGCATACAACCATTTTCCCTCCATATTTTGTGGCAGGTGCAATTTTCTCAGGCTTTGCGATGGTATTAACCTTATTATTGGTTGTACGTAAAGTATTAGGTCTAGAGAATTATATTACCATGTTCCACATCGAATCGATGAATAAAATTATCATCTTAACAGGTTCAATTGTAGGTGTGGCTTATTTAACCGAGTTCTTTATCGCTTGGTATTCTGGTTCAGAATATGAGCAATATGCTTTCATTAATCGTTCAACAGGGCCATTCTGGTGGGCTTATTGGATGATGATGACATGTAACGTAATCTCTCCACAACTTTTATGGTTCAAGAAAATCCGTACAAATATTGCAGCTACCTGGATTTTATCAATCGTAGTAAACATCGGTATGTGGTTCGAGCGTTTTGTAATTATCGTAACCTCATTACACCGTGATTATTTGCCATCAAGCTGGACAGACTTTACGCCAACTTGGGTTGACGTGAGTGTATTTGTTGGTTCAATTGGTGTATTCTTTACTTTGTTCTTATTATTCTTAAGGGTATTACCATCTATCGCAATTGCAGAGGTAAAATTATTATTAAAGAGTGCAAGTGAGCAAGCTAAGAAAGAATTGATTGAAGAAGGACACTTAGATAAAGAGCAAGTTGCAGACTATGTAGAGTCTTTAGAAAAGTTTGATAGTGTTAACCTAGAAGATTACGCAAAAAAATAACAATGAGTAATATCAAATATATTTTAGGCAGTTTTGGTGATCCTGACGAGATGATGCATGGCATCGATAAGTTACAGGAGAACAACATCAAAATACATGATGTATATACGCCTATGCCTATTCACGGCATCGAAGCAAAATTGGGAGTTAAAAGATCTAGATTAGATATAGCCGCATTCTTTTTCGGAATTACCGGAACAATAACAATGTTAAGCTGTGTTTTTCTAGCAACAACTGTAGATTGGCCAATTAACATTGGTGGTAAAACCCACTTTGCATTACCAGATTTTATTCCAATTACTTTTGAGTTAACTATTCTATTTTGTGCTTTTGGCCTTGTAGGATCGTACTATGCATCAACCCACTTGTTTCCGGGAAGAGCACCAAGAGTGATGGATTTGCGTGCAACAAACGATCGTTTTATCATCGCTATTGATGCTAAGGAAAATGCGGAACACGCAAAAATTGACGAACTATTAAAAGGCGCAGGTGCTTTAGAAGTAAAGCATAATGAAAGGAAGTATATCAGTTATGAATAAGAAATATATAGTTTACGCTACATTAATCGTACTTGTTTCTGTTGTTATGCTTTCGGCATGCAGCGATAAAAGAAGTACTGGTTTAGAGTACGCAAGAAATATGTATGATCCGATTGCTTATAATCAAGATCAACCAAACAAAAACTTTGCAAACGGAGCAACGGCTCAAACTCCACCAGCTAACACAGATCCAATTGGGTTTGTGAAATATGAACTGGCTAATACTAAAGAAGGTTATGAAGCTTCTGCAGCGTTAGTTAATCCACTACAATTAACAGAGCGTAATTTAGTAGAAGGCAAGCACTTCTATACTGTATTCTGTTCTCCCTGCCATGGAGAGAAAGGTGATGGTCAAGGTCATATCGTAAAATTGGATAAAGGTATTTCTGGAGTTCCATCTTACCACGCTGCTGATGCAGTATCGTCTCGTGGTGGAGTAATGAACACTATGCCAGCTGGAAAAATCTATCATACTATTATGTATGGTTTAAATGCAATGGGATCTCATGCTTCACAACTAACTCCAACTGAAAGATGGAAAGTGGTGATGTATGTTCAACAATTACAAAAAATAAAATAAGAAAAGCAAATTAAATGGGAACTCATCATTATAATTTAAGTGAACAATTTGAGTTTACAGGAAAGGTTAAAGCCTTAAGCATTATCGGTATCCTTGTGGGTATTGGTGCTATTGCTTATGGTTTTATGGGAGATGAAGTAAGTCACGAACGTACTTTTGCCAACCTGTTACTTATGGCATATTATTTTGCCTGTGTATGTATGTCTGGAGCTTTCTTCTTAGCTGTTCAATTCGTTGCACAAGCAGGATGGTCTGCCTCTATTCTTCGCGTACCTCAAGCAATGGCTAAAACTTTGCCAATTGCTGTAATCATTTTATTGGTTGTTGTAGGCTTAGGCTTGTACACTCATAACTTGTATCATCACTGGAATGCACCAGGATTAACTGACCCTAATTCTCCACATTACGACAAGTTAATCGATGGTAAATCTGCATTTTTAAATGTGCCATTCTTTATGGGAAGACAAGTAGTTTTCTTAGGTGCATATAGCTTATTTGCTTATTTTGTTACTAAATGGTCTTATAATGAAGACTTAAATGGAGGATTAACTTCTTACCAAAAGAGCTTTAAATACTCATGTATATTCTTAGTTATCTACGGATTTACTACGCCGATATTTGCATTCGATACGATCATGTCACTAGAAGCTCACTGGTTCTCAACCATGTTTGGTTGGTATAACTTCGCTGCAATGTGGGTAAGTAGTTTAGCTACAATTGCTGTAATCATTATCTTGTTAAGAAAAGCTGGTTATATGAGTTGGGTTAATAATAGCCACTTGCACAACTTAGGACAGTTTATCTTTGGTTTCTCTATTTTCTGGACTTATGTATGGTTTGCTCAATTCTTATTGATTTACTATGCAAACATGTCTGAAGAGACTGTATATTTCTACAAACGTTTCAATAACTACGAAGCTTGGTTCTATATTAACTTAATCATGAACTTCTTATCACCATTATTATTGTTAATGGATCGTGACAATAAGCGAAGTGAGAATGTTTTATTGGCAGTATGTATTGTTGTTCTTTGTGGTCACTGGGTAGATTATTACCAAATGATCATGCCAGGTGTATTTGAGTTTGGGACTAAAGATGGTGCTGGTTTCGGTATCATTGAAATTGGAACTGCTTTAGGGTTTGTTGGTTTGTTTACGTTTACTGTATTAACTGCTTTAAGCAAAAAACCATTGATTGCTAAAAATCATCCGTTTTTACAAGAAAGTTTAAACCACCATTTGTAATAGATAGGTTTAAGATTATATAATTTAATATTAAAAAAGTACCACGTACTAATTTAAGAAAATGAGTTTAAAAAAATTAATAGGTAATAAAACAATGGCGGCTTTAGCAGTATTAATTACTGTGTTTGCAAATACCAGTGCTTTCGCTCAAGAAGCAGCCGCTGCCGCTACGGCTAAACCAGTAGATATGGGACCGATCTATAAATCGACCTTATTCTATATATTGCTGTTCTTGTTGTTGTGTTTGTTCATTGCAATAGTTGGTAAGGCATTAAGAGTTTATGAATTAACGCAAGAAACCCAAGGCAAACAATCAATTAACTGGGACAAAGTTAATGGAATACTTTTCGCCGTATTTTTAGTAGTAGGTTTATACGGTGTATATTGGGAATATACAGTGCATGGTGATATGCTTTTACCTGAGGCAGCATCAGAACATGGCGAGAAGATTGATCAAATGTTTAACATCACATTGATTATTACAACTATTGTATTTATTTTAACTCACATTGCATTATTTGCTTTTGCATATTTCTACAAAAGTGATTCAAAAAGAAAAGCTTATTACTACCCTCATAATAATTTAATTGAAAAAATCTGGACATTTGTTCCTGCTGTTGTATTGACAGTATTGGTATTAATGGGTTTCTTAACATGGAGATCAATATTCTATAAAATTGAAGATCCAAAAAACAAACCTTTAAGCATTGAAGTAACTTCTTCTCAATTCCAATGGGACATTCGCTATCCTGGAGCTGATGGTATTGTAGGTAAAAAGAGCTACAAAAAAATAACAGCTATTAACGCTTTAGGTATTGATTTTGCAGATAAGAACAGTTTGGATGATCAAATTGGTGATGAGATTGTTTTACCAGTGAATAAGGCAGTACGTTTTATTCTAACTAGTAAAGATGTATTACATAGTTTTTACATGCCTCATTTTAGAGTGCAATTAAATACTGTTCCAGGTATGACTTCTTATTTCGAATTCACGCCAACCATCACTACAGAACAAATGAAGGTTAAAACAAACGACCCTAGTTTTAAATATTTATTGCTTTGTGCTAAAATTTGCGGAACAAACCACTATAATATGCAGAAACCTGTAAGAGTTGTTACTCAAGCAGAGTATGATGCTTGGGTTATTAAACAAACCCCTTACCTAACAAATGATTTAAGAAAAGCATTTAATCTTCCTGTAATTGCTGAACCAGTTGCAGCACCAGCAAAAGCTGATACAACTGCAAAGGATACTGTAAAAACAAATCAAATCGCTTTAAAAAAATAATAATACTGGAGAGCCCTTATTATGTCAACTATATCACTACAAGATACACACCACCACGATAGTCACGATGATCACGGTCATCACCACGAAACGTTCTTAACTAAATACGTATTTAGTCAGGATCACAAAATGATTGCTAAACAGTTTTTAATAACTGGTATCATAATGGCAGTTATTGCAATGGGATTATCTATATTATTTAGACTTCAATTGGCTTGGCCAGATAAAAGTTTCCCTCTTTTAGAAACATTTTTAGGCAAATGGGCTGAAGGTGGTAGAATTAAACCAGACTTTTATTTAGCCTTAGTAACGATTCACGGTACCATCATGGTATTCTTTGTGTTAACAGCAGGGTTAAGTGGTACTTTTAGTAACTTGTTAATACCCTTGCAAGTAGGAGCTAGAGATATGGCTTCACCATTTTTGAATATGCTTTCTTACTGGTTCTTCTTCAGTGCTTGTGTAATCATGATGGCTTCATTCTTTATACAAACGGGTCCTGCAAGTGCGGGTTGGACAATTTATCCACCACTATCAGCTGTTCCTACTGCAATTCCGGGTTCTGGAATGGGTATGACGCTATGGTTAGTTAGCATGGTATTGTTTGTAGCATCATCATTAATGGGTGGTATCAACTACGTTACTACAGTATTAAACATGCGTACTAAAGGTATGGATCTTTGGAAAATGCCTTTAACAATCTGGGCATTCTTTTTAACAGCTATCTTAGGTATTTTATCATTCCCAGTATTAGTTGCTGGTGTTGTGTTATTAATCTTCGACCGTAGTTTCGGTACAAGTTTCTACTTATCAGATATCGTAATGGGTACTCAAGTACTTCCAAACGAGGGTGGTTCTCCAATTTTATGGCAACATTTATTTTGGTTCTTAGGTCACCCTGAGGTATATATTGTAATCATGCCAGCTTTGGGTATTTCATCTGAGATTATCTCGGTAAACTCAAGGAAACCAATCTTTGGTTACCATGCGATGATTTATTCATTGATTGGTATTACAACTTTATCATTCATCGTTTGGGGTCACCATATGTTTGTTACAGGTATGAATCCTTTACTAGGTGGTGTATTCATGATCACAACCTTGATTATCGCGGTTCCTTCAGCTGTTAAGACCTTTAACTACTTAGCTACTTTATGGAGAGGTAATATTAGATTTACACCAGCAATGTTATTTGCTATTGGTTTAGTTTCATTCTTTATCTCAGGTGGTTTAACTGGTATTTTCTTAGGTAATGCTGCATTAGATATTAACTTACACGATACTTACTTTGTAGTTGCCCACTTCCACTTGGTAATGGGTTCAGCAGCGATTTTTGGTATGCTTGCAGGTGTTTATCACTGGTTCCCTAAAATGTTTGGAAAAATGATGAATGCCAAATTGGGTTATTTACATTTTTGGTTAACATTTATCTGTGCCTACTTGGTATTCTTCCCGCTACACTTTTTAGGTTTAGATGGTGTGCCTCGTCGTTACTATGCGTTTACAGAGTTTGAATTCATGAACAAATGGTTAACAGTTAACGTATTTGTAACTTGGGCTGCAATTGTTGCTGCTTTAGCACAAGTAGCTTTCTTGTTTAACTTTTTCTATTCGATATTTAAAGGCAAAAAAGCACCTCAAAATCCTTGGGAAGCTAATACTTTAGAATGGACTACACCTGTAGAACATTTACATGGAAACTGGCCAGGAGAAATCCCAACAGTATATCGTTGGCCATATGATTATAGCAAGCCAGGTGCAGAACAAGATTTCATTCCGCAAACAGTTCCTTTCTCTCAAACAATGAGTTCTAATTTACCTCATGACTTTGAAGGAAACGCTGAAGCAGAAAAAGTTCAAAAAGATTGGGAAGCTGTTAATAAGCCAACTCAAGAAGAAGCAGAATAAGCAAGTTAAACTTGTTTATAATATAGAATAAGGTATCTGCTGAAGTTAAAAATAGCTTGCAACAGATACCTTGTTTTTTTAAATCCATCACACCCAATGATTGCTAAATCTGAAAATAGATTTATAAGATTAAACTTCATTACTATTATTGTAACGCTACTGGTTATTTTGGCTGGTGGTATAGTTCGCAGTACTGGTTCTGGAATGGGATGTCCTGATTGGCCTAAATGTTTTGATCAATATATACCACCAACTTCGGTTAAAGATTTACCAGCTGATTATAAAGAGAAATATGTTGCGGGTAGAATTAAAAAGAATGAAAAGTTTGCTAAATACTTAGAAAGTATGGGCAAAACTGAGTTGGCAAATAGCATTAGACACGATCAAAGCATTATTGTGCCAGAAGAATTTAATCCAGCTAAAACCTGGACTGAATATGCTAATAGGTTGGTGGGTGCAATTTTGGGTATATTTTTAATATTAGTAGCGATTTACTCTTTTGTTTATAAAAAGACAGCAAAGCGAATTGTAGTATTAAGTTTACTGAATATATTAATTGTGGGTTACCAAGGCTGGTTAGGTTCAATAGTGGTGTCTACTAATTTAACGCAATGGGTGGTAACAGTACACATGTTATTAGCTTTAGTTATTTTAGCAATATTGATATACACTTACAATTATGCTAAGCAATTGCATAAAGAAAGAAGTGTGATCATGTATCGTATTTTGTGGCTCAAAGGATTTTTAGCTTTTACAATAATTATTACCATTGGGCAAATAGTTTTAGGAACTGAAGTTAGAGAAAGCATAGATACAATTGCAAAATCTTTAAATTTTGGAGCAAGGAACACTTGGGTTAATAGAGTTGGTTCTGTTTTTTCATGGCATAGAGATTTAGCCATTTTGGTAGCGGTTTGTAATTTTATAGTTTATAAAATGGTGATTGATAGATTTAGCGGTAAAGCTTGGCCTTTAATGACGGCTAATTATATCATGGTTATTTTAATTATACAAATAGCTGCTGGGTTTATACTTTCTTATTTATCATTACCACCTTACGCACAAGCCATACATATTTTATTTGCAACCATATTATTTAGCCTACAATATTATTTATACTTATTAGTTTACCGTACGGCAACTTACAAACCTTCCCGATAGCTTCGGGATTAACCAATTAAAAAATTGAAACAGTTTTTTTCAGACTTCTCGAAATTGATCAAATTCAGACTAACATTTTTAGTCGTGTTTTCTGCTTCAGTTACTTTTTTAATTGGATCTAAAATACAGATTGACAGAGGAATCGCAGCTGGAATTAACTGGGATAATTGGTTGATATTAATTGTAGGGGGATTTTTAGTTACTGGTGCAGCTAACTGTTTTAACGAAATCATTGAAGTAGATTTAGATAAATTGATGACCAGAACCAAAGACCGTCCGATGCCAGCTGGTAGAATGACGACTGGTCAGGGCTTGGTTTTGGGATTGATTATGGGCATTGCAGGTACTTGGTTACTAGGTAAACTTAATTTAGAAACAGGGCTTATTTCTGTGTTTTCTATTTTACTTTATGCTTTTGCATATACCCCATTAAAGCAAAAATCCCCAATTTCGGTTTTTGTAGGCGCAATTCCAGGTGCTCTACCTCCGCTTATTGGTTACATTGCTGCTATTGGCGGCCAGTCTGAAATTGGTTATGTACCTGTAGATTATCAAATAGCAATTATTTTATTCCTGATACAATTTGTTTGGCAGTTTCCTCATTTTTGGGCCATTGCTTGGGTATTGGATGATGACTATAAAAAGGCAGGATTTAGGTTATTACCTACTAAAAAAAGAGATAAAACGAGTGCTGTATTTACATTTGTCAGTACACTGATTTTAATACCTGTAAGTTTATTGCCAACATTTTTGGGTTTTGGTGGATATTATATAGCAGGAGTATCAATAATAGCAGGTTTGCTATTTAGTTATTTTGCTTACCAGATGATGATAAAGATGGATTTGCCAAGTGCTAGAAAAGTGATGTTCTGTTCTTTCTTTTACATCCCTTTGGTACAATTGGTTTTATTATTTGATTTAATTGTTTAACAATACTTAAATGGAGCTTGCTTTGCAACAACAAGAGATAAAATTTGACGCTAAAGCCAAAAAGTTTGTGGTTTGGTTATTCGTTGTTTCATCAACTATTATGTTTGGTGGATGGACAAGTTATTACATCGTTTTCTCGGCCTCTAAAGGCAAGGGACATGGATTGGTATTGCCAGATGCATTTATTTATAGTACGGCAGTATTAGTAGCGAGCAGTATTACACTTTATTTGGCTTCAAGAGCACTTAGGAATGGTAATAAGGCAAGTCAACAATTATTTTTATGGATTACCTTAATACTAGGTCTTGTATTCGGGGCTCTGCAGTTTGACGCTTGGAATACACTTAAAGCAACGGGAGCGTTTTTTATCAATAACAACGCTGCTATTTCAATGATATATGTGTTATCATTATTTCATGTTTTTCACATATTTGCAGGGATTTGCTTCATATTAAATAGCTTGGTTGGTTCCTATAAGAACATTCCAACAGAGAAAGCGGTTTATCGTCAAGAAATTACTTCGATTTTTTGGCATTTTATAGATATATTATGGATATATCTGTATGTTTTTTTACTTTTGAACAGTTAGATTTTTTAACAAACTATTATACTATTACTAAATGGATTCATTATCGAAATTAGACCAAGTTAAAACTACTCCATGGGCAGGCGGACGTTCGCCATGGTCGGTAGAATATGGTAAAATAATGATGTGGTTTTTCTTATTATCAGATGCCTTCACATTCTCATCATTATTGGTTTATTATGGTGCACAACGTTTCACTAAATTTACTTGGCCATCGCCAGATTTGGTTTTTCAATCTATACCTGGCATAGCAGATCACGGTTACCCTTTGGTTTTTGTAGGTATCATGACTTTTATTTTGATCATGAGTTCTGTAACTATGGTTTTGGCGGTAGAAGCTGGACATAGAAGAGCTAAGAAAGAAGTAATATGGTGGATGGTAGCTACCATTATTGGTGGTTTCATGTTCTTAGGCTGTCAAGCAATAGAATGGACTCATTTACATCATGAAGGCTTTTGGTGGGGAACCATCCCTGCTGCTGAAGAATTAACTCATTTCTTTACTGGACCTGTTTCTACAGTTGCAGCACAACAATTTGCAAATTTGTTCTTTACTATCACAGGTTTTCACGGTTTTCACGTATTTAGTGGTGTAATTATTAATATCATCATTTTATGTATGACTATTAATGGAACATTCGAGAAACGTGGTCATTATTTAATGGTAGAAAAAGTTGGTTTATACTGGCACTTTGTAGATTTAGTTTGGGTGTTTGTATTTACATTCTTCTATTTAGTTTAATTATAATTCTTTTAAAATATTATCATGTCAGAACATAACGTACATACAACAGAAGATCACGGTCATGGTGACCACGAGGGAATGACTAAAGGTAGAATCTGGAAAGTATTTTTTATCCTGTTATTCATTACTGTTATTGAGTTTATCATTGCATTATGGATTAAACCAGCTGGTTACTTTGGAGATCATGCAATTTTAATCGGTAACTCACTTTATATTGCTTTAACATTATTGAAAGCTTTTTATATTGTGGCTTATTTTATGCACTTAAAATTTGAGAAACTTGGATTGCAATTGGCATTATCGGTTTCTTTTATATTTATTATTTATTTCATTGTTTTAATGCTGATTGAAGGTGGTTATATCCATGACCATATGCCTCAACTGCCATAAGCTAGATGAAATATAATCCAATTAAAAAGATATTAATCCTGGTAACCATTTTAGCGGTACCGGGATTTTTATATTATTTACTACAAGAAAAAGGCAAAAATAGATATAAACCATTAGCTATTTATGGCCCTAAAAAAGTAGCGCCAACCTTTCATACAGTTAGAGGTAAACAAATTCCAGATACAGTTTATCATGTTATTGAAGATTTCAAATTAGTAAATCAAAAAGCTGACACATTAACTTGGGATAACTATAAAGGGAAAATAGTATTGTTAAATCTATTTTATACTAATGGAGCTAGTGGTGTAGAATTTGCAAATAAAGCGATGGCTACCTTTGCTAGTGTGTATGAAAAAAACACCATGGTTCATTTTATAGGATTAAGTATAGATTCCCAGTATGATACGCCGACAGTTTTAAGCGAATATGCTAAAAGGATATCAGCAAATCCTGGGAAATGGGATTTGTTAACAGGTGATAGCGCTCAAGTAAACAACCTTATCAAAAATGGATTGCTATTAGATGCCTTAAAGGTAGTTGAAAGTGGCAAAGCCAAATTTACCTTTAGTAATATGTTCGTATTATTAGATTCGCAACATAGGGTAAGGGGTTATTATGAAGCAACAAATCAAGAAGCACTATCAAAACTAGATGATGAAATAAAAGTGTTAGTTGCTGAGGAATTGAGAAATATGAGGGACGGGCGATAGTTAATAGTTAATAGTCAATAGTCAATAGTCAATAGTCAATAGTCAATAGTCAATAGTCAATAGTCAATGAAATTTGGCTAAACAAGTTAAGCTAATTAATATGAATACTCCAGTAGAGCAAAAATATAATAAATGGATCATTACTTTATCCATCGCAATCCCCTTGGTTGTAGCATTATTATTTGGTGTTAATTTAAGGAAGCTTGGTTATGACGTAAAGCCATTGTCTTTTTTGCCTCCCATTTACGCAACAATTAATGGATTAACTGCAATAGTACTGGTTATCGCTGTTGTTGCCATTAAGAATGGGAAAAGAAAACTTCATGAAAACTTAATGAAGTTTGCCATTTTGCTATCGGTATTATTTCTAGGTATGTATGTTGCTTACCACATGACGTCAGATTCTACAAAATTTGGGGGAGAGGGCACGATTAAATACGTTTATTATTTTATCCTGATTACCCATATTTGCTTATCTGTAATTATTATACCTTTTGTATTGATCACATATGTAAGGGCCTTAGCCGAAAGATTTGATAAGCATAAAAAAATAGCTAAAATCACTTTCCCGATGTGGTTATATGTAGCAGTTACTGGTGTTATTGTATACCTAATGATTGCTCCATATTATAATTATTAGCCGTATATCTTCGAAGTAAAACTCTTTTTACTTAAAGCTGTTTTATTCCTATATTAGGCAGGGATAAATTTAGTGTTACGTGATAAATATAAAAACAGGAACGGATTTATATGTAGTTATCAATGAAAACCAAGTGCCGGCTTTCACTAATTTTTATACGCAGTTTTTTCAAAAACTATTGTTAACTAGTGATAAATATGTTGAGGATGTTTTCATTGCAGAAGAAATTGTACAAGATGTTTTCTTAAAGATTTGGGAAGACCCTGAAGGGCTCAACGAAATTAAATCCATCAATTCTTATTTATATAGGTCAGTTATCAATGCGTCTATAAATTATCTAAATAGACAGAAAAACATAGAACGTCATCATCTAAAAATTGCATCTAATTATTCTGAAGAATCGCTAGTCGAACTTGATGAAGAGAATGAGCTAATTGTGCTCATTAATAATGAAATTGAAAAACTTCCCGCCCAATGTAAAAAAGTGTTTAAATTAAGCAGATTTGAACACTTAAAATATAAAGAGATAGCAAATTTGCTTGATATCTCTGAGCGTACCGTGGAAAATCATATAGCTAATGCTTTAAAGTTACTAAGGGTTGAGCTTTTGGGTAGAAAAACAATCAAAAACAAGCTGCAGAATAAGAAGTTTTTAATTTTTTTAAATTTTCTGCTAATTAGCTAGGGGTTTTTTCAAGGTTAATTGTCTTTAGAGTATAACTAACAAAATTTTATGCTCTCAAACCCTGAATTTTTAGATTTAATTTCTAGGCATTTAAACAATCCTTCTGATTTGGAAATGCAATTGGAAGTTGAAAAATATAGAGCTGAGTCTACTGAAAATGACACATTCTTCTTAGAAATAAAAAACTTATGGGAGCTTTCTGGCAAGGCATCTAGGATTAATGAAGTAGATGCTGATCAAGCAATTCAAAAGTTTAAGGGCCATTTAATTAAGGAATCGCCTAAGAAAAAAACTTTTTGGTTAACAAGAATTGCAGCCTCCATCTTATTATTCTCTATTGGTTATCTAATCTATAACCAAAGTACAAAAACCGTTTTTACTGTAAAATCGACAAATGAAAATCAAGTTGATTCTGTAAGATTAGCTGATGGTTCTGTAGTTATTCTTGCAGAAAATAGCGAAGTAAGGTATCCTGATAAGTTTGACGCGATAAGAGAAATTTCTTTGTTAAAGGGACAAGCTTTTTTCAAAATCCATAAAGATCCTAATCATCCTTTCAAGGTTATCATGAATAAATCTAACGTAGTAGTGTTAGGTACTTCTTTCAATATTAAAATGTCTAAATCTAAGATTGATTTAGGCGTAATAACCGGAAAAGTAATATTTACACCTTACCAAAATGGTACAACATCTATATTAACAGCTGGGCAGGCACTTACTTATGATGTAACTAAAAAAGAATTTTTAACCAAAACAGCTCAAAATTCTGATTCATGGCTAACAAAGGAGTTGATCTTTGTGGATACACCATTAGAGGAAGTGTGTAAACAATTAACAGAGTATTACGGTGCAAATATTAAACTAAAAAATGACAAACATGCTGAGAAAAAGCTAAATGCAACTTTCAAGTATCAAACCTTGGATCAAGTTTTAGAGATATTGAATAAAACCTATAATATTAGAATTAGTAAAGAAAACAACCAAATAAATTTAATAACACCCTAAACAACCACAAACAAATTATTAAACAAACAAACTATGGAGAAAAATTTCTACAAAAGAAAAGCTGGAATAAGTTTGTACCAAACGGTACTGCTTGTTTGTGCAATCTTTTGGTCGTCTTTAGCCCATGCAGAATTGCAACAAGGAAAAGCAAAACCAGAAAGACTTGACACGTATTTAAAGAAGATGGAACAGACTTATAAAATAAGTTTTGTTTATGATGCATCAGAGATTAGTAAATCTATGATATTGGAAGTGCCTGAGAAACTTGGGACTGTGCAAGAATCGTTAGACCAATTGAAACAAAAAAATATAGGTTATCGACAAGTTGGTAGTCAAGTAATTTTGAAAGTTCAATCCCCATTACCAGTTGTTCACAGAGATATTGTGGTAAAGGGTGTGGTAAAGGACAAAAAAGATGGGCAACCTGTACCAGGTGTGAGTGTTTTTGTTAAAGGAACAGGAACCGTTGTTTCAACCAATGAAAAAGGAGAGTATACTATTTCAGTTAAAGATGAGACAGCTGTTTTGGTATTTAGATACCTAGGTTATAAAACAGAAGAATTTGCTGTTGGCAATAAAACAAAAATCGACATTAGTCTTGATGAAGATGCCAATCAGTTAAAAGAGGTAAATATTGTTTCAACTGGTTACCAAAAACTAGATAGAAAACTTTTTACTGGGTCTTCTACACAGGTTAAGGCAGAAGATGCTCAACGTAATGGTGTTCCTGATATTAGCCGTATGTTAGAAGGACAGGTAGCAGGTGTATCTGTTCAGAATGTTTCGGGTACTTTTGGTGCCGCTCCTAAAATCCGTGTTCGTGGTGCTACATCTATTTCAGGAGATAATAAACCATTATGGGTTGTTGATGGTATTATTTTAGAAGATGTTGTAAATATCTCTAATGATGCACTATCTACAGGTGATGCGAATACTTTAATTGGGTCATCAGTTGCTGGGTTGAATCCGGATGATATTGAGAGTTTTAATATTTTAAAGGATGCTGCTGCAACAGCGATGTATGGTGCTCGTGCAATGAATGGGGTAATTGTAGTGACTACTAAAAAAGGTCGTCAAACAGAAGGTACGCCAAGAATTAACTATACAGGTAACTTTACCACTTATTTAAAACCAACTTATTCACAATTCGATATATTAAACTCTGCAGATCAAATGTCGATTATGCTTGAGCTTGAAAATAAAGGATATTTTCAACAGACATCGACTAAAGGTGCAAACATTGGTCCTTTTGGTAAAATGTATAATGCATTGTACAACTATGATCCTGCTACAAATACCTATGAATTGAAAAATGATGTAATCAGTCGTACTAAATATTTAGAACGTTACGCCAATGCTAATACAGATTGGTTTGATATCTTATTTAAGAACTCATTACTTCAAGAGCATTCTTTAAGTATTACCTCTGGAACTGAAAAATTCCAAACTTATGCATCTACTTCATATTTACATGATAATGGTCAAACTATAGGGAATGAGGTAGATCGTTTTACAGGAAATTTCAGAATTAACTTTAAAATGAGTCCTAAATTAAGTGGAGAGTTATTGGTTAATGGGTCTGTTAGGGATCAACGTGCTCCTGGTACATTAACCAGAAATTCTGATCCAGTATATGGAACATTTTCAAGAGATTTTGATATTAACCCATATTCTTATGCTTTAAATACAAGTAGAGCAGTTACGGCTTATAATGCAGATGGAAGTAGAGAGTTTTTTACTAGAAACTATGCTCCATTTAATATTTTAAGCGAACTAGAGAATAACTATTTAACATTAGGGCAAATAGACTTTAAAGTACAAGGGGGTGTTAGGTATAAAATCATTCCAAGTTTAACTTACTCGATTGATGGTGCTTATCGTTATGCCAAAACTGATCGTCAACATTATATCAAGGAAAATTCTAATATGGCACAAGCTTTTAGAGCAGGTGCAAATGACCCAACAGTATTAGGTAATAATCCTTTCTTGTATCAGAATCCTGATGATTTATCAGCTTATCCAATCGTAATTTTACCTCAAGGTGGTTTTTATAATGTAAATTATGATAATCTAAAAAACTATTATTTTAGACAGAATTTAGAATTCGACAAAACCATTGCTACAGATCATAAGTTAAATGTGTTCGGGTCTATGGAAGTTCGTTACATCGACAGACAAACATCAAGATTTGATGGAGTTGGTTATCAATATGAAAATGGCGGTATCGTAAATGCGAACTATAATTACTTTAAAAAAGGTCAAGAATCTGGAGCTCCTTATTATGCAATGAGCACAGGAGCGGATCGTTTTGCAGCATTTGCCTTAAGAGCAGCTTATGCCTATAAAGACAAGTATAGTTTTAATGCGACAACTCGTTATGATGGGTCTAACTTAATGGGAAAAAGTAGGACTGCTAGATGGTTGCCAACTTGGAATGTTTCTGGAGCTTGGAATATAGATCAAGAAAGTTTTTGGCCTAAAAACGATTACCTTACTTCTGCAAGAGTTAGAGGTACCTATGGCTTAGTAGCCAATATCGGAAATGCAAATAACTCAGCTGCTGTATACTATAACCAACTTTCGAGAAGACCTTATGAGAATGAAAAAGAAACGGTTACTTACATTTCTAGCTTAGCTAACAATGAATTAACTTGGGAGAAATTGAAGGAAGCAAACATTGGGCTTGATTTAACATTTTTGAAAGATAGAATTAATTTAACCGTAGATTTATATAAGAGAGATATTTATGACTTAATTGGTAGGATTAACACCTCTGGTATTGGTGGCGAGTTTACCAAAACAGCTAATTACGGAAAAATGAAGGCTAAAGGTATAGAGTTTACTATAGCAGGTAATGCGATTAACAATGATGAATTTAGATGGAGAACTCAATTTAATTTTGCCTTCAATAAAAACGAAATCACTAGTTTAGAAGTTAGTCCAAGAATTTTTGATTTAGTAGATGATAATGGGGGAGCTTTAGTTGGGCATGCTCAAAGTGGTTTATATTCTATCCAATTTGCAGGTTTAGATCATGATTACGGCTATCCATATTATATTGATCAAGCTGGAGTTAAAAATACTTATGTGAATTTGCAAAGTACAAATATCAATTACCTAAAATATGAAGGCCCAATAGATCCTACTTTTACTGGTGGTTTTTACAATCAATTTAAATATAAAGGGTTTAGTTTCTCAGCATTATTTACTTTTGCTGCTGGTAATTATATCCGTTTGGCACAAACGTTTTCATCAAACTATCCAGATCTTTACTCCATGTCTAAGAGTATGTTAAATAGATGGATTCAACCTGGTGATGAGGCATTTACTAATGTACCTGCAATGCTAGATGGATTTACATCTGCTAGGATTATTAAACAAGCTAATGGTGCTATTCTTGATGCACGTTATCCATACAACTTATATAATTTCTCTAGTGAACGTGTAGCAAAAGGTGACTTTATCAGGTTTAAACAAGTTTCATTAGGCTATGATATACCAAAAAGAATAACTTCGAAATTACACGTAGCAAATGCTACTGTATCTCTAATTGGCAATAACATCGCTTTATTATATTCAGATAAGCGCTTAAATGGACAAGATCCTGAATTTTTTGGGAATGGAGGAGTTGCATTGCCTATTCCACAGCAATATACATTATCATTAAAGGTTGGATTCTAAAAATAAAATATCATGAAATTAAATACAAAACATTTTTTATTATTTGGGTTGCCACTCTTATTTACCGCACAATCGTGTAATAAATATTTAGATCAAGAGCCTGATAATAGAACTCAAATTAATAGCGTGTCTAAGGTTGCTCAATTGGTTGCAACAGCTTATCCACAATATGATTATTATACTTTTACTGAAGCAGCATCAGACAATGCAGAAGACAAAGGAAATGGAGTTGGTACAACTGCTGATGTGTCTACCCTGCCATATTTCTGGAAAGATGTTGTGGGTGCCGGAACCGGAACTTCAACCAATTATTGGAATGGTTGTTATTCAGGTATCGCAGCGGCTAATCAAGCATTGGAATCAATCCAACAGAATGATTTCGGCAATGCAGTTTTACCTTATAAAGGAGAAGCCTTGGTAGCAAGAGCTTATGCTCATTTTATGTTGGTTACATTTTTCGCTAAGGAATATACAATTGGTGGTGCTAATGATTCACCAGGTATTCCCTATGTAACTGTTCCTGAAACGAAAGTTATTCAACAGTATGATAGAGGCACTGTTAAATCTACCTATGAGCAAATCGAAAAAGATTTAACGGAAGGTATCGCCTTATTATCTGCTTCTGCTTACTCGGTGCCAAAATATCACTTTACTCCAGCAGCTGCACACGCCTTTGCTGCTCGGTTTTATCTATTTAAAGGTGAATATCAAAAAGTGATTGACCACGCTAACGCAGTTGTTGCTGGTGGTGATTATACTGGTCAAGTTAGGCCATTTAACTCTAGCCTAGCTGCAATGAGCACAGCTGATTATCAAGCGGCGCTTACAAAATCAGATCAAAAGCACATTCTCTTATTAGCTAATCAATACTCGGCTTATCAAAGGTTAACTAGCCCGAGATATGGTTATGGTCAAAATTTGGTGAAAATGTTTGCCGCCGGTGGTTCATCTGGGAACATTACAGGAAAAGCATATCAAAATAAAATTCTGTCTTATGGAGTTCCAAATTATACAGCTTATAAATATCGTGAGTATTTTTATGTAACGGATCAAGTTGCTAATATTGGATTTCCATATATTATGGCTCCATTGTTAATAACAGATGAAGCTTTATTGAACAGAGGCGAAGCTTACGCTAAATTAGGACAGTATGAAAATGCACTAAAGGATGCAAACCTTATTCTCGCAAATACTGTAGCTAATTACAATCCGGCAGCAGATGCAGCTACACAAGCAAAAGTAGCTACATTTTATGGTGTCGCAGATCCTAAGGAAGGTATAGTAAAATTGATTTTAGACATTAAAAAGGCCCAATTTCTACAAGAAGGAATGAGATGGATGGATATCTTAAGAAATCATTTGCCTGTTAAGCATAACATTTACGATGCAAACGGCGTAGAAACCTTTGTTACATTAGAGGCCGGTGATAATCGTCGTGTTTTCCAAATTCCTGAAGAAGCTAAACTTTCTGGTGTTCCTTTAAATCCTAGATAATAGAAATTATGAAAAAGAATATATTTAAAACGCTAAGTTTTATTGTTCTTCTTACCATGATGATTTCATGCCGTAATGAAGAAAAATTAAATGTTGATTTAACGAAATATAATATAGACAATCCTGTTGCTAACACAGAATTGGATGCTTGGTTAAAAGCAACGTTTTTAGATGAATATAACATGGATGTAATTTATCGTTACAGTAGATATTTCTACGATAATGATAAAAATGTTGCTCCTAGTAATACAGCAAGTGTAAGACCGCAAATGCAAACTGTATTGGACGGGTTCATTTTACCTTACAGGAAAGTTGCCGGTGTTACTTTTATCAAAAAGAATGTTCCTAAAGAGTGGGTAATGTACGGTTCTGGTGCTTATCAAACTGATGGTTCAATGATTCTAGCCACAGCATCTGCTGGTAGACGTGTAACTATTTATGATATCAATAATTTCGATGCGACAAACTCTTCTTTGGTTGTTGGTAAATTAAAAACGATACATCATGAATTTACGCACATTTTAAATCAATTGGTGCCTATGCCAGCAGATTTTCAAAACATCACTAAAGCTACTTACAACGCAACATGGACAACTGTAGCTGATGCTACGGCTCGTGATAATGGCTATGTTACACCTTATGCTTCAAGTGAAGCTGTGGAAGATTTTGCAGAAACAACATCACATTTGTTGGTGTTTGGACAAGCTTGGTTTGATGCTCGTGCCAATGCTTCTACAGTAGCTGGTAAAGCTGCTTTAAAAGCAAAAGAGGCGAGTGTGGTACAGTATTTTACGGTGAACTTAGGTGTTGATTTTAGAAAACTGCAACAAGAAATCCAAAATGTAGTAAGAAATCAATATAAATATGCCCAAGCAAGCTTTCCTTATTGGATGGGCCAAAATTTGTTTAAAACCATGACTACTAATTTAGAAGATGGTTTGTACACTGCAAATGGGATTTCTACTGAATATGCAACTGCATATAATAATCTAAAAGCAGCTATTTTGGCTTATAGTGCTACTCAGAAATATCATTTAGATTATGTACAAATGCGCTTTGAATCTACTACCATTTTAACTGTACGTGCTGCATTCTCAAATGCTACTACACAGTATTTTGGAGATTATTCATTTACATATACGATTAACCCAACTACTGGAGCCGTAGTGTTTACAAAAGTAGCTAATGGTACTGGTACAACATTTACTAATGGAGCTCTTTTTACAGTTCCTTTTACCAATACGATTCAAGCCTATTTGACAGGAAACAACTTTACAGCAGCCTGGTTGCCAGCCACTATTAATGCTGATAATTTTAATAATTTTGGTGGCTTTTATGTAACGAGTACACCAGCAAATTACTTTTATGGATCATTAGGTCAAACTCTTTAGATTATGAAAAAGTTATTTTATTTATTATTCTTCGCCGCAATTGTATTTGTAGGCTGTAAGAAATCTTCATTTGAGTCGGTTTTTGATAAAAACCCAGAAGAAAGAATGGCAGATGCCATTAGTTTAGTGAATACATCGCTAACTTCATCGCCAAATGGTTGGATAGCAACTTTACCTACATCAGCTGGTGGTGGTTATGGCTTCTATATGAGCTTTGATGCCAATCAAAATGTAATTATGTACAGTGATATTTCAGATGCCGCTTCAACTACACCTGCCACATCAACATATAGAGTTACCACAGGCTTGGGAGCGATGTTGGCATTTGATACTTATAACTACATATCAGTTCTTCAAGACCCGAAAGCAAGCGTTTATGGTGGAACTCAAGGTAGTGGTTTTTCATCAGATGTAGAATTTACTTATGTAAGGCAAAACGCAGATAGCTTATTTTTTGTAGGGCGTCAATACCGTCAACCGCTTGTAATGGTAAAAGCAACAGCAG